>CAIRMO010000054.1 GCA_903879705.1 uncultured Candidatus Competibacteraceae bacterium | reverse complement strand
TTTTAAATCAAAATGCGACTGGATTCTCAAATGCATAAGAATTGCTTGTCGCTGGATTTCTGTTAGAAAACTGGTTCCTCCTTTGTACTTTAGTTCTAGCGCACTTGCGCCTTGATTCTCATAAATAATCTTCCATTTGCTTACAAAAGCATCGGACACATTTAATAATTCACAAATATCTTTTGTTTCAAAGTTCATCAAAAACATCTTGACCACAAGCGATCTTCTCGCTTCCAAACACTCAGGAACATCAATGAAATCTTCAAGTGTTGTCATGACTTTTACTCCAGAAATGTGGTAAATTGATTTGGCATTATAGCATATTATTCCACAACTCAGATCGGATTCCTATATCGCGTCATTAGAAAGGAATGCGATTCCGGTGATACAACATTTCATAGTCTCGCTAATAGTGATCCCCACATCCCGAACAGCCAATTTCAGAATATTTTAGCAAGATCAATCTGTTGCTTAATATCTGAGTTAGTTTATACATTAGCGGGACTATAACAATTCATTCAAGCTGATGCTGCTTCACAGCGCGGCTTCATTCAGGCGTTAGAAGGCGGAAGGTAGCAAAGATGCACATTGCCCTGGTCGCTGGTGAACTGTCCGGCGATCTGCTGGGCGCTCCGCTGATCGCCGCTTTGCAATCCCGTTATCCACACGCCCGATTCAGCGGCGTTGGCGGTCCGGCGATGATCGCGCAAGGACTGCAAAGCCAGGTTCCGCTGGAGCGGCTGGCGGTGATGGGGCTGGTGGAAGTGTTGCGCCATCTCCCTGAACTGCTGCGCATTCGCCGGCAACTCTACCGCCATTTTCTGGCCGATCCGCCGGCAGTGTTGATCGGAATCGATGCCCCGGATTTCAACCTCGGTCTGGAACGCCGGTTACATGTTCACGGCATCCCGACCGTCCACTATGTCAGTCCCTCGGTGTGGGCGTGGCGACCGTGGCGGGTGCGCAAGATCGCCCGTTCGGTGGATTTGATCCTGACCCTGTTGCCGTTCGAAGCCCGCTTTTATCAAGATCGCGGCGTCCAGGTGCGGTACGTCGGTCATCCGCTGGCCGATGCGATTCCCATGAACAGCGATCCGGCTTTGGCCCGACAGGCGCTGAAGCTGTCCTTGCCCGCCAATGCCCGAATCGTAGCCTTGTTGCCGGGAAGTCGAGTCGGTGAGGTCAAGCGCCTGGGGCCGCTGTTTCTGGAAACCGCCCAATGGCTCCATGTCCAACGGCCCGATCTGCATTTTCTGCTACCAGCAGCGACGCCCCAACTGCATGATCTGCTGGAGACGATGCGTTCTGAACAAGCCCCGAACCTGCCGTTGATTCTGTTGCAAGGCCATTCCCGCGAAGCGATGACAGCGGCTGATGTGGTGTTGCTGGCTTCGGGAACCGCCACCTTGGAGGCGATGTTGCTCAAGCGGCCCATGGTGGTGGCCTATCGGGTCGCGCCGCTGACGGCCTGGATCGCCCGGCGATTGGTCAGCATTCCCCATTTTGCCCTGCCGAATCTGCTGGCCGGGCGCGAACTGGTTCCAGAATTTATTCAGGATGCGGCGACGGTGGCAAATCTGGGACCGGCAGTGTTGCGCTGGCTGGAGGATGGCGCTGCGCGTGAGGCGATGATGGCGGAGTTTGCGGCATTGCATGGCAAATTATGCCGCGATGCCAGTCAGGAGGCGGCTGAGGCGATTGTGGCGCTACTGAACCGGGAACCGCCGGCAGGATGAAGCGCCGGCGGGTGGGGCTTGATCCGTTCAGGCGTATTGCTGGGCAACAAAATCCCAGTTGACCAGATTCCAGAACGCCTCAACGTACTTGGGCCGCAGATTGCGGTAATCGATGTAATAGGCGTGTTCCCATACATCACAGGTCAGCAGCGCTTTCTTGCCAGTGGTGGCCGGAGTGCCGGCGTTGGAGGTGCTGAACAATTCGATGGAGCCATCCGGGTTCTTAACCAGCCAGCCCCAGCCGGAACCGAAGGTGCCGACTGCGACCTTGGCGAATTCTTCCTTGAACGCCGCGAACGAGCTGAACTTCTGGTTGATCGCCGCCGCCAGCGCTCCAGTCGGTTCGCCGCCGCCGTTGGGCTTGAGGCCATGCCAGTAGAAGGTGTGATTCCAGACCTGCGCGGCGTTGTTGAACACGCCGCCGGACGATTTCAGCACGATTTCTTCGAGCGACAGATTCTCGAACTCGGTGCCTTTAATCAGATTATTCAGGTTGGTCACATAGGTCTGGTGGTGCTTGCCGTAGTGATATTCCAGCGTTTCCGCCGAAATATGCGGCTCCAGCGCATTCTTGGCGTAGGGCAGTTCGGGTAACAGATGAACCATGGGTGTCGCTCCATTGATCGGGTGGGGGTGATTGAATGTTGGGTTAACAGCTACTGAAAATTTTGTCGACTTTCCTGGAATTTCATCAAAAAATCTCCTCTGTTCTCAGGAACCTACCGCCAATTGGACGGGAAGTAACGCTTGCAGAGAGGGTGTGAGACCTGGGGGAGCATGCGGTCGCCTCATCGGCGTAAAGCTCCCCACCCGTAGGGAGTTGAGTGGCGAAAACCAAGCCGTACCCTTGGGCAACCTCGTAGAAGCAAGAAGCGAGTCATGGAATAAAAGACCATGATTTATGCAACGGTGATTGAATTGGAATCCGTGCTGAGTTTAGCACCAGTTGAAGTCCGGCGACCACGTCAAGTTTCACAGACCGCCAGTCAGCGCGAGGTTTTCAGCTATTGAAATTTTTATCTCATAATAGGCTACAACAGTGCATTCCATACGTCATTAAACTCAGTTCATAGGCCATTAGCCCTGATAGAAATTGTTGACTTCCTAGTCGTTAAACATATAATTTTACTCGTTCTCAGGAATCTACCGCCAGTTGGGCGGGAAGTAACGCCTGTGGAGAGGAAGGCGCTGGCTAGGATTTAACAACCTTGGTGAAACCGGCCTCGTTGAAACAGGAAATCAACCGTGGAATAAAATGTCATGGTTGATGCAACGGTAAAACCAAGCACTTTGCAGGGTGGGTTACGAACGGTAGCGGTATGATGTTCTTTCGCTGCCTCGCACCGGATCGGTTCGACACCGCTTGGCGCTACCCTCTTTCAACCTTACGGAGACCGTCCCGATGAAGACCCGCAATCTTATGATCCCCGCGCTCCTGGTCGCTGCTCTGGCTGCCGCCGGCTGCGCTACTCTCGGCGGCGACAGCGACAGCAGTTCCAGTGCGACCCGCTCCAGCGACGGCGGACGTGGCGGTGCCAACGTCAGCGATTCCGACATCGTCTCCGCCATCAAGGGTGCTTTCCAGCAGGACCCGCAACTGGCTGCCGCCAGCATCACGGTTAATGCGGAGCAGGGCGTAGTCACTCTGAGCGGCACTGTCCCCAGCGCGCTGGTTTATAACCGGGCGATCTCGGTGGCTCGCAGCGCCCCCGGGGTGCGTCCGCCGGTCAATGCCGCTAATCTGAAATTCTAGTTCCTCTGCCCTGTCCTGAAGGCGACCCGTTATGTGCGGTATTAGCGGCGAATTGCATTTTGATGGCGGCCAGCCTGATTGGGCCTTGATGGAGCGGATGTTGCAGCGCCTCGCCCGGCGCGGTCCCGATCATGAAGGAACCTGGACTGACGGCCCCCTGCTGCTCGGCCATCGCCGGTTGTCGGTGATTGACCTCAGTGACCGTTCCAATCAACCAATGGTCGACGCTGAACTGGGATTGGCGCTGGTGTTTAATGGCGCGATCTACAATTACCGGGAACTGCGCAGTGAGCTGCTAGATAAGGGCTACCCGTTTTTCTCCGGTGGCGATACCGAAGTCATTCTCAAAGCCTATGCTGAATGGGGCGAGCAATGCGTCGAACATCTGATCGGGATGTTCGCCTTTGCGCTGTGGAATCAGCGCGAACGCCACCTGTTTTTGGCCCGTGACCGGTTGGGCATCAAACCGCTGTATTACAGTCGCACCCCGTACATTTTCCGCTTTGCTTCCAATAGCCAGGCGCTGCTGGCCGCTCCAGACGTGGATACCACCCTTGATCCGGTGGCGTTGCATCATCAACTCACCCTCCACGCCGTGATTCCCGCCCCGCGCACCTTGCTGCAGGGCATTCGCAAACTGGCTCCAGCCACGACACTGACGATTGACGCACAGGGCCATGAGCGTAGCCGGGTTTACTGGCGGTTGCAGGCGATGCGGCCAGCAGAACCGCGTACTGAAGCGGAATGGATTGAGGCGGTTCATGCGGCGCTGCGGCTGGCGGTGCGGCGGCGACTGGACGTGGCTGACGTGCCCGTGGGGGTCTTGCTGTCCGGGGGACTGGATTCCAGCCTGCTGGTGGCCTTGCTGGCCGAGACCGGCGTTCACGATTTACGCACCTTTTCGGTCGGTTTCGAGGATCAGCCGGAGGAAAAGGGCAGCGAGTTCGAGTATTCCGATCAGGTGGTGGCCCGCTACCAGACCCGTCATCACCAATATCTGATTCCCAACGGCGATGTCCTCAAGCGCCTGCCGGAAGCCGTCACCTGTATGGCCGAGCCGATGGTCGGGCAGGATGCGGTGGCATTTTTCCTGCTGGCCGAGCGAGTTTCCCAGGCGGTCAAGGTGGTGCAGAGCGGCCAGGGCGCGGATGAAGTGTTCGGTGGCTATTTTTGGTATCCGCGCATGGCCGCCGAGACAGGCAACGCGGTGGAGCGGTTCCGGCGGCATTACTTCGACCGCGATCATGCCGAGTTTCTGGACACGGTAGGGCCGGCCTGGCATGGCCCGGACTATACCGCTGACCTCATTGCCGCCCGACTGGCGGAGCCCGGCGCCCAAGACTATCTCGATCAGGTGCTGCGGCTGGACGTGACCACGCTGATTGTCGATGACCCGGTCAAGCGGGTAGACAACATGACGATGGCTTGGGGGCTGGAGGCGCGCGTGCCGTTCCTGGATCACGAACTGGTGGAACTGGCGATGCAGCTGCCGCTGCACCTGAAAATCGGTGGTGGCGGCAAGGATGTTCTGAAAAAGATCGCGCGTGATTTGTTGCCTGCTGCGGTGATCGACCGGCCTAAGGGCTATTTCCCGGTGCCGGCGCTCAAGTTCGTGCGCGGCGACTTTCTGGAGTTCATGCGCGACATCGTCAATTCCCGTGCTTGCCGGGAACGCGGTCTGTTTCAGCGGGCCTATCTGGATCGATTACTGGCTGAACCGGAAGCGCATTTGACCCGGTTGCTGGGCAGCAAGCTGTGGCACGCCGCGCTGCTAGAATTGTGGCTGCAATTGAACGTCGACCCGGGATCGCGGGTCATTGCCTGAATCGTTGCTCTTGTTGAGGTGAAGTTGATGGACGTTCTGGATCGCATCAAAAATCAGGTCCAAACCAATCCGGTGGTGATTTATATGAAGGGTTCGCCCGAAGCACCGCGTTGTGGCTTCTCGCAACGGGCCGTCCAGGCGCTGACGGCGACCGGCCAGCCCTTTGCCTACGTCAATGTGCTGGAAGACCCGGAAATTTTCGACAACCTGCCGCGCTATGCTGACTGGCCGACTTTTCCGCAAATTTATGTCGGCGGTGAGTTAATTGGCGGCTGTGATATTACGCTGGAATTGCTGAAAAACGGTGATCTGCAAAAGCGGGTTGAAGATGCGGTCGTCAAGGCCAATCCACCGTCTGCCTGAATGCCGCTTCGCCCAATTTGAAGCCCGGCCCCGCGGGGCTTTTTTTGTGCAATTGCACAATGCGAAATATTTTTTGCATTGCCGGGCGCAACTGCTCTTTAGAATGCTACAATTAACCCCGTTCAAGCCGGAGTTTCACCGATTTTCCCCGTTTACTAAAGCCCGCCCGGCTTGAATCCGCCTCTGCGCGGTGTGCGCTCTGCCTCTATAAGCAATCTGTCGGCCACAATCCTGTGGTCGAGCGAGGTAAAGTTTCATGTCCAGCGTCTTGCAGCAAATCGCCCAGCAGTTTGAAAGCATTGATCCCGACAAAGCCAAAGAACTGCGCCGGATTGATACGGTTTACACCGATTTCGGCCTAAACAACGGCGCGGCGACTCCGGCTAACGACCCGGCTCTTCGTCTTCTTCACTATCTACCGCGTATGGCGCGGATGAAAAACTTCCGGCTTTACCGCATCGGCGTTGGCGAGCAAACCAGCGGCGACTATGCTCATCAAGCGGTGGCCCTGCTGGAAGCCGGCCAATTGCCGACGCCAGGCAACACCTTGGCGGTATTTGACCCTATCGGCATCAATGAATCTCCACCACCGACTACCCTCGACAGCTCTCACCAATACGTCTTTGAAGTCTGGCAGACCTTGCAGCACTATTATGGTCACGGTTGCGCGCTAATTTCCGATCACGATCCGGTTTCAATACGAGCGGGATTCTGAATGACGTTACTCCCCGCCTTCTCTTACCAAACCCGGCATTGCCGGGTTTTTACGTTTTCCAGCCATCATGGATTACAACTTTGACACTCTGCCGGTCCGTCACGACACGGACAGTCTGAAATGGCAGCGCTACGGCGCTGCGCTACCGCTGTGGGTAGCCGATATGGATTTTGCCGCTCCGGAACCCGTGCTAACGGCGCTGCATGACCGAATAGCGCACGGGATCTTTGGCTATGGTGCGCCGCCAGATGAATTGACGGAAACTCTTTGCGCCAGGATGGCTGATCTTTATCGCTGGACTGTGACGCCGGAACAGATCATCTATCTGCCGGGGCTGGTTTGTGGATTGAATGTGGTATGCCGGGCAGTCGGCGAACCCGGCGACGCCGTACTGGTGCAAACCCCGGTCTATCCGCCATTTCTCAGTGCGCCGACTCATCAGGATCGGCAGTTACTCATGGCTGAATTGACCGCTGAATATCGCGATGGACGGCTTTATTACACCTTCGACGATGCTGCACTTGCTGATGTTATCCGTTCAGACACCCGGCTGTTCATGCTTTGCCACCCGCATAACCCGGTCGGGCGCTCATTCGGTATCCATGAATTAACTCAACTGGCGGCTATTTGTGAGCAACATGATCTGGTGATTTGTTCCGATGAGATTCACTGCGATTTACTGCTGGATGGACAGCGGCATATTCCTTTCGCCACTTTGTCCCTGGAGATTGCGCAACGCTGCATCACCCTGATGGCTCCGAGCAAGACGTTCAACATTGCCGGACTGGGGGCCAGTTTTGCCATTATTCAGAATCCTGAATTGCGACAGTGCGTTAAAAACGCCATGCGTGGCATTGTGCCGGATGTCAACGTACTCGCTTTGACCGCAGCAGTCGCCGCCTATCAGCACGGCGGCGACTGGCTCCAGCAATTATTGCCGTATTTGGCAGCTAATCGGGACGTTCTGGTGGATTATGTTGATCGCTATTTGCCCGGCGTTCGCATGACTAAGCCGGAAGCGACTTATCTGGCGTGGCTGGATTGTCGGGAGGCTGGAATTACCGGGAATCCGCATGAATTTTTTGTCCGAAACGCCGGAGTAGCCATGAATGATGGGGCGACGTTTGGACCGGGTGGCGAGGGATTTATCCGGCTGAATTTTGGTTGTCCCCGCGCTACGCTGATGGAAGGTTTGGAACGGATGCGGGCGGCATTAACTGCCAAGTAGCTTATTTCGCCCCACTGCGATTTTCCAACTCCTCCCAGCGCTGATAAGCCGTCGCTGATTCTGCTTCCAGCGCCTGTAATTCTGCCAGTTTCAGGGCCATCGCTGCCGGTTCCTGTTTATAAAACTCCGGATCGGCAGTCATGGCGTGCAGCGCTTGTTGCCGCTGTTCCAGTTTCTCAATTTGCGCCGGCAACTGCTCCAGTTCCCGCCGCTCATTATAACCCAGCCTGCCGGATACTTCGGACCGGGGCAATTTCATGGCCGGCGGGAGCGGCGATTTAGGCTTGGTGGCGAAAACCAGTTCTGGCGCAGGTCGCTGGCGCAGCCAGTCGCTATAACCGCCGACATAGTCCTGAATCCGCCCGTTGCCCTCGAACACCAGGCAACTGGTCACCACATTATCCAGAAACGCCCGGTCATGGCTGACCAGCAGCAGGGTGCCGGCATAGTTCAGCAGCAATTCTTCCAGCAGTTCCAGGGTTTCCAGATCGAGGTCATTGGTCGGTTCGTCCATCACCAGCAGATTGGCGGGCTGACTGAACAGGCGAGCCAACAGCAAGCGGTTACGTTCACCGCCCGACAGCGACTTGATCGGGGACCGCGCCCGCTGAGCGGTGAACAGAAAATCACCCAGGTAGCCGATGATGTGCCGACGCTGTCCGTTGATTTCAACGGTTTCCCGCCCCCCGGCCACACTGTCCAGCACGGTCTGTTCCGGGTCCAGCCGCTCGCGCAACTGATCGAAATAAGCGATTTCCAGCTTGGTGCCCAGCCGCACCTGACCGGCATCCGGGGTCAAGCGTCCCAGCAACAGATTCAGCAGCGTGGTCTTGCCTGAGCCGTTGGGGCCGATTAGCCCGATCCGGTCGCCGCGCAGAATGCGCACGGAAAAATCGCGGATCAGCGGTTCATCCTGCCACCCATAACAGAGCTTTTTCGCCTCGATCACCCGTTTGCCGGAGGTGTCCGCCTGCTCCAGCGCGATGCGGGCCTTGCCGGCCATCGCACGGCGCTGGCGACGTTCCTCGCGCAGGGCCAGCAGCGCTCGCACCCGGCCTTCATTGCGGGTACGCCGCGCCTCGACGCCTTGGCGAATCCACACCTCCTCTTGCGCCAGCGTCTTGTCAAATTTGGCGTTATGACGATCTTCAATGTCCAGCGCCGCGGCTTTTTTCTCGACAAACGCCGCGTAATTGCCGGGCCAGGAGGTCAGCATTCCGCGATCCAGTTCCAGCAACCGGGTCGCCAGCCGTTGCAACAACGCCCGGTCATGGGTGACGAACAGCAACCCGCCGCGAAATTCCAGTAACTCGTCTTCCAGCCACTGAATGGTTTCCAGATCAAGATGATTGGTCGGCTCGTCCAGCAGCAGCACCTCCGGCTCGCCGACCAGCGCCCGGCCTAACAGCACCCGGCGCCGCCAGCCGCCGGACAGTTCCGCCAGCGGTATATCCGCCGGCAATTGCAACCGGCTGATGACCGTTTCGACTCGTTGTTGCCAGCGCCAGCCATCCCGCGCTTCCAGATCGTGCTGCAACCGTTCCAGTCGCTGCAAACCATCTGGCGTCGCCGTGTGCGCGAGATGGTGCGTGGCTTCATGATATTCGGCCAGCAGCGTGCCCAGCCCTTCCAGTCCGCTGGCGATGATTTCAAAGGCGGTCGCGGTGGTATCCGCCGGCAGTTCCTGGGCCAAGGTGGCGATGCGCAACCCCGGCTGCCGCCAAATGTCACCGCTGTCGGGTTGCACTTCACCGGTCAGCAGCCGCAGCAGGGTTGTTTTGCCGGTACCGTTGCGGCCAATCAGGCACACCCGTTCGCCCGGATCGAGTTGGAAACTGGCGTCGTCCAGCAGTTTTTCAGCGCCGAAGGCAATTGCGAGATGGTCAATGCTTAACAACGGCATGGAGGGAGGGGCTCGAAGATTAAATCGCGGGGATTGCAAATTTACGCACATGGCGGCGGATGATCTTTTCGATAAATCCGCCATTCTTATTGGTCGAACAGCAGTAATTGGCTTTGTCCAGTGTCCAAATACCGGTAGTGCAACAGGTCAACAGTATCCTGTAATCTACCATAAGTGTTAATGGTTTCTTTGACCTGATGAAGGCAATCGTCAAGACGCTGGTTAATATCTTCAGTGGTATAACGCAGCATGGCCCATCCTTGACTTTCCAGCTGATTAGCACGTCGTTTGTCCTTCTTCACATCTTCCTTTACAGTATGATAACTTAGCAGTTTTCTTCATTTATGGCAACCTTCCACTACAACAATTGGCGTTGATGCCGCAATACCACCAGCGACCGGCCTTGTACTGGATAAGGTTCTTCGGGGGGATGTTGATAACCGCCGACCGGCCGACCTTGCAGCAAGGCGGTGTCAATCATCACTTCAAACCGGGTTTGATCCGACAACGTCAGCAATACAAACGGGATTTCCTCGTGATGGGCATTGAACAGCAGCAGAAAATCATCGTCCTGCAAAGGATGACCGCGCTCATCCCAGTCGCCCAAGCCATCGCCCGGCAGATAAAGCCCCAGACAGCGGGCGTAATCATGAGTCCATTCCTCATCATCAATTTCCCGGCCATCGGGATTGAACCAGAGAATGTCGCGAACGCCATCGCCATGAATCCCCCGGAAGAAATGCCGGCGGCGAAAGGTAGGATGCTCGCGGCGCAGTTGAATCAGACTTTGAGTGAACGCGAGTAATTGCCGGTTCTCTGGCAACCAGGAAATATCCCAGTCCAGCCAACTGATTTCATTATCTTGGCAATAGGCGTTGTTATTGCCGCTCTGGGTACGGCCAACTTCGTCGCCGGCCAATAACATGGGGACACCTTGCGAAAGCAGGAGCGTTGCCAGCAGATTGCGGCGCTGGTGTAAGCGCAAGGCCAAAATCGCCGGATCATGGGTGTCACCTTCAGCCCCGCAATTCCAACTGCGATTATGAGATTCTCCATCCTGATTATTTTCGCCATTGGCTTCGTTATGGCGTTCGTTATAGCTGACCAGATCATAAAGAGTGAAGCCATCATGTGCAGTGATGAAATTAATACTGGCGTGTGGGCGACGGTCATTGTGCTGATAGAGATCAGCGGAACCGGTGAGCCGATACGCCAGATCGCCAATTAAGCCACTCTCGCCGCGCCAGTAGTCGCGCACCACGTCGCGGTATTTACCGTTCCACTCACTCCAGCCCACCGGAAATTGGCCCACCTGGTAGCCATTTTCACCGACATCCCACGGCTCGGCGATCAGTTTGACTTGCGACAAAACCGGGTCCTGTTGAATCACATCCATGAAAGCACCGCCCTGATCGACTTCGCCATTGGTTTCTCGCGCCAAAGTGGCAGCCAGATCAAAGCGAAAGCCATCAACGTGCATCTCCTGCACCCAGTAGCGCAGGCTGTCCATCACCAATTGCAACACGCGCGGATGAGCGGTATTCAGGGTATTGCCACACCCGGTGTAATCCATGCAATAGCGCGGATGCTCTGGGGACAGTCGGTAATAAACCGCGTTGTCAATGCCCTTGAAACTCAGCGTCGGGCCAAGATGATTGCCTTCCGCCGTGTGGTTATAGACCACATCGAGAATGACTTCGAGGCCGGCTGAATGCAGGGTCTTGACCATGCTCTTAAATTCAGCAACCGGATTATCCGTCGCGGCATAGCGGGGATTTGGGGCGAAATAGCCGAGGGTGCTATAACCCCAATAATTATGCAGTCCCTGATCCAGTAATAACCGTTCGTCAGCAAAATAATGAATCGGCAATAATTCAACCGCCGTTACCCCTAATGCTTTCAGGTAATCAATAATCACGCCACAACCAAGACCCGCATAAGTACCGCGCAATTCCGGCGGCAATCCGGAATGGCGCATGGTAAAACCGCGAACGTGCAGTTCATAAAACAGCGTATCGTGCCAAGGAATGCGCGGCGGGCGATCGTCGCCCCAGAAAAAAGCCGTATCCACGACCTGAGATTTGGGCATTCCCGGCGCACTGTTGCGAGTATTAAAACTCAGGTCTTCGCCGCGTCCGCCGATTCGATAGCCAAACTGGGCATCACTCCAATGGATCGGTCCGGCAATGGCCTTGGCGTAAGGATCGAGCAATAACTTATGGGCATTGAAGCGGTGGCCTTCCTCCGGCGCATAAGGGCCATGAATCCGGTAGCCATAGAGCAGTCCGGGGCGGGCATCCGGCAGATAGCCATGCCAGACCTGGCCCGTCCGTTCCCGTAATGGAATCTGCTCGACTTCGTGCTTGCCCTTGGCGTCGAACAGACACAACACCACTTGTTCAGCATTTTGCGAAAACAGGGCAAAATTAACGCCTTCACCATTCCAGGTAGCACCCAGTGGATACGGCCGGCCCGGCCAGATGGTAGTCGGTTTATTCATTAGGTCATCAATCCAAAATCAGGGTATTTCCCAAACTATATTGCAACGCCTAAAATCAGGACTGGAATATCAATGTTGCAAACGCCGCGCTGTTCCAAATCCCAAACAAATTGCTCGAAATAGGAAACACCAGATGACATTTCCGCAGCAAAATCCTTGACGGGAACAATCTCAATACCGACATCAATTACGCCCAGTTTATTAAAGATAGTCATTTTTGCGCACACGTTGTAGACCATAAAGGCGTATTTTCCAAACTGCACTTCAACACCTACCCGGTTCTTGACAAAATCCATGTCGCGAAACGCGCCAGCAGACAGTGGTGAGGGCTGATAATCTGCCGTATAGTATTGAGTTGGATATTCACACCTCACCCGGTAATTGTGCCAATCCCGCTCTTCAAATCCTTGCTTGAACGATTTATTCAACGACACTGGACTATACAATTGCTTGCCTAGCATGGTTTTTTCGTAACTGGTTTTAGTCTTATGTTCCAGGCTATCTACAACAGTAATAATCTGTTTTACGGCATCGAGTTCTGAACTATAACCCGATTCTAAAGCCTCTTTGCCGCCATTGAATGAATAGACGCCTGCAATCATCATGGGTAGTTTATCCTTTCTTCAAAAAGTCGCGCTTCGGGATCATCTTTCCACTCATCTGGAATTTGGGAAACTCTTTCATTGCCGGTCGGTTGATGTACTGGTGTACCAATCGAGCGATGGCGAAGTACGCCATTCAAACTATCGCGAATGCGTTGGTGAGCAATAGCGACGTAAGCAGCCTCCTTTTCGCTCCCTATCGCCCGCCGATTATTGAGAATCGCCGCGACAAGCGATGTGCCTACACCAGCATAAGGATCAAAAACCTGGTCGTTTTCTCTCGTTAACGCCAATAAGCAGCGTTCAACCAGTTCTATTGGATATTGGCAAGGATGATCAGTTTTTTCAGGATGATTAGCTTTAACATTGGGAATATCCCAAAGTTCTTTTTCCCAATCTTGAGCCACAATTTCCCAAATATCAGAGGGGTTTTTGCCTAGAGGGTTACCTGAAGGCTTGCCTCGATTAGGCCCCTTGAAATGTCGCTTGCCTGGATACTTGGAAGGAACTCGTACCGGATCAAGATTAAAAGTATACCGGTTACTTTTCGTAAACCATAGAATCGTCTCATATCGACCGGAAAAACGCTTCGATGCATGTAATCCATGTCCAAATCGCCAAATAATCCGGTTCCTGAGATGAAAACCAAACTTTTTAAAAATCCCGTAGTAAAAAACATCCAGAGGATACACTTCACCTTTATCAACAAAGTTGCCAACCTGCCAGCAAATACTGCCATCGCTCCGAAGAATCCGGTAAAGCTGTTTAATCACTTGGGATTGAGCTTCAAGATAATATTCGATTGAAGTTCGACTTTCGTAGTCTTTACCGAGATTATAAGGTGGAGAAGTCATAATCAAAGCAACAGTTTCATCAGGAATAGTTGCTAAAAAATCATTGGTATCGCCAGGATATAAAATAATCCGGGCTTCAGCATCATAGTGACTACTGACTTCGTTAGAATCCGTAAAATCTATACCGTAATCAAAAAGAATTTCGTTCATACTATTAATCACCGCTTTATCATTACCAAAAATACCCCCGCCACTGTCAGATGACGGGGGAAAATTTCAAACCAGGCTCATTCGCTAAACGCCCGCAGACTCTTGGTGACTTCGCCTGGTCCGACCACGGTAATACCACCGTCAGTTACGGTATAACGCCGCCGATCAACTTCTGGATCGAAGCCAATGTGGCTGCCGGCCTCGATGACGTTGTACTGGCCGACAATGACTCGCCGCAACCGGGAACCTCGCTTGATCCAGACATAATCCTGAATCACACAATCCTCCAGTTCTACATCATCCTCAATAATGACTTCACGACGAATCATGGAATTGCGGATCGACGCCTGATGCACCATTGACCCGGCAGCAATCACGCTATTACGCATCTGCGCTTCCAAAATTCGCGCTACTGGCCCCTGATAATTGCTGGAGAAAATTCGCCATTGTGGATTAAAAACGTCAAAGCGCGGGGTCAGTCCCAACATATCCTGATGCGCTTCAAAATAGGCATCCAGCGTTCCCACATCACGCCAGTAGCCAAGTTCTTCATACGGTTTGGTCCCCGGCACTTTGTTAGTGGAAAAGTCATAAGCAAACAACCGGTGGGTTTCTTTCAGCTTCGGTAAGACGTTCTGACCGAAGTCATGCTCGCCACGTTGATTAGCTTCCTTGAGTGCCTGCACCAAAACTTTAGCGTCAAACAGGTAATTGCCCATTGACGCATAAGCGCGAGTTGAGTCCGATGGCATCGGGGTCGGATTCGCCGGCTTTTCCTGAAACTCACTAACCCGTCCAGCGTGATCAGCCGTAATCACACCAAAAGCGCGAGCGTCAGCAATCGGCACGGGCAAGGCAGCAACGGTGACATCTGCTGCCCGTTCATGGTGGAAATCGACCATCTGCTGAATATCCATCCGGTAAATATGATCGGCGCCAAAAACGACGACCAAATCCGGATCGTGTAACTGAATCAGATTGATGTTCTGATAGACCGCATCAGCAGTGCCTTGGAACCAGTCGCCGCCCCGCATCATTTGCGGCGGCACCACGGTGACGAATTCCTCATTCCGCATCGGCGAGACGACCCACGCCTTGCGGACATGTTCAATCAGCGACTGCGATTTGTATTGAACCAGCATATAAATGGCCTGAATGCCGGAATTGAGCAGGTTGCTCAATACAAAGTCGACAATCCGATAGCGGCTACCAAAGGGTAACGAGGGTTTGGAATTATCAACAGTCAGCGGTTGCAGGCGGGAGCCTTCGCCGCCGGCCATCACAAACGCCAGAATTTTTGGTTGTTTCATCGTGGTTCATCCTTCAGTGGCCGTAAGAGCAGTTGACACAAATCCCCAAGCGGAATAGCGATCCCGTCAGGGCGGTTATCCCATTCATAGCACAAGGCGTAGCAGGTTTTTTTCCAGCGGTCCAGATTCATATAGGCATCCTAAACCGGTTGTAGCGGTAGCACGGGCAAGATGCCCGTGCCACGATAAATTCCACAACTTGCGTCGGATTCCTATACCACTGATTCTCTAACCGTCGAAAGTGGCGAAATCCTGCTCGGTATGCAGGCTGCTACGAATGCGGAATACATGCGCTGGCATTCGGTGCGGATTCAATTCGACATAATTGCGCGGCCCATGCCACAGGTAATGAGCGCCACTCAGCAGGTCGTGAACCTGAAACGGATGGTGCAAATCCAGACCCAATTTCGCCAGATTCAGCTCAGTCCAGCCGGCCTGGGTGTAATTGGGATCGAGATTGACCACCACCAGAATCACGTTGGCAAAATGAGCAGTGGCCTTGCTGTAGCAGATGAGTTGCTCGTTACCGATTTTATGGAAACGCAGGCTCGGATCGGAGTGCAGCGCCGGATTACGCTGGCGAATCCGGTTCACCAGTGCGATAAAGTCGTGCAGGCTGTCCGGCCCATCCAGCATCGAAAAATCGCGGTGGCGCACCTGGTATTTCTCGGAATCGAGGTATTCCTCGCTGCCGTGCTTGACCGCGACATGCTCCATCATTTCATAAGCCGGGCCGTAAATGCCGTAGTTAGCAGTCATGGTCGCCGCCATAATCAGCCGGGTCATAAACAGCGGCTTGCCGCCGAATTGCAGCGCCTCCGTCAAAATGTCCGGGGTATTGGGCCAAAAGTTGGGGCGAAAATACTCAGCGCCCGGCCCTTGGGTCAATTCGGTCAGATACTCGGTCAGTTCTTCCTTGGTATTGCGCCAAGCATAGTAGGTGTAAGACTGGCTATAGCCGATCTTGGCCAACCGGTGCATGACTTTGGGTCGAGTGAAGGCTTCGGCCAGAAATATCGCGTCCGGCGTGGTCTGTTTAATCTCGGCAATCAGCCATTCCCACATCGCAAACGGCTTGGTATGCGGGTTATCCACCCGGAAAATCCGCACGCCTTGCTCAGCCCAAAACGCGAAGATGCTTTTGATTTCATCCCATAGCGCCCGCCAGTCCGCGGTCTCGAAATTGAATGGGTAAATATCCTGATACTTTTTTGGCGGATTCTCGGCGTATTGCACGGTGCCATCGGGCCGCCAGCGGAACCAGTCGGGATGCTGCTGAACGTAGGGATGATCCGGGGCGCATTGCAGGGCGATATCCAGCGCAATGGCGATACCGTGTTCCCTGGCCTTTTGGACCAGGTGGCGGAAGTCATCCAGGGTACCCAGCGCCGACAGAATATCCTTATGTCCGCCCTCGCTGGAGCCAATCGCCCACGGACTGCCAACATCATCGGGACCGGGGGTCAGCGTGTTGTTTTTGCCCTTGCGATTGACCTGGCCCACCGGATGGATCGGCGGGAAATACAGCACGTCGAAACCCATCGCGGCGATACGCGGCAACCAGGCTTCACAATCCTTGAAGGTGCCATGCTGGCCGGGGGCCGGGTTGCATGACCGGGGAAACAGCTCGTACCAGGTGCTAAAGCGGGCGCGTTCGTCGTCCACGATCACCGCCAGTTCCTTGCCATAGCCGAGGGCCAGACTGCGGTCAGCGTAGCGCTCCATCAAGCCGGCCAGATGATCGTCCAATCCCAGTTGGCGGCGATAGTCCAGATCGCGCTGGCCGGTCAGTTCACTGGCGCGCTGAGTCAGCCAGCGGGTATCTTCACCGGTAGCGCGTTGCGCGGCCTTGCCGACCAGTTGCTCGCCGACCCGCAGGGCAATCGCGATGTCTTCAGCCTGCACCCAGCGGCTCAGGTCATGTCGCCATGATTTGAACGCATCGACCCAGGCCAGGATCGTGTATTCGTAGCGACCCAGTTCCGCCGCCGGAAACTCGCCGCGCCAGCGATCATTGACCAGCACCCGCATCGGCGTTTCCTGCCAGGCAGTTTCACCCGCTTTGCGGTATTGCAGGCGGCAGGACAGCGCATCGTGGCCGTCAGTGAAGACATCAGCCTCAACGGTGACGATATCGCCGACCGTGCGCTTAACCGCGAACTCGCCACCATCCAGTTCCGGGGTGACGCCTTCGATGATTACCCGCTTGCGGCCATCGACCGCCAGGGTGGGCGCATCAGGTTCCGGGACAGGCGGGGCGACCCGTTCAACCACTGCCGGTTTTGCCTGACGAGTGGCCACCTTGACCGCCGCCGGAGCGGGTTCGGCGTTGACCCGTTTTTTTTCATCCACTGGGGGTTTCCTGGACATGCCGGTTGATCCTCGTTGTTATGATTCTAATTTTTGATCATGCTGAAGCTGCGGTCGCGGCCCGGATGGCCTGCTGCGGTTCGAGGGCGTTGAGTGTTAAAGTTCCCTGCCTGTCACCCCCGCTTATTATGACGTTTTTTTGCGGCTGTGCCTAAGCCCGCCGCCTGCGCCTGAGGATGTTGCTGATGAATGAATTGCCACGACTGATTGAAGATGCTTTCGAGCGCCGCAGCGAACTGGACCAAGCCACTGCGCCGGCGGAACTGCGGGAAGCGGTTGAAGAAGCGCTGGGCCTGCTGGAACTGGGCCGGGTACGGGTTGCGGAACCGCATGACGGGGTCTGGACCGTCAATGCCTGGCTGAAAAAGGCGGTATTGCTGTCGTTTCGTCTGAATGAGAATGTGATTATCCGCGACGGCTATACCAGTTATTTCGATAAAGTTCCGCCCAAGTATGCCCAATATGGCGAAAACGACTTTCTGGCTGCGGGCGTTCGGGTAGTGCCGCCCGCCGCTGCCCGTCGGGGGTGTTACATCGCGCCGGGCGTGGTGTTAATGCCGTCCTATGTCAACATCGGGGCTTATATTGATTCCGGGACGATGGTGGATACCTGGGCAACGGTCGGTTCCTGCGCCCAGATTGGCCGGAATGTGCATCTATCCGGCGGGGTCGGAATTGGCGGAGTGCTGGAGCCGTTGCAGGCCAGTCCCACCATTATTGAGGATGACTGCTTCATTGGTGCCCGTTCCGAAGTGGTGGAAGGCGTAATTGTCGAGCGTGGTTCAGTGATTTCGATGGGCGTTTATCTCGGTCAAAGCACCAAAATTTATAACCGCCTGACCGGCGAAACCAGTTATGGGCGAGTGCCAGCGGGTTCCGTCGTAGTCCCCGGCGGATTGCCGGCCCCGGACGGTAGCCATAGCCTGTATTGCGCGGTGATCATCAAGCAGGTTGATGAAAAAACCCGCAGCCGAGTCGGTCTGAATGAGTTGCTGCGGGATTAAAAAATTGTTAATACCAATTTCCAGTAGGTTTTCGCATTCAGGTCTCCCGGGTTCCGTCATATCCGCGAAAGCGGGTATGACGAACGGGGGGTGGTTTTTGACCTGAAAAAGATAAAATCTATCTGGAAACGGTGTAACTCAAAAATAATCAAAAGGTTATGGATGAGGGTGAGCAATGTCAGTAGGCAATGCCCACCCTGCCTTATTTCTGATCACATCATGCCGCCAGTCGTTCGTTCAACTCCATAATCACCTTCTGGGCAGCAACCGGAATGACGGTGCCGGGACCAAAGATTGCCGCCGCGCCATTGGCTTTAAGGAACTCGTAGTCCTGGGCGGGAATCACGCCGCCGATGACCACCATGATGTCCTCGCGGCCCAGTTTTTTCAGTTCCCCGATCAGTTGCGGCAACAGGGTTTTATGCCCGGCAGCCAGCGAACTCATCCCGACCACATGGACATCATTTTCCACGGCCTGCCGGGCCACTTCTTCCGGGGTCTGGAATAACGCGCCGATGTCCACGTCGAAGCCAAGATCGGCAAAGGCGGTGGCAATCACCTTGGCACCCCGGTCATGGCCATCCTGACCGAGCTTGGCGACCAGAATGCGGGGGCGACGACCTTCATGCTGCTCGAAATCGTCCGCCATCTGTCGCACCTTGGCGATTTCCTGGACATCGCTAAACTCGCTGCTGTACACCCCGGAAATAGCCCGAATAATCGCCTTGTGCCGCCCGAATATCTTCTCCATCGCATCGGAGATTTCGCCGAGACTGGCGCGGGCGCGAGCGGCTTCGACCGCCTTCTCCAGCAGATTGCCCGTGCCGGCTTGAGCGGCTTCAGTGATGGCCGCCAGACAGGCTTTAACCTCGGCTTCATCCCGGTTGGCCCGCAGCTTGTGGAGTCGCTGCACTTGCGCCTCGCGCACCGCGGTGTTGTCGATGCTGAGAATATCCAGCGGATCTTCTTTGTCCATCCGGTACTTGTTGACGCCAACGATGGTTTCCCGTCCGCAGTCAATATGTGCTTGCCGTCGCGCTGCCGCTTCTTCGATCCGCATCTTGGGCAGGCCGGTTTCAATCGCCTTGGTCATGCCGCCGAGACTTTCCACTTCCTGAATGTGGCCCCAGGCCCGCTTGACCAGTTCATTGGTCAGCGCCTCGACAAAGTAGGAACCACCCCACGGATCAATGACTTTGCAAATGCCGGTTTCATCCTGCAAATAAAGCTGGGTATTACGCGCAATCCGGGCTGAAAAGTCGGTCGGCAGGGCAATCGCTTCATCCAGCGCATTGGTGTGCAAGGACTGGGTATGGCCCAAAGCCGCCGCCATAGCTTCAATGCAGGTGCGGGCGACGTTATTGAACGGATCTTGTTCGGTCAGACTCCAGCCCGAAGTCTGGCTGTGGGTTCGCAACGCCATTGACTTTTCATTTTTCGGGTTGAACTGCTTGATGATTTTCGCCCACAGCAGTCGCCCGGCCCGCATCTTGGCGACTTCCATGAAGTAGTTCATCCCAATCGCCCAGAAGAAAGACAGGCGGGGGGCAAATACATCAATATCCATCCCGGCATTGATGCCGGTGCGGACATATTCCAGTCCATCGGCCAAGGTATAACCGAGTTCCAGATCGGCAGTCGCGCCGGCTTCCTGCATGTGATAGCCGGAGATCGAAATACTGTTGAACTTCGGCATTTCCCTGGAGGTGTAGGAGAAGATATCGCCGATAATCCGAATGGACGGATCGGGCGGGTAAATGTAGGTATTGCGCACCATGTATTCTTTCAGAATGTCATTCTGAATGGTGCCGGTAAGTTTATCGTGTGGAACGCCCTGTTCTTCAGCGGCGACAATGTAAAAAGCCAAGACCGGCAACACCGCACCGTTCATGGTCATGGACACCGACATTTGATTCAGCGGGATGCTGTTAAACAGGATTTCCATATCCAGAATCGAGTCAATCGCCACCCCGGCTTTGCCGACATCGCCCACTACCCGAGGATGATCGGAGTCGTAGCCGCGATGGGTGGCCAAATCAAAGGCAATGGACAGACCTTTTTGCCCGGCAGCCAGATTGCGGCGATAAAAAGCATTGCTTTCCTCAGCCGTAGAAAACCCGGCGTACTGGCGCACCGTCCACGGTTGAGCTACATACATCGTCGGATACGGGCCGCGCAGGAACGGCGGCACTCCAGCGGTATAACCCAGATGTTTTAAACCCTTGAGGTCTTCCTGGGTATACAGCGGCTTGACATCAATTAGCTCCATCGTGGCTGAAACCAGTTGCTCCAGCGTCTTGCCGGTGGATTTTTCTACTGCCGCCTGCCATTCCGCAAAGCTGGGCTTGGGGAAGTCCAGGTCATAGGCCATCGTGGTGAAATCGGGCGACTGACTCATTGGGTGATCCCCATTTTTTGTTGCAGAGTGGACAGCAATGCCTGGCAATTGGCATTCACATGAATGAAGTCATCAACGCCGGCAGCTTTGAAAGCGTCAAGCTGATCGATCGGGTAACCGGCCAGCAACACGGTCAGGCCGGGATTGGCCTGTTTGAGCTTTTGGGCCAGTGGCGGGACCAGTTCGGGATAGGTTGCGTCGGTAGAGCAAATCACCACAGCCTTTGCCCCTGAGGCCAGCGCGACTTCGGCTGCTTCGTCGGTACTATCAAAACCAAGGGGATAAACCGCCTCAAACCCGCCCACCCCCAGGAACGCGGTCGCGAAATCGGCGCGGCCCTTGTGCTGGGCCAGCGGCCCCATGGTGGCGAGGAACACCTGCGGGCGTTGGCCAGTGCGGGTTGCGAAGGCGTTCGCGGCTGCCCGCAACCGCTCAAACGGCACCGTGCCGCGCTGGGCGCAAATCGGGTTGATCGTGGGGCCGGGCTGGGCGCTCGTTCGCGCTGCCCGGGCAATCTCGCCGAGAGTCGCACCGGCCAGCGCCGCCTGAATCGCCGCATCGACCGGCTTGCCGCTTTGGGCCAATTGCGCCAGTGCCGCCTGCTTCTTGCCGGCATCGGCAACGGCCCGGCAAATTGCCAATGCGGCTGCCCGTTCTGTCTTGATGGCCGTCGCGTCAACCATCGGCGCTTCCAGCCACGTTTCTTTCGGGTTCGGGTACATGTTGGTCCCGACGAAAATATCCTTGCGCTTGGCGATGTTGACCGCCCGTTGCGCAGCGGTATCGGCGACTTGCCTCTGCGGCCAACCGGCTTCCAGCGCCTTAGCCATGCCGCCCTGCTTTTCCACTTCCTGGAACAGCGCCCAGGTTTGGCGGGCAATCGCATCGGTCAAGGTTTCGACATACCAGGAACCGCCGGCCGGATCGACGGTGCGGGCCAGATTGCTTTCTTCGCGCAAGACGATGTGGGTATTGCGGGCGATGCGACGGGAAAATTCATCCGGGGTCCGAACCGGTTCGTCAAACGGCGAAACGTGCAGGCTGTCGCAGCCGCCGACCACCGCCGAAAAGGCTTCAGTGGTGCCGCGCAACAGATTGACGTGTGCGTCGCACAAGGTCTGGTTCCAGGCCGAGGTACGGGCGTGAACGCGCATCTTCTGCGCCTCCGCGTTGCCGCCAAATGCCGCGACGATCTTGGCCCACAGGACTCGCGCAGCCCGCAGCCGGGCGATTTCCATGAAGAAATTGGAGCCGACTGACAGCGAGAAGCGGATGCGAGGCGCGGTGTCGTCAATGCTCAGGCCATGCGCCTGCAGGGTCCGCAGATACTCCACCGCGGTCGCCAGCGCAAAGGCCAGTTCCTGAGTGGTAGACGCGCCGCCATTGTGGTAGGGGTGACCCTGGACAGTGATAGTTTGCAACTGCGGGGCGTTGGTCGTCGCCCAGCCGGTCAGTTGCGCCATAGCGTCATAAACACCGGCCAGATCGCGGGGCAGATGCCCGTAGCACGCCAGGTGGCCGAGCGGATCCATCCCCATCGCGCCGCGCAGTTTAGCCAGCGACTGGCCCTGCTGTTGCACCAGTGCCGCCAGCAGCGCGGTGAAACTCAGGGCGCTGGTGTTGGCTTGGACGTAGATCGGGGTGGTTTCGAGATCAACCCCGGCCAGCGCCTGAGCCAGATCAGCGACACTGGAGACCGACAGGCCGCCTTTGCCGACTTCATCCGCATCGGCCTGATCGGCATCCACCCCATGCAAGGTCGGATGATCCAGCACCAGATTGATTGCGGTTTGGCCGCGCTCCAGATCAGAGCGCAACGCCGCGTTGAACGCTGCCGGGGTTCCGTAGGTGATTTCCTGGGCGACATCCCAGCTTTGGGCGACAAAACCGAGTGGCGTCGTACTCCGCACATAGGGCGCAAAGCCGGGCAGGCCGTTCAGATGTGGCAGACCGTCCAGATTCTCCTGCCGGTAGATCGGTTGCAGATCGATGTTTTCGTAGGTTTTAGTGATCAGCCGCTTCTCGAACGATGCGCCCTTGAGGGCTTTTTCAGCGGCCTTGCGCCAGTCGGCGTAAGAAACGGGGGGAAATTCGTCGAACGTCGGGATTGCCGCGTCGATCAGGGATTGATTAGCCATGCACATCCTCCGAAGGAACCGAAACACAGTGAGTTGACGGTACCGGGAAAGTATAACTGAAGATTGGCCTGATTCCCGGCGCTCAGCAGGGCTATGGTTGCAATCATGGGCTTGAATGACATACTCAATAAAGGCGCTATTGCCTTCTTCAATTCGCACCGTTATCTGACTATTCAGGAGGTTTTTCGTGGTAAACCGACCCTTCAACGTGCTGGGCATCCAGCAAATCGCCATCGGCGGGCTGGACAAGTCCAGGCTCAGCCGGTTGTGGATCGACACCTTGGGCCTGACCCTGACCGGCAATTTTCGCAGCGAGCGGGAGAATGTGGACGAGGATATCGCCGCCATTGGCTCCGGGCCGTTCAAGGTGGAAGTGGATTTGATGCAGCCGATCGATCCGGGCAAGGCCCCCAAGGTGCATGAGCCACAACTTAATCATATTGGGCTGTGGATCGATGATTTGGCGGTGGCGGTGGAATGGCTGACTGTACAGGGGATGCGCTTTACCCCTGGCGGGATTCGCAAGGGCGCAGCCGGCTACGAGGTCTGTTTCATCCATCCCAAGGGCAACGACGCGACGCCGCTGTCTGGCGAGGGCGTGCTGATCGAACTGATCCAGGCCCCACCTGAAGTGATTGAGGCGTTCGCCAAGGTGGCGTGATCGCTGGCCTGGGTAAAAATCGTCATTTCCTGCTGATGCGGGAGTGATCGCCCGTCAAAAATCCCTCTCCCATGCGCTTTGTGGGGAGGGATTTTTTCCGCGTGTAAAGTTTCCTGTGAACGCCAAGATGAGTAACGCGGTGCTGATCGTTGCCTTCATCCGCAAGGCCTGAATCACGGAGGCCACCCATTAAAGGATGACACGGCTTTTTCTTGAATCCGTGTCATCAGTGCATTCCTCAGGCGATTTCCAGTAGGTTTTCGCGTTTAGGTCTCCCGGGTTCCGTCATTCCCGCGAATGCGGGAATCCCGTCAGCCGCTGAAAAAACCGGACTCAACGCAGTCGGCGCAGCGCGTAAAAACCCGCGCCTAAAAACAGCAGCGATGGCAGGCTGGCTCCCAGCAGCGGCGGGTAACCGTACAGCAGCACCACATTGCCCAGCAGATAGTTGAACAGAAAGAACGCCAGCCCCAGCAGCAGCCCGATCAACAAGCGCTGACCGACCCCGGAGGAACGCTGCGGACCGAACACGAACGGCATTCCGACCACCAGCATCGCCAAATAGACCAGCGGGGCCAGCACCTTGCGCCACAACGCCAGCCAGTAACTCTGGGCATCCAGACCATTGCGCTCCAGATAATCCACATAAACCAGCAGATCGCGGATCGACAGTTCGCTGGGATTACTGGCCAGCACATCAAGAATCTTCGGGCTGATCGCCGAAACCACCGTCAAACTGTCCAGTTGCTCGATCTGCGCCGCGTCGTCATTCAGAATAGTGCGACTAACTCCTTCCAGCAGCCAGTTGCCCCCGGCGACGTAACGCGCTCCTTGGGCCTTGGTGACGATTTCCAGCCGGGATTCAGCATCGATCTTGAAAGTGTGGATATCCACCAGCCGGATGCCCGGCAACACCGCCCGGACATGAATGAAATAGTCGCCATCCCGCGCCCA
This sequence comes from uncultured Candidatus Competibacteraceae bacterium, assembly GCA_903879705.1. Classification (GTDB taxonomy): domain Bacteria; phylum Pseudomonadota; class Gammaproteobacteria; order Competibacterales; family Competibacteraceae; genus RXIV01. The sequence goes on along the minus strand of CAIRMO010000054.1, from coordinate 22,860 downwards.
GAAGCCGCGTCCACCGCGAATCGCCACATTCTGACTTTTAGCCACCGCCCGCTGTTCATAGGCGAGCTGTTCCAGCGGTGGCGCGACGAATTCCCCCATCACCAGCACCGCCAGACTGAGCAACAGCCCGGCTTGCAAGGCCGACCGGGTCAGCCGGAGCAGCGACAAACCGGCGGCCCGCATGACGATCAGCTCGCTGCCACCGGCCAGCGCTCCCATTCCCAACAGCCCGCCCACCAGCAATGCCATGGGGAAAATTTCATACAGACGTTGCGGCTGAATCAACAGCAGGTACTGAAGCGCCGCCGGGAAGTCATAGTTGCCCTTGCCCACATCTTCCAGTTCCACCAGCAGGCTCAGAAACAACTCCAGCAACAGCAACACCAGCAGCGCGGCCAAGGTAGTGATCGCCACGGTGCGGAAAATGTAGCGGTCGAGAATCTTCATGGGGTGGCCGCTGATTCCGGCGAGCGCCGCCAGCGTCGGAAACTCCACCGGCCGGAGTAGTAGCGCAGTAACAGGCTGGCGCTGAACAGCAGGAACAGGCCATGCACCCACCACAGGCCCACTGCCGCGCCGACCACGCCGTGACTAAGCCAGGATCGGCTGATTCCGATCAAGTTGAAATTAATGGCGTAGATCAGCACCGCAGCGATAATCCGGCCATAACGCCCCTCACGCGGATGGGCGCGGGCCAGCAAGGGTGCCCACAGGGCAATCAGTAATACCTGAATCGGGCTATTGAAGCGCATCTGTAATTCAGCGATATGCACGGGTTCCTGGGAATTCCACAACTGGCGCATGGGCAGTGTTTCCCGGTGTTGCCAAGGCTGGGGCGGTGGGGCGCTATCGACCCGCACCATCGCTCGCTCAAACCGCACCATCTCATAATCGCCCTGTCCCGGCGTTCCCCGGTAACGATAGCCGTGATCGAGAATCACCTGACGGGTCCCGTCCTCGCCGATCTGCTGCCGACCCCGATCGCCGGTAGTGATGCTGATCCGGCCATCCGGCTCGCGGGTCTGGATGAAAACATTGCGCAGTTCCCGCTCATCGAGCGCGCCGATATAGATCACATGGCGACCGTCCAGAATTTCGCGGAACGCACCGGGCGTGAACATCGACACCTCGGCTTCCTTGCGGGCTTTGTCCAGCGCCTCAAATTGCAATTCCATAATGGCCGGGGTCAGAAACAATGAAAGGCCGGCGGTCGCCAGCGCCAGTGGGGCCGCCAGCAGAAACACCGCCCGGTAAACCGATAAAGGTCCGTATCCACACGCGGCCAGCGCGGTCATTTCATGATCGCGGTATAGCCGCCCCAGGGCCAGCATGACGCTCAGCAGAAAAGCGGGCGGAATCAGCATGACCAGCAAATCGGCCATTTGCAGGATCAGCAACTGAAAGATGGCGTCCCGCGCCAGCAGACCAGTGGCGGCCTTGCTCAGATAGCCGGCCAGGCGGTGGCTGAGAATGATCGCCAGCAGCACCAGGGTGGTCCCCAGCAAGGTGAGGCCAATCTCGCGGCTCAGATAACGATCGATGATGGAAGGCAGGCCCACGGATGCTCCACAGCATGCGTCCCTGTGAGACGCAGTGATTTCGGGCTAAACTGCTCCAGTTTACGATGATTTATCCACGAATGAACCCTAATCCTAACGAATGGCATCCCCGATGGAATTTACAGTCAAGAGCGGTAATCCCGAAAAACAGCGCACCGCTTGTCTTGCGCTGGGCGTTTATGAATCCCGGCGGCTGACCCGGGCGGCAGAGCTGTTTGATCATGCCAGCCACGGCTATCTTGGCAACCTGTTGCGCCGGGGTGATTTGGAAGGTAAGCCGGGCCAGTCGCTGCTGTTATTGAATGTCCCCGGATCGTTGGTGGAACGGGTGTTGCTGGTCGGCTGTGGCCGGGAGCGTGACCTGGATGATCGCCGTTTCCGGCAGATCGTGGCCCATGCCGCCACCGCCTTGCAGGAGACCGGGGCCACCGAAGCGGCGATCTACCTGTCCGAACTGCCGGTCAAGGGTCGGGAACTGCCTTGGAAAATCCGTCAAATCGTCGAGGCGGTCGAGGCTTCGGACTATCGCTTCGATCAACTCAAGAGCAAGAAAGACGCGCCCCGCCGGCCGTTACGGAAACTGCTCCTCAACGTCCCCAGCCGGCGGGATCTGACCAGCGGCGAGCAGGCGATGCACGAAGGCGTCGCCATTGCCAGTGGCGTCAAACTGGCCAAAGACCTGGGCAACACGCCACCCAATCTTTGCACCCCAACCTGGTTGGCTGAACAGGCCCAAGCACTGGCGGGCGAATTTTCGACGCTACAGGCGACGGTGCTGGAAGAAACCGAGCTGGAGCAGCTAGGCATGGGCGCGCTGTTGGCGGTGAGCCGGGGCAGCGCCCAACCGGCCAAGCTGATCCGGCTGGATTACCGGAATGGAATGGCGGCGCAAAAGCCGCATGTGCTGATCGGTAAAGGCGTGACCTTTGATAGCGGTGGCATCTCGCTGAAATCGGGCGAGGGCATGGATGAAATGAAGTACGACATGTGCGGTGCGGCCAGCGTGCTGGGGGCGCTGCGGGCCTGTGCCGAGTTGAAACTGCCACTGAACGTGATCGGACTGATTCCGGCGGTGGAGAATATGCCGGGCGGGCGGGCGACCCGGCCGGGCGACATCGTCACCAGCCTGTCCGGCCAGACCGTGGAAATTCTCAATACCGACGCCGAAGGCCGGCTGATTCTTTGCGATGCGCTGACCTACATCGAGCGCGACGATCCAGCGGCGGTCATCGACATCGCCACCCTGACCGGGGCCTGCGTCATCGCCTTGGGCCGGCATCCACACGGGCTGTTCAGCAATCACCCGCCGCTGGCTCATGCTCTGGAAGCCGCCGGCCAGACCGCCAGCGACCGGGTGTGGGAACTGCCGCTGTGGGAGGATTATCAGGAGGGTCTGGACAGCAATTTCGCCGATATGGCCAACGTCGCCGGCAACCGCGATGGCGGAGCGATCATGGCGGCCTGTTTTCTGGCGCGTTTTACCAAGAAGTTCCATTGGGCACATCTGGACATCGCCGGCACCGCATGGACGATCGGCAAGGCCAAGGGCGCCACCGGGCGACCAGTGCCCTTGCTGGCGCAATATCTGCTGGATCGGGCGATTGATGCGGGCTGGCGCTATGAGCACGCCGCGAATTGATTTCTATGTGTTGCCTGACCAGCACGAGCATGGCCGGGCGTTGCTGGCCTGCCGGGTGACCGACAAAGCCTACAGCCTCGGCCATACGGTCTATCTGTTCAGTGCCTCGGAGGCGCAGGCGGCGACGCTGGATGATCTGTTGTGGATCTTCCGCCAGGACAGCTTTATCCCCCACGAGCGTTATCCGCTGGTGGGCACCGAGGGGTCGCCGGTGCTGATCGGGACGGCATCGCCAGCAGAAGTGAACGCGCAGGTGTTGATCAATTTTACCCTCGCCTTGCCCGATGGTTTTGAGCGGTTTGAGCGGGTAGTGGAGTTGGTGGATCAGCAACCCGACGTGCTGGCCAAGTCGCGGGAGCGATTCAAGCAGTACCGGGAACGGGGTTGTGCGCCGGAGTCGCACCGGCTGTAGGCGGGGAGGGGTTTTGCCATGATTCATGGAGGTGAAGCTCACTGCCTATTCTGTCAACACTATTCCGAAGATCACGGTTATCAATATCAACCCAAGCGGTTTGAATTGACTTTACCTGATGACAACCTCTGAAAAAGGACTTTCACTTTGATCTCAAAACCGGGCGTAGCACGGGCTTCTAGCCCGTGTTGAAATGGGCAATACGCCCGTTCCACGCCACAACGATTTCTGGAGATTTAACGATGATGGTCACTGCCCAACAACTAGCCGAGCGGATGCCGGATGCCCGCGAACTGCTGAGCGACGAACCGGAAATGGAAAGCACCCAACACTATCAACAACTGGCCTTGCTGGTCAGTCATCTGGAATGGCGCTGGCAGGAACGAACCGATTTCTTTATCGGTGCCAATCTGACTGTGTATTACGCCCATGAACAATTACAACGGCGGCAATTTCGTGGACCTGATTTCTTTCTGGTGCGAGAGACAGACCCGCGACCGCGCACCTCGTGGGTGGTTTGGGAAGAGGGGGGACGTTACCCGGATTTGATCATTGAATTACTCTCCGATTCGACCGCCGAGGTGGATCGGACTGAAAAAAAGCGCCTGTATCAGACCATTTTCCATACTCCGGAGTATTTCTGGTTTTCGCCGCTCACCGGGGAATTTGCCGGCTTCCGGCTGAACAGTGGCTGGTATCAGGCGATCCCGGTGGATGAGCGGGGCTGGCGCTGGAGCAATATGTTGGAGTTATACCTGGGCGCGGTGGATGGGCGACTGCGATACTTTGAAGCCGATGGGACACTGGTTTTGGGTCCAGCCGAAGCGGCGCTCCAGGAACGGCAACACGCCGAACAGGAACGGCAACACGCTGAACAGGAACGGCAACACGCTGAACAGGAACGGCAACACGCCGAACAGGAACGGCAGCACGCCGAACAGGAACGGCAACACGCTGAACAGGAACGACAGCGCGCAGATCGCGAACAACAACGGGCGGATCGCGAACAACAACGGGCGGATCGCTTGGCACAACGGCTGCGGGATTTGGGCGTCGATTCGGAGGGCTGAGTAGTGGGTGGGCGGGGCAAGTTATTCACCCCCGATCCAGGCGGCTAAAACGGCGTTCCCACGCCCGGAGCGTGGGAACGATAAAACGCCTCTAAAACGCCTCCGCCTTCAGCGTCATCAGCGAATCAGCCCCGGCCTGAATCTTGGCCAAATGGCTCATGGTTTCTGGCAGTACTTTCTCCATGAAAAACCCGGCGCACACCAGCTTGTTCTGATAAAACTGCCGGTCAAAGCTGTCATCGTCCGGATTGGAAAGCTGATTCTCGCAAATCCGGGCGGTTTGCGCCCACTGATAGCCCAGCGTTACCAGCGCCATCATGTATAGATAATCCATCGACGCCGCACCGCCGTTGTCCGGGTTGGAAATGGCGTGCTGCATCAGCCACTGGGTCGCTTCCACCAGCCGCTCCAGCGCCTCGGTCAGTGGTTTAACGAACGGCGACAACGCGGCGTTATCCTCGTACTTTTCGCAAAATCCGCCCACCACCGCAAAGAAAAGCTGAATCGCCCGACCCTTGTTCGCCGGCAATTTACGCCCGATCAAATCCAGCGCCTGAATGCCATTGGCTCCTTCGTAAATCTGGGTGATGCGGACGTCGCGCACGAACTGCTCCATGCCCCATTCAGCAATATAGCCGTGGCCGCCAAAGCATTGCAGACACAAATTCGCGGATGTGAAGCCCATGTCGGTGAAATAGGCCTTCATCACCGGAGTCAGCAGGCTCAGCAGATCTTCGGCCTTGCGCCGGGTCTCCGGGTCGGAATGCTTGCGGATGATGTCCACCTGCAAACCAGCCCAGTAAGCCAGCGACCGCGCTCCTTCCTGGAACACCCGAACCGTCATCAGCATCCGGCGAATATCGGGATGGAGGATGATCGGATCAGCGGCCTGATCGGGAAACTTCGCGCCGCGCAGCGACCGGCCTTGCACTCGATCCTTGCAGTAAGCGACCGCGTTCTGATAGGCGACTTCAGCCTGACTCAGGCCCTGCACCGCCACTCCCAGCCGCGCCGCGTTCATCATGATGAACATGGTGCGCAGGCCCTTGTGGGCCTCGCCGAGCAAATAGCTGACCGCGCCGTCGTAGTTCATGACGCAAGTGGAGTTGCCGTGAATGCCCATTTTCTCTTCGAGCGCGCCGCAACTGACCGCATTACGGTCGCCGAGACTGGCATCAGGATTGACCAGAAATTTGGGGACGACGAACAGGCTGATGCCCTTAACCCCGTCCGGGCCGCCGGGGATTTTGGCCAGCACCAGATGAATAATATTCTCGGCCAAATCATGTTCGCCGGCGGAAATGAAAATCTTGGCACCGGTGATCCGGTAGCTGCCATCGGCCTGTGGCTCGGCCTTGGTCCGCAGCAGACCGAGATCAGTGCCGCAATGTGGCTCGGTCAGGTTCATGGTACCGGTCCAGTGGCCGCTGACCATTTTCGGCAGATACAGCGCCTTCTGGGCATCGGTCCCGCCGATTTCAATCGCTTCCATCGCGCCACTGCTCAGGCCGGGGTACATGGTGAACGCCATGTTGGCCGACGCCATCATCTCGCTGACCGCTAATCCCAGCACATACGGCAAGCCCTGGCCGCCGTGATGGGGATCGCCGATCAGACCCGTCCAGCCGCCGTCTACGACCGCGTCATAGGCGGCCTTGAACCCGGTTGGGGTGGTGACTTTGCCGTTTTCCAACCGGCAGCCTTCGCGGTCGCCGACCCGATTCAGCGGTTGCAGCACTTCCTGACTGAGCTGGGCCGCGCCGTCCAGAATGGCGGCGACGGTGTCCGGCGTCGCCTCGGCGAAACCGGCCAGAACATCGGTGTAACGGTCGATCTTGAGCAGTTCGTGCAAAACGAACTGCATGTCGCGGACTGGAGCGGTATAGCTGGGCATGGGGATAATCCTGGGTTGCGTTGGGATTTCAACACGTTATCGGCGCGTCGCGTCATACTGCAAACGTAACCGCAAAAATTAGAATAAACACCCTAACTTTCAGAAAATAGCCAGATTATTCAAAATATTGCGCTGCACTATCGGTTGGTTTTGCGCAACGCTCGATCATTACGGCAAACCCGGGCATTGACGAATCAGTGTAGTTGCGGTAGCAAGACAGCTCTCATTCCATTGACCCTCGGCGGCCTGCATGACTGTCCACCCTACTGACTCGCCTTCCCCTGAAACCCGCGCCGTCAATCGCTGCTGGAGTCCGGTAGTGCGCCGGCTGACCCCCTATATCCCCGGTGAGCAGCCCAAACTTAGCCATTTGGTCAAGCTCAACACTAACGAAAATCCCTATGGGCCGTCGCCCCGGGTGCTGGACGCCATCCGGGCCGAGTTGTCCGACGCTCTGCGGCTTTATCCCGACCCGAACGCCGAGCGCTTGAAACAGGCCATTGCCGATTATTACGGCATCACTCCGGCGCAGGTTTTTGTCGGTAATGGTTCCGACGAAGTGCTGGCACACGTTTTCCATGGTTTATTCCAACACCCGGCGTCGCTGCTGTTTCCCGACATTACCTACAGTTTCTATCCGGTCTACTGCGGCCTGTACGGGATCGACTTTGCCGCTGTGCCATTGACCGATGATTTCATGCTGCGGCTCCAGGATTATCTGCGGCCCAATGGCGGGATCATTTTCCCGAATCCCAACGCCCCGACCGGTCGTTTGTTGCCGCTGGCCGATATTGATTGGCTGCTGCAACGCAACCGGGATTCGGCAGTGGTCATTGATGAGGCCTACATTGATTTTGGCGGGGAGAGCGCCATTGCGCTGGTGGATCGCTATCCGAATCTGCTGGTGACGCAAACCCTGTCCAAGGCCCGGTCGCTGGCTGGGTTGCGGGTCGGCTTTGCGGTCGGTCATCCCGAACTGATCGAGGCGCTGGAGCGGATCAAAAACAGCTTCAATTCCTATCCGCTGGACCGGCTGGCGATTGCCGGGGCAGTCGCCGCATTCGAGGATCGGGAGTACTTCGAGCGCACCCGCCAGGCGGTGATCGGCAGTCGGGAAGCCTTGATCACGGCGTTGCAGGCGCTGGGTTTCGAGGTATTGCCCTCGGCGGCGAACTTCATCTTCACCCGCCTGCCGCACTGGGACGCCGCCGTGCTGGCTGTCGCCTTGCGTGAGCAACGGGTGATCGTCCGCCACTTTCGCCAGCCGCGCATCGAACAATTCCTGCGCATTACGGTCGGCGACCCGGCGCAGAATGCCGCGCTGCTTGCCGCTCTCCAACAGATTCTGGCGAAAGGCTGAACCTGGATCATTTCAGGAGCAGGATCAGGTGAGCGCAGCGTCGTTTGCGGAAATGACCTTGGAACTCGGCGGATTGTGGGCGGAGACTGAAGATGAGCTTGATTGAATTACACCCGATTTTCTGAATCCATTGGAGATGTTGCCATGACCCTTTGCTTCCATGCCCAGCGGTTCTACCTTGCGCTGGTTCTGTTTCTCCCCATTATGGTAACCGCCGAATCAGGCCAGGCGATTCCCAAGGACGGAGTTTGCCCCATTGGCTATCACACTCAGGGGAACTATTGCGTGGCTAGTCGCGCTAATGCCCCGGATGCTGTTGCCAAGGATGGAGTTTGTCCGATCGGTTATAGCACCCAAGGCAATTACTGCGTGGCTAATCGTGCTGATCCCCCGGATGCCATTCCCAAGAATGGCGTTTGTCCCACCGGTTATCATACTGAAGGCAATTACTGCGTCAGCAATCGGCGCTGAATGATCCGGCTCATGGGTGTTATCGGGCAAAAAGACTCCGGCCACTGGCGCGGACGGAGTCGGATCATCAAGGTCTTGACGCAACGGCGCTCAGACTGCCCGCAACTTTTTGGTGGTGGCTGATCGGTGGGGATCATGATGATGCCCCGCCGCTGCATCCCCACGACTATGGTTCTGACCGTGCGTTGTGGTCATCGCCACCTGCCGATCATCCAGCTTGAAGAAGCCCATCAACTGCTGAAGTTCGCGAGCCTGATCGCCCATCGCATGACTGGCGGCAGCGGTTTCCTCGACCAGCGCGGCGTTTTGCTGCGTCACCTGATCCATTTGCAGAATCGCCTTGTTGACCTGCTCGATGCCGCTGGCCTGTTCGCGGGCGGCGGCAGCTATTTCCGCCACGATATCGCTGACCTTTTTCACCGAGGTCATGATCTCGCGCAGGGTCTGGCCGGCCCGATCCACCAGTTTGCCGCCATCTTCCACCTTGGCCACGCTATCGGTGATCAGCGTCTTGATCTCCTTGGCGGCATCGGCGCTGCGTTGGGCGAGCTTGCGCACTTCGCCGGCCACGACCGCAAAGCCCCGACCCTGTTCGCCGGCACGGGCGGCCTCGACCGCGGCATTCAAGGCCAGCAGGTTGGTTTGGAAGGCGATCTCGTCAATCACGCCGATGATGTCGGCGATCTTGCGGCTGCTGGCGTTAATGGCGCTCATCGCGGTAATGGCCTGATCAACCACCTGTCCGCCCTGTTCGGCCTGAGTCCGCGCCGCTCCGGCCAGTTGATTGGCCTGCCCGGCGTTATCAGCGCTCTGCTTGACCGTCGAGGTCAGCTCCTCCATTGAGGATGCGGTTTCTTCCAAGGCGGAAGCCTGTTCTTCAGTGCGTTGCGAGAGATCAGCGCTGCCTTGGGCAATTTGCGCGGCGGCGGAACTGACTTGATCGGTCGCTTGGGTGACTTTTCCGACCATGTCTTGCAACTGCCCGGTCATCTCCCGCATCGCCGCATAGATGCCGGTTTCCTGCCCAGTGTTGGCGAACCGCACGGTCAAGTCCCCGCCCGCAATCTTCTCGGTGATCGCGGCCATTTCCATCGGTTCGCCACCAATCGGCCGCCGGATGATGCGCACCAGCAGCCACGCCAACAGGATGCCCGCCAGGATGGCTCCTGCCGATAACCAGGTCACTATCGTTACGGCCAGTTCATTGGCGCGTTGCACCTGCGGTCCTAGCGTGTTCTGATCCTCGGTGTAGGAGGTCTTCAATTCTTCAGTGGTCTTGGCAACCACCGGGCCGATTTGAGTGAGCGTCTGAACCACGACATCGCTTTTTTCAGTGATTTCGAACACCGAGGTCATTAAGGTCAGGTAGGCGCCACGCGCCTTGTCAAACTGATCCAGCAGCGTCCGGTCGGCATTCGTGACCTTACCGCGCAGGGCTTTCGCCAGATCGTCAATCTTGACGATTTCGTCTTTGGCCCGCTTGGAATCTGCACCCTGGTGCGACTCCACATACTTGGCCATGTACAGCCGCCCCTGCATCACCTGTTCCTGGAGCTGACCGGCCAGCGTTGCAATCTCGACATCGCTGCCCTTGGCGGCCGCTTCGATCATCGAGGTCCCCACTTTACGCAGGGTGGTGCCGACCTCAGCGAGCTGATCGACCTCCGACTGCTGTTGCTTGCTCAATGTTTGCAACTGCCCAAACTCTGTGCCGTACTTGGCGGCCTGCTCACCAATAAAATCCACCTTTTTCACCCGCTCCTGATTTTTCCCCATGTTCTCTTTCATGTCCTTGAGTACGGTCATCATGTCGCCGAAGTTCTGGCGATAATCCTGCACCGCTTGGTCGCTGGGGTTGGCAATAAACCCCCGGACCGCCAGCCGCGTATTGAGCATGTTCTCCTGGAGGGAAGCGACCCGGGCGTTGGCGCGGGCCAGCCGCCGGTATTCGCTGAATCCGTCGAAGGCCCCGGTCAGGCCCCAGTATGCGATGACGGATACGATCACCAGCAACAAGATAACTGCCGCAAAGCCGGAGTTTAACTGTGTACTTAACTTCATATTTTTAAACATTTTTTCCCCATTATCCAATCATCGAAGAACCCAAGTCGGCCCTTGAAAGTGAATGACCCGCGAGCTAATTCAAAGCCGACGGGTCAGGTATCTTGCCAAACCAGGATTTATTATCCAAGCAAACCGGGTACTCAACAAGAAAAAAAACAGTTATTGAAAAATCAAGCCACTGCATTTCAACTTTGAAACAAGCGTGTTTCAGCGTGTTTCACCTTTGTTAGCGTGAACACCTTTTCAAGCCCAAGTGACCCGCCGACCGATTTGCTATTCTTTCGATAAATTCTATCGGGTAAATTTTTCTGTGATAGCAGGGAGTCGCAGGGTCAGTCAGACCGTCGGGGTTCTTTCCAATCCATTGATATGGAAGGTTCGAGCAGCGTGGCCCTACCCGACGGGGTGATCGAATCACGGGAAAATTTACGCGAAGTATTTTCACCAAGGCCAGCGCCCGCTATGGTTAGCCTGTCTGGTTTCAACCATCGGATTGCAACCGGACATTTCCCATAACGACACTCACCTAGGGTTAATTTAAATGAGTTTCCTGATGGTCAGTGGTGGAATTTATCGTAGCACGGACATCCTGCCCGTATTTAGACTACGGGCAAGATGCCCGTGCTACCTCTACAACCGGTTCAGGATGCCTGTATGGCCTGACCGGCATTTATTAACAGGACTTTCACTTGCCTGTCTTTTCCGTCATACCCACCCGCGCGGGAACGACGGAAAGCAAAAGTCCTGATTAAGCCGGCCCAATCATAATAGTGTGGCGATGGCGTCACGCCCTGTTCATCACACCAAGGAGAACAACACGATGCAACATCCACTGCTTGCTTTACTCCGCATTCCTGAACGCGGCAAAGTAGTCAGCGCTCGCGAAGCGGTGAGTCTGATTCGGACGGGCGACACGGTAGCTACCAGTGGTTTTGTCGGCACCGGCTTTGCCGAACACATCGCAATTGCCCTTGAAGAATTGTTTCTGGAGCCGGATGCTGATCCGGCTTCACCCGGCTTGGACAAACCACGCAACCTGACTCTGGTTTACGCCGCCGGTCAGGGCGATGGTAAAGACCGGGGACTCAACCATCTGGGCCACGAAGGGTTGGTCGGGCGGGTCATCGGTGGGCATTGGGGGCTGGTGCCAAAACTGCAAGCCCTGGCGGTCGCCAATAAAATCGAGGCGTACAACCTGCCGCAGGGCGTGATTACCCACCTGTACCGCGACATCGCCGCCGGCAAGCCGGGTACGCTGACCCGTGTTGGACTGGGCACGTTCGTTGATCCGCGTTACGGCGGTGGCAAGCTCAATGCCATGACCCAGAAGGATTTGGTGCGGGTAATGACGATTGATGATCATGAATACCTGTTTTATCAGTCATTTCCGATTAATGTCGGGATTATTCGCGCCACTACTGCCGACATTGACGGCAATCTAAGCATGGAAAAAGAGGCGCTAACCCTGGAATCACTGGCGATTGCGACGGCGGTTCGCAATTCCGGCGGCATCGTGATTGTCCAGGTCGAGCGGGTGGCTGAACGCGGGACTTTGAAACCAAAAGATGTGCGGGTGCCGGGCATTCTGGTCGATTGCATTGTAGTGTCACCGCCGGAAAACCACTGGCAAACCTTCGCCACTCAGTACAACCCGGCCTTCTCCGGCGAGATTAAGGTACCGCTGGCTTCTATTCCACCGATGCCCATGAGCGAGCGGAAAATTATTGCCCGCCGGGCAGCCATGGAACTGGTGCCCAATGCCATTGTGAATCTGGGGATTGGTGTCCCGGAAGGCGTCGCCAATATTGCCGCTGAGGAGAAAATCATCGACCTGTTGACCCTCACCGCCGAGCCGGGCGTGGTTGGCGGCATTCCAGCCGGCGGACTGGATTTCGGTGCGTCAACGAACGTCCAGGCGATTGTTGACCAGCCCAATCAGTTTGATTTTTACGATGGCGGTGGCCTGGATATTGCGGTACTGGGGCTGGCCGAGGTGGATCGGCACGGCAATCTCAACGTCTCGAAATTTGGCCCCAGGATTGCCGGCGCTGGCGGGTTCATCAACATCAGTCAGAACTCCCGGAAAGTGATTTTCGCTGGAGTTTTTACCGCCGGCGGATTGAAGATCGCGGTCGAACAAGGTCAATTGCAGATTCAGCGCGAAGGGAAAAGCGCCAAGTTCGTGGCTGAAGTGGAGCAACGCACTTTCAGTGGCGAGGTGGCTAGTCGTAATAAGCAACCGGTGCTGTATATCACCGAGCGAGCGGTGTTCCGCTTAACCGCTGAGGGACCGGAACTGATCGAAATCGCGCCGGGCATTGATCTGAATCGGGATGTGTTGGGGCATATGGGGTTCAAGCCCCGGATCAGTCCGCAACTGCGGCTGATGGACGCCCGCATTTTTGGCGATGGGCTGATGGGACTGCGCGATTTACTACTGACCCAACCGCTCGAGCAACGGCTGTCCTACGATCCAGCCAAGAACCGGTTTTTCCTCAATTTCGAGGGCTTGGCGGTGCGCAGCCACGAGGACATCGCCCGGATTCGAGCGGCAGTCGATGAGCAACTGGAACCGCTGGGCAAGAAGGTGTTCGCTATTGTCAATTACGACAATTTCTCGATCACTCCGGAACTGTTGCAGGACTACATGGACATGGTGCGGGAGGTGGTGCAGCGCTATTACGTCGGCGTGACCCGCTACACCACCAGCGCCTTTCTCCGTGCCCGCTTGGGCGATGCGCTGCGTGAACATGATCTTGTCCCGCAAATCTATGGGACGGCGGCGGAGGCGGCAGCGCGGCTGGACCCGTCCAAGGGCGGCTAAAGGCCAGTGGGCTGCCGCAAGAGTTTTGGCCTGTACGATTAGAAAAAAATCAGCACGGTTTAACCAACCAAAAAATCCCGGTCGGGCGAGTCAGACACGACTCACAGATCCGACCGGGTCATTACATCAAATCAGCAGGACTTGACTAACCAAGCACCACTTTTTATTCGTTATTCCAACCACCAGTAGAGTCCCACATCGGGCCAGGCGTCTTATCAGGCGTCGCCTTTGAACCCTTGTTCGTGACCATCAGCGTGACCTTCGATGGGCCTTTGATGGTCTTGCCATGACCCTGGACAGTCACACCTTCGGGCACTGTCACCGAGACAATAGCGTAATCACGGACCTTCTCCTCCGACATTCCGGCATTATCCTGCTCGTTGACAAAACTGGATTGGAAAGCCGTATCCTTCATATGCTCTTGGACATAGGCGGATTTCAGCACCGTGACGTTTTTTCCGGGGACTACCACTACATCGCCGCCCTTGAACGCGACACCTTTCTTGTTGGTGATGATGATGCCCGCCGGCACCAGCAGGTGGTATTTCAGCTCCGGTTGGCCCGGACCCGTCGGAAAGCTTTCATTCTCCCATCCCTGAGCATGGGCGAGCATCGCGCCCAACGACAACACCAACACGGCACCCAATGTGCGGAAAAATTTCATGTTATTACCTCGATACAGAATGATGGTCATCTTTAGTAATGCCACACAACGACCGATGACCCTGGGCCGCTGCTTGGCGCTCCTGACTTGCAAGCGCGGTTACTTTGAGGACAGCAACTTCACCGACAGACATAAGCTCCAGTCGAAACCGCCGTCCGGGGCGAAGCCATTGTAGAACGCTTGGAACCAAACATTCACGGGTTTTTGCGCCTGAAAATAAACCCGTCGGGTGGGGACGGGTTCGAAAAATGCGCTGCGACCCGAGGATCGCTTGATTTCAGAACAGGGCAGGTACGATCCTGCAATACTCGGCATTGCCCCGGATTGAATGGACGTTAGCCGCCCAAAAGAAAATAGGCGATGCTAATACGGGTTAGCAACCACGCAGTAATTGACCGCCGCGCCCTGATAGCAAGGCTGATAATAAATATCGCCATCAGAGTAGTAGGTCTGATTAGCCACGATGATGGGTGTAGCCGCGACCGGCAAGGTCGCTATCATTGCACCAACTGCCAACCCGGCGACTGCACCCGCCGCAACTGCGCCGCCCCAACCGGGACCGCCGTAGTAACTGCCCCCGTCGCCACCCCCGCCGTAGTAATTGGAATTGTTGTAATTATAGTTGTTGTGATTGGGGCCGCCCGCCACTACGCCACCATCCGGGCCACGGGCAACATAATCGCCACCCGGACCGCGAGCAGCAACTCCGCCGTCGGGACCGCGAGCGACAGCAGCACCATCCGGAGCCACCACCGCGCCACTACCACGAGGTCCTTCAGCATAGCCGCCGCCGTCCTTGAAGGTGCCGCCGCTATAGCCGCCATCGTGGAAGCTGCTACCGCTGTCCCGAACGCTGCCGCCGCTAAACCCATTGTCGTGGAAATCGCCCCCACCGCCATGAAAGCCGCCCCCACCTCCACCGAAACCTCGGGCCAGCACCAGCGGTCCCAATCCGGCCAAGCTCACTGCCGCCACGACCAGCACTGCGCCATGCCCTATCTTGCCATTGAGAGTCTTCATGGTTTTTCTCCGGTCTTGGCAGGCTGAGCAGCAGGTTCTGCGACAGGCTGTACGGGTTTCAGTTGTGCCGCAGCGGGAGCCGATACCGGCGCAGGCGGCGACACGAACTTGATCTTCTGCACCCCGGTCGGCGCGGTAAAGGCAAAGGTTCCGGGCTTTAGCTGGGGTGCGTTATTCCAATCGCGGACGTAGGCCGTCCATTGCGGAGCAGCTGGAAGGTTTTTCTGGTTGATCAGGATTTTCACCGGTACCGGTTTTTCGCCAAGGGCAATCCAGAGTTGAAACTGGATGTCGTTCCGGTCAAAAGCCAGATGATCAGTGGTAACTCCCCGCACCTTGCTCGAACCGACATACAGAGCATGAGTCTGGCCCTTGGCCAGGTGTTCGCACAGTTTCGGGCTGGCCAGATCAGCAAGAGCTACCCGGAATTTCAGCTCCTGATCCGCTTTCGCCAACGCGCCTTCGATATCGGCGGGAACCTCGACGGTGGCATAAACCTTGTCCGCCGGGTCATACAGGGTCAAGGTCCTGCCCTCAAGGAAGAACTGCTTTTTGACCAAGTCACCTTCGGCGTTGACCCGCAGCTTATCGGGCCGCTGCACAAAGGTCTCGGTTTCAAAGGCGTACTGGAGTTTCTTGCCCCCGGTGTAGACCTGATCGTCGGTGATCTCGGCGCGGAAGGAAAACCGATCCAGGGATTTCAGGTAATCGCACATCCGCTGGACGATTTTATTCGGATCCGGCGATGTCTCCTTCTCAGGCACCCCGGCCGCCAGCGCCTGACCGCTCAGCGCTAGCAGGCTCCCTAGAGCCATCCCGCTGATTTTATTCAATTGCATAAAAACGCTCCTCGGCAAGAATCGATGTGAACAGGTAAGCGGCGACATCATACTTCAGCGCGTGAACGTGCGATCATCCAGCCGGGGGATATGGAAGATACCGGTTCACCGGTAAATTGTGTAGCAGACTCCGCCATCGCACAGTGTCGAGGCAACGCCGACGATACCCTGGTCGATGGTGTACGGGCGTTGCCCATGCCATAACGCCATGCCGATGTGGTTTAAGCAGGCGGATCGGGGCGGGGTATTAGTTTAGTCGTGTGTTACAAGCCGCTCGGTCTCAATCTTTATGATCACGAGGGCCAGAAAACCTGCGTGGATGCGGTGCTGAAGACGACGACGGCAACCGACCTCTGCCAACCGGTTCAGGTGCGCAGCCAACAAAAAGAGATTAAGTTGGCGCGCACACCCCAGCCCCCTCCCTCATTCACGGGGGAGAGGGGATAAGGGGTGCTTAAGCGGCTTGGCGCACCGGCATTGGATGCGCCACACAGAAATGATCCAGCACCTGCCGCCAATGCGCGGCCTCTTGCGGGTGTCCATGCCGGCGGGCTTCTTCAACATCTTCAAGAATGATCTTCTTAATGGACGATTCGCCGCCCAGTTGGTGAATCAGGCAACAACCCAGTTCAGCGGCAACGATCTCCGGCACATGCTCGTGCTGTGCGATCGCGTCGATTTCATCTTCTTCCAAATCAGTCAGTCCTACACAATCTTCATAAGTCAACATCACACACCTCCAACCCTGCAAACGACCCTTTTTCATCCGGCCCCAAGCCGGATTCACAAGGCGCTCATCGACCCCGACGTCCATGATCAGTGGGGGAAGTGTCTTGTCGGTTTGCACCTGGCAGCGCCGGTCGTTGCGGACTCTCCAAGGCAACTTGATACGCCACCGGGCCAAGAGTGTATCACAAAAAAACCCCTTTTTCAATCCGGTTGTGCGGGAAGGGCTTACCACCGATTACGTTGGTCAAAAACTATAGTTTCAGAGCTTTCACCGATTTCCTGCAAAAGCAAATCAAACACTTAATACCGCTTGCCGCATCGGCTTGAAGCGGGTAGCGTTGGCTAATACAGAGTGAAAGCGGAACAGGAACGGAGAAAACGCATGAGCGGTTGGGGTTGTCCGCACGAATTGAATGGGACGTGCCAGCACATCCAGGGTCGAACCTGCGATCCGGGTATGAAAGGCTGCGTACTGGCCGGACGATTCCGGTTTAGCGACGAAGCCAAAAATCGCCCTCCCCGTCCAGCCCGGTTTAGCAATGGTCGCCGTGGTGATACAGGCCGGAAGGGCGGGAAGACGTAAGAACCGATGCAGGAACTCCGGGTAGGTTTGGATCCGGATTCATGGCTGAATCTTCACTCGTTGCCCGATCAATGGCACCAATTTTTCTTCTACCCAATTAAGGAATAAATATGACCCAACAACTCAGTTGGGAACAGCTACAAACCATTATGCAAGCGGAATCCATCGACCAATTGTCCATGCAACAGTTGAACGAATTGTTCCATGCCGAACAGCAGATGATTCCCTTTCTTCCGGATTCTATCTGTCAGATTGATCCCCGAGATGGCGAATTGATTGTCTATAATTCCACTCGGGCACGACGCCCTCACGATTCAGAAACCGTGAAAATTCCTTTAACCCCGGCGGAAAAACCGTGCGTTATTTGCCAAGGCAAGACGACGGGTGTTATTGATGTGGCGCGATTAAGTCAAGGGGCCACGTTCATCAATAAAAATTTGTTTCCGATTATCTATCCATTGCAGAATGTCCTGGAAGAATGTCGCCAACAACCTCTCTATCCCGATCCTACCCATACTGGACGGCAATCCTATGGCTTCCATTTTCTGCAATGGACTTCATCACACCATGATCAGGATTGGCATAACCTGTCGTTGGAAGATGGACTGATTGTGTTGCAACGACTGGCGGCGCTCGAACAAAAGTTGTTGTATGAGTCGGAAGGATTGATGCCACCGTCCGAAATCCCACCTCCCCGCAAACCAACGCATGGCTTTGTTTCAATTATCAAAAATCACGGTCAACTCGCGGGAGGCTCGTTGGCGCATGGCCATCAACAAATCGGCTACAGTAATATTATGCCACGCTGTTTTTATAACAACTGGTGCTTTTCCCAACGGCATCAGGCGTATTTTAGTGACTATCTGTTGCGGGAAAATCCGGCGGAGTTGATGATCCGCGATTATGACAACGTCGTCTTGATCGTTCCCTATTTTATGCGGCGACCCTATGACATGTTGCTCTTGCTCAAGAACCCGGATCGTCAATATCTGCATGAATTAACGATTGACGAAATGCGCGAGGTAACCCAGGGAATTCAGGATGCAATTCGTGCCTTACTGCACATTATGCCATTATTAGGGCGAGACCCGGCGTTTAATATGACGGTTAATAATGGGCCGGGAGCGGGTCTGTATCTGGAGTTTTTTGCACATACTCAGGAAATCGGAGGTTTTGAGCAACTGGGCCTTTGGGTATGCCAGGAAAGCGCCATAAACGCAGCAACTTATTTACGAGAAGTCGTCGCAACAATGAATCCAGCGCGTGGCTCGAGGCCACCATCAAACGCACCCCCTGGGAGAATCTTGCCCTGATTCCGGCGCGGCTGACGTTGCCGCTTTTTAAACTCTGGCTGGCCGAGCAGTCGCCAATTCATGCCGCGCCGCCCATTGATTAATGTCCTCTCGCTTAATCGCAGCGGCCATCAGGTCAGGGAACAAATCAGGAGTGCAGGCGAAGCTGGGAACATCCAGCATGGCTAGCCGGGCGGCGAGGTCGCGGTCATAGGCCGGAGCGCCGCTGTCCGCCAGCGCCAGCAGCGCGATAAACTGGACACCGCTTTGCACCAAATCGTTGGCGCGACGCAGCAAGTTTTCCGCCACCCCGCCTTCAAACAGGTCGGAAATCAGCACCAGGATGGTATTGGCCGGATCCTGGATCAGGCTCTGGCAATAGCCGACCGCCCGATTGATATCGGTGCCGCCGCCCAGTTGGGTCCCGAACAGCAATTCCACCGGATCATCAAGCTGTTCGGTCAGGTCAACCACCGCCGTATCAAACACCACCAGATGGGTTTTGACCGCCGGCAACGAAGCCATCACCGCGCCGCAAATACTTGAATAGACGACTGACGCCGCCATCGAACCGCTCTGATCAATGCAGAGGATCACTTGCCGCTGAGTGCGTTGCCGTTTCCGGCCAAAGCCGATTCGGGTTTCCGGGATAATGGTTTGATACTCCGCCTGATAGTGGCGCAGATTGGCGCGGATGGTGCGCGGCCAGTCCATCTCGGCGAACCGGGGGCGGCGGTTGCGTTCAGCACGGTTCAGCGCCCCGCTGACCGCCGACCGTAACGGTTCCTGCAAGCGGCGCATCAGCTCGTCCACCACCTTGCGCACCACGATCCGCGCTGTTTCCCGGGTAGATGCCGGGATGACACCGCGCAACGCCAGCAGCGTGGCCACCAGATGCACGTCCGGTTCGACCGCTTCCAGCAGTTCCGGCTCCAGCAATAACTGGTGCAACTTCAGCCGTTCCAGCGCGTCCTTTTGCAGCACCCGCACCACCGTACTGGGGAAATACTTGCGGATGTCGCCCAACCAGCGGGCGACGCCGGGTTGTGATAGCCCGGAACCGCCATTGCGTTGACCGGTTTTCGCCAGATCAGCGCCGCCTTCCAGACCCACGTCATAGAGCGAAGCCAGCGCCCGGTCGATTTCAAGGTCGGCACCGGTCAGCGCACAGCCGGTTCCATCGGCGGCAGCGCCACCCAGTACCAACCGCCAGCGACGCAACCGTTCTGATGAGGAAAGGGGATGGGCTGGATTCATTCAGTTTTCGCTCCGATGCCCAGAATCAGACTCAAGGTTGGAATCAGCGCCTCGGCGCGGGCCAGATTCCAGTGATCCTCCGCTACAGCTCCCGCTCGTAATGCCGGTTCGCGGCTCGCACCGCGTTGAACCCGCGCACCGATCTGGCGGCGCGCCGGCCACGGGAAGGTCGCAAAGGTGCGGCGCACCAGCGGCAATGCCTGGGTGAAATGGTCGGCGCTCAGCCCGATCACCCATTGATCCAGCAACCGGAACAGCGCGTCATCGTGGGCCAGGATCATCCCGCCGTCGCTGAGAAAGCCTTCCAGCCAGGCAGCGGCGGCTTCCGGCGAAACCGCCCGGCTCAGGGCGCGGCTCATCCGGTCGGCGGTATCCCCGGCATCCCCGTGGCGTTCATCAAACAGCAACCGGGCGGCGCGGCCCTGTACTTGATGATGGACGCTGCCGGCGTCGGCGATCTGTCGCAGCGCAGTCAACCAGTCGTCAAGATGCTCTGGCCGATCCACCAGCTTGATCGCGGTATGCAGGCGGTTGATCCGTCCGGCCATGCTGGCGGCGGCCTCGTCATCCAGCGCCTGGCAGGCGACTCCCAGCCCAATGCACACCCGCACGATCAGACTATCGAGAACATGCAGCACCTGAGCGGCATCGGTCTGGCGGACATCGCCGTAGCGGGAAACCTGCGCCAGCGGCAGAATCGCGGCCATCAATTGCGAAAGGTCGCCGGTCAATGCCGCACGATTTTCCAGTTCCTGCATGGCGTCAGCCAGCGCGGCGGGTAGATCGGCCAGCAGCAGTTGGCTAACCAGTTCCGTCAGTGCGGGCAAATCGCGGGCTTCAATCGCGGTGCGCCGGGCCAGCGCTGCCGCTGCCTCCGCGACCGTATTACCGTAAAGAGCGGCTTCAATCACCGTCAACGCGAATTCCGGTTGCCACTGCAACGCCCAGATCTCGCGGAAAGTGCCTTTGCCACTCCGGGCCTGAGTCACTTCGCCCCACGGAATCCGCAGCAGTCGCACCCGGTACAGGAATTGGCTGCGAACGAGATCATTCTCTTTTCGCAAATCCAGTTCGAGGGGTTCACGGGTGGGGCTGAGGGTGAGACGGAGGGTTTTGCAACGCCGCTCCAGATCGCGCTGCAAGGGGACGGTCGGAGTCCCGGAGGCGACTTGACCGAGCCGGCGACCGATGATCAGTTCGCGGCGAATCAGGCGCAAGGGCGCATCTTCGCCGGTCGTAAGAATCGTACTGGCTGCTTCCAACAGGTCGGTCAAACCCGGCCCCGGTCGGTTACGCACGGCTGCCAGAGTTTCCGCTAGTCGCACACATTCGATCAGATGGGCCGATGAGCAGTCGATTTCGGCCTCGCGCAACAGCCGGGCAACTCGTGCGAACCAGGCCGCCGGATCTGCCCGTCCGCCGCGCCGCCACAGATGCTCATACCAGGCCGGCGAATCGACTCCCGCCCCGTAGCCGCTTTCCGCCGCCAGCCGGTCATACGTCCACGGAATCCAGGTCGCTTCGACTTTCAGTTTCGGCAAGCCCTTGAGCAGGTCATTATCCGTGCCGACGCCCAGCATCTGGGCCAGCGCCGGGACATGCCATGCGCCGCACACCACCGCGATCCGCTCCCGGCCTTCCTTTCGCGCCGCCCGGATAGTTTTCCGCATGTACGCCTCACGCAATGCCTCGCGCCGCGCCCGGAACGGATCGGTCAACGGTGGGGTTTCAGCCCGCACCGCGGTCATCGCCTCGGCGATAGCGGTAAACAGTTCCGCGCTGTCCTGACGCTGTTCAACCGTGTGTTCCCACCATTCCTCGCCGTCGCCATAGCCGGCGGCCCGTCCCAGCCAGCCGAGCGGGTCATAACGCAACCGGGGATCGTTGTCCATGATCGCTGTTTCGGTCCCCTTAGCCAGATCGTTAGCCGGGACCAGCTCCACCGGCTCGCGCTCCTTTTCCAGCGCCAGCGCGTGGGTTTGCGGCAAATCCATGAACCGGACCGGAACCCCGGTTTGCGTGGCATAACGCATCGCCTGCCATTCCGGCGAGAACTCGGCGAACGGGTAGAACGCGGCGCGTTGCGGTTCGTCCGGGGCATACAGCAATAACGCCACCGGCGGCACCATGTCCTCTGCGCTCACCAACGCCACCAGACTGTCGGCTTCGGGCGGACCTTCGATGAGAACACAGTCCGGCTGCAAGGCTTCCAGCGCCCGAACCAGACTCCGGGCACAGCCAGGGCCGTGGTGGCGGATGCCAAACAGATGAACCTTGTCAGTCGCGGTTTGTATGCTCATGGTCGCGGGAGGTACATGAAGGAAGGTTGGGAGTGTGAAGGAAGGTTGGGAGCGTAAATTTGAGCATCGGGGTCTTGTATTACCCTGCTATAAAGGGCATCCATATAGGTCTCCTATGTGCGACGTGATGTCGTCCAACTAATTGTTTCACTGGGAGAAATCCATGATGGAACCTGCCGTTCCCTCGGCAGTAGCCTACCGCCACATGCGGCCTTGGTAACGGGACGGTATGAAGCTGGCGGGACAACGTACCCCATCCCCGAAAGGGGTAAGCCGAATCCGTGAGGAAGAAGCGAATCTGCAAGCCTGATGCGGAAGGGGGCTATAGGCATCCTAAACCGGTTGTAGAGGTAGAACGGGCATCCTGCCCCTGTTTAGCCCACGGGCAAGATGCCCGTGCTACGATAAATTCCACAACTTGAGTCGGATTCCTATAGGCTGAAGTGGACCTCATGGTCAAGACAGAACTGGGGTAGGTTTAAGCTGTGGTGTCTGATTCATACGCAGCGGTTCGGCGCTGCCCCGGTTCGATAGGGAGGGGTTCTCCGGTGCCAGAGGATGGAATGGGGGAAGTCGCTGGTAGGCCACCGCCACGATGAACGATCATCGCGCCACCCCCTTGAGCGGTTTGGTAAACCGTGTTGGGGGTCTGATAGCCCAAGGACTGATGAGGACGCTCACCATTAAAAAAGGTAAAATACTCAACGAGTCCGAGCGTCAGTTCGCCCAGGCTGGCATAGCCTTTCAGGTAGACGTCTTCATGCTTGACGCTCCGCCAGAGGCGCTCCACAAAAATGTTGTCCAAGGCGCGGCCGCGGCCATCCATGCTGATGGTGATCCCTTCCCGTTTCAGCACACCGGTGAACGCCTCACTGGTAAATTG
>CAIRMO010000053.1 GCA_903879705.1 uncultured Candidatus Competibacteraceae bacterium | reverse complement strand
TTGATTTTAAATTTGTTTGTGTTTTCTGACGATGGAACACACCGGAATTTTATTAAAATATACCGTATTGCATTGCAGCAAAAAATAACTCAATTAATTGTTTTTATTTAACTATTCTACCCCGGGAACTCCCAAAGAGCCTCAGCAATTGCGGCTGGATTTGGGCGCGGTGCAGCCGAAGATTCGGGCCTTTCATCAGGACTGGGAGAACGCCCGCGATCAGGAAAAGGCCAGCCGATCCCGATTTGCCCAACAGACCTTGGCTCCAGAAGTCGTCGCGGCGGAATTGCAGAACGTGCAGAAGGCGATTGGGCGCGGTGCGGAAGTCGAACGGTTTTTTCGGGCAGTGATGCAGACCGCGCAAGTGCCGTTCGTGGAGAAAGCCGGGGCGGTCACGGTGCAACTGAGCATGGAAACCCCCCGCGCCTTGCGCCAAGCCTTGGGCCGCGATGAACCGTTTACCGGGCGGTTTGAGTTGCCGCTGGCGGAGGGCGAGATTCATTTGAGGCGCACCAGTCCGATGATTGAGGGACTGGCGGGTTGGACGCTGGATCAGGCGCTCGACCCGGCGGCCCGCGATCCACACGCGCCCCGGCCAGTGGCAGCCCGCTGTGGAGTGATCCGCACGGCGGCGGTCCAGTCCCGCGTGACTTTGCTGCTGGCCCGGTTCCGCTTTCATTTACGCACGGCGGGCGCAGCGGGCGAAACGCTGTTGTGTGAGGAGATTGCGCCGTTGGCAGCGACCGGTTCCGCCGATGCCCCGCACTGGTTGAGCGGCGAAGATAGCGAACGGCTGCTGGCCGCGATGCCGGACAGCAATCTGGTCCAGACCTTGATCGATCAGCAACTGGCATTGTTAAGCGCGGCCTTGCCCGCTTGGCAAACTGCCCTGGAAGCGGTGTCCAGCGAGCGGGCTAGCGTCCAGCGGGAGGCCCATGAGCGGGTGCGACAAGCGGCGAAGACCACGGGCCGCGTCACCATTGAACCGGTGCTGCCGGTGGATATTCTGGGCGCTTATCTGCTCCTGCCGAGGCTTTAACCATGACCCGCCGTGCTGATGCGTTCCAGACCATTCATTCCGAAGGCGGGTTGTTGCCACCCGATTTGCTGCGTCGCTTGTTGGAGCCGAAGGAGAAATTACCGGGGACGCAGCCAGCGGATTACGGATTAGCGCCGGGTGAGCGGTTGAATGAAGTCCTGACCCAATCCTGGAACCGGCTGCGGCGGCATTGGGCGGCGTTTCGGGAGGCGGCGAAGAATCTGGCGGCAGGTCAGCCCGGCGATACGTTGACCAACGATCTGTGGAATTTGCCGTTGTTCCGGGAGTTCGGGTTTGGCGTGTTGCCGTTTCATCCCGGCCCGGAGATCAACGGGCGGCTGTATCCGATTCATTACCAGTCCGGTCCGACGCCGATTCATCTGATCGGCTGTGGCCGGAGTCTGGATCGGCGCGTCAGCGGCGTACAAGGCAATCCCCACGGTTTGGTGCAGGAGTTTCTGAATCGCAGTCCCGATCATGTCTGGGCGCTGGTGGCGAATGGGCTGCGGTTGCGGGTGTTGCGCGATAGTCAGGCGTTGTCGCGGCAATCGTATTTGGAATTTGATCTGGAGGCGCTGTTTGACGGCGAGGTCTATGCCGATTTTGTGTTGCTGTGGCTGGTGGTTCATGCGACCCGCTTTGCCCCCCAGGACGCGGGCAAGCCGGACAGTTGCTGGTTGGAGCAGTGGACGAAGTTAGCCAATGAACAGGGCGCACGGGCATTAGGCGACTTGCGGCAAGGCGTGGAACGGGCGCTGCAAACCTTGGGACAGGGCTTGGTCGGCCATCCGCGTAATACCGCCTTGCGCGAGGCGTTGCGGGATGGAACGCTGGCCTTGAATGACTTGCACGGCCAGTTGTTGCGGGTGGTGTATCGGCTGATTTTCCTGTTTGTGGCCGAGGATCGGACGCTGGACGGGGTAGCGGTGTTGCATCCGCGCCCGGATTCCCCCGCCGCCGGGCTGGCCCGCAACCGCTATACCGCCCATTACAGCACCGCCCGCTTGCGGCAACTGGCCGGAGCGATTAAGGGTAGTCGCCACGGCGATCTGTGGCAGCAATTTAGCCTGCTGGTTGGGGCGTTGTCGGGTGAGGAACGTTTTGCAGCGGCGCGGGAGGCGTTGGCGTTACCGGCGCTGGGGAGTTGGTTGTGGAATCCGGCCAGTACCGCTGATCTCAATGCCGCCAGTTTGACCGGCGCGACCGGCGTGGAACTGAGCAACGCCGATTTTCTGGAGGCGTTGCGGCATTTGTCGTTTACCCGGCAGGGGAACGTCTTGCGCCCGGTGGATTACAAGAACCTGGGCGCGGAAGAATTAGGCGGGGTGTATGAAAGCCTGCTGGCGTTGACGCCACGCATTGAAGGTGGCGGGTCGCGGTTTACCTTCGCCGAGTTCGCCGGCAATGAGCGCAAGACCAGCGGTTCCTATTACACGCCGGATTCATTGGTGCAATGCCTGTTGGATTCGGCGCTCGATCCAGTGGTTGAGGCGGCGATTGCTGATAAGCACGGCGCTGAGGCGGAACAGGCGTTGTTGGCGCTGAAAGTCTGTGACCCCGCCGTAGGTTCCGGGCATTTTCTGGTCGGGGCGGCGCATCGCTTGGCCCGGCATTTAGCGCGAGTGCGGGCGCAGGCCGAGGGCGATAGTGAGGCGTCTCCGTTGTTGTATCAAACCGCGTTGCGCGAGGTGATTGGGCGCTGTTTGTACGGGGTGGACGTGAATCCGATGTCGGCGGAGTTGTGCCGGGTGAATCTGTGGCTGGAGGCATTGGAACCGGGCAAGCCGCTGTCGTTTCTCGATCATCATATTCGGGTCGGGAATAGCCTGTTGGGGGCGACGCCGGAGTTAATCGCGGCGGGGATTCCTGATGATGCTTTTAAGCCGATCACGGGCGACGATCCGGCGTTTTGTCGGGAGTACAAGAAGCAGAATCAGAAGGAGCGGAAGTCGCGGACCAGCGATATGTTTGGGCATGAGCCGGCACCGTGGGAACGAATGGGCAATCTGGCGACAGCGATGGCGGAGTTGGAGGCGCTGGACGATGACACGGTGGCCGGGATTCAGACCAAGCAGGCGCGGTATGCGGAGTTGGTGCAGGAAGCGGGGTATTTGCACGGGCAGTTATTGGCGGATGCGTGGTGCGCGGCGTTTGTTTGGAAGAAGTGCAAGGAGCTGAACCGACCTTATCCGATTCTCGATGATTTATTGCGGAAGATTGAGCAGAATCCGTTTCAGTGTCCGCCGTGGATGCGCGAGGAAATCGGGCGATTGGCGACGCAATATCAGTTCTTTCACTGGCATTTGGCGTTTCCCGAAGTGTTTGCTAATGGCGGCTTTGATGTGGTGTTGGGGAATCCGCCGTGGGAACAAATACTGCTCAACGAGGAGGAATGGTTTGCTCAGAGACATCCTAGTATTGCTGCGGCTCCAACCTCTGCAGCTCGCCATGCAGCACTTAGTTCTACTTTGTCAGATTACGAGCAACCATTTGATTTATAAAGTTTTATCAATTTTACTCACTTTATGTGAATTTTAGCGAAATCAATAGGTTGTGTTTCAATCTGACAAAGTA
>CAIRMO010000052.1 GCA_903879705.1 uncultured Candidatus Competibacteraceae bacterium | reverse complement strand
GTTCGTAGTGGAGTTGGTGCTGTTCCTCGACCGTGAATTCCAGCTGAACCATGATGGTTTCCTCTGTCAGGGGTTGAAGGCAGGGTCAATTCTATCAGCCCGGCTAGAAAAAATCTAAACTTGTACCGCGGTCAGGTATACATCATGCAACCGCGCTTTGGCCCACGCCTTGGACAAGGCCGCATGGCGGGTCGCCGCAAATTTATGGGAAGCAACCGGTAGTTTCTCGGTTCTTACTACGATCTTGATGATTTTCATTGGAAAATCGGGCGACAAGGTGTGATTGAGGGCCAGATCACGCTCATCGGCCACCGTAGTTTTCAGGACCAGGGTGGGCATCGTTCCTCCTCTCAGCCGGATTTACTGAAACCGCCAAGTCACCGGTCAGACCGTCCTGCCGGCGCTGTAAAATCTTGTGCTATCTTAGCGCACTTCATTTTCGGGCCGGAAATTTGCCGTGCAAGAACTATGGAGGTGCGCGCTGGCTGCCCGACGGTGCGGGAGTTGCAGGCAGGATTTCCGGCGGGGAAGGCAAGCAGCCGCAGATTTTCAAACAACGGTTGGTCGGACATCTGGAAACGCAGGTGAACAAGGTGCGGTTACTGCTGGCGCAGCGGATGGCGAATAACACAGTTGGCGCAGGCTGGCATCGCACCGTGCAGAAATTGGGGAAGCCTTAATTCATCCGGAAGAAGTCAATATGACGCTCACATTACGAAGATATGCTGTTTTTGATAACAACCACGTCACCACTTTGCAAGACCTGGAACTAAACCCAGGAGTCCAGGTTGAAGTGATTGTTAATCTTTACACTCATCATTGTAATCCATGATCGATTCTACAGTTTTTCTTGATACTCAACGAAAAGCATTATTTGGCGTAAACATGCTTTGGATAAAATGGCTGAACGCGATATCGAACGGTGTGCTGTTATCAAGGTATTGGAGCAAGGTGAAGTTATTTGTATCTATCCTGAAAATAAACCATATCCAAGCCGTTTAATGTTGCACTTGCTTGATGGAAAACTCTTGCATGTAGTTGCTGCAATTGCAGATGAAGACACTGAAATCATTATTACAGCCTATTATCCCGATCCGATTTTGTGGGAACCTGATTTTAAGACGAAACACTAATGAAATGCGTAATCTGCAAAGAAGGTGATCTTCAGTTGAAAAACGTCTCTGTTAACTTTGATCGAAAAGGAGCTTTATTAGTGATCAGAAAAGTTCCTGCTTGCATATGCGACAGTTGTGGAGAGCAATATTTCGATGATGAAGTGACTAAAAAACTATTGGATATAATTAAAAATACACTCAAGCCTGGATTCAGCCTGAATATTTGACAATACCAAAAAGCGGCATAACATAAACTCAATGATTAAGCTGATGCAATATCAAAAATTGCACAAACCTTGTGCTATCTTAACGAACTTAATTGCCAGGAAACCGCCGTGATTGCTGAATCTTATAATCCGCAACTCATTGAACAAGAAGCCCAAAAACATTGGGACGATCAACAAACTTTCGTCGTGCGTGAAGAACCGGGCCGCGAGAAGTTCTACTGTCTGTCGATGTTCCCGTATCCGAGCGGGCGGCTGCACATGGGTCATGTTCGCAATTACACCATCGGCGACGTGATCGCCCGTTATCAGCGGATGCTGGGTAAAAATGTGCTGCAGCCGATGGGCTGGGACGCTTTTGGACTGCCGGCGGAAAACGCGGCAATGGCTGGCGGGGTGGCTCCGGCACAATGGACGTTTGACAACATCGCTTATATGAAGAGGCAGTTGCGCCTGCTCGGTTTTGCGGTGGACTGGGAACGGGAAGTCGCGACCTGCACCCCGGACTATTATCGCTGGAATCAATGGTTGTTTCTGCGAATGCTGGAACAAGGAATCGCTTATCTGAAAACCGGGGTAGTCAACTGGGATCCGGTCGATCAAACCGTGTTGGCGAATGAGCAAGTCATTGACGGTCGCGGCTGGCGCACCGGCGCAGTGGTCGAGAAGCGCGAAATTCCTATGTATTACCTGGCGATTACTCGCTACGCCGAGGAATTGCTGGCGGAACTGGACGCGCTGCCCGGCTGGCCGGAACAGGTCAAGCTGATGCAGAAAAACTGGATCGGTAAGAGCTACGGAGTGCGGATTGGGTTTCCTTATGTGTTGACCGCGGGTGAGCCGTCGAACCACCCCGGCGCTTCGCGCCACCCCTCCTTATCCAAGGAGGGGAATAGTCCGTCCGGCATTCTCTGGGTATTCACCACCCGCGCCGACACGCTGATGGGTGCCACCTATGTTGCAGTGGCTACTGGACACCCGCTGGCGCTGTACGCGGCGCAAACCAATCCTGAATTGGCCGCATTCATTGAGGAGTGCCAGCAGGGCGGCGTAACTGAGGCAGAACTGGCGATTCAGGAGAAAAAGGGCCTGCCGACCGGCCTGAGCGTGACCCATCCGCTGACGGGCGAAGCCTTGCCGCTATGGGTCGCCAACTATGTGTTGATGGGCTATGGCGAAGGGGCGGTGATGGCGGTGCCCGCCCATGACGAGCGCGATTTCGCCTTTGCCCATAAATACCACTTGCCGATCAAGCCGGTGATCCGCACCCGCGCCGGCGATCACACCCCCGCGCCGTGGCAGGAGGCTTATGCGGACTATGGAACCTGCATCAATTCCGAACAATATAACGGGCTGGATTTCGCCCAAGCGGTAGACGCCATTGCCGCTGATTTGAACGCCAAGGGTTTAGGTGAGAAAAAGGTGATTTGGCGACTGCGTGACTGGGGCATTTCCCGCCAGCGCTACTGGGGAACGCCGATCCCGATTATTCATTGCGCGGAGTGCGGTGCGGTGCCGGTACCCAATGAGCAATTACCAGTGATCCTGCCTGATCATCTGGTGCCGGACGGTTCCGGCAACCCGCTGAATAAATGTCCGGAATTTTGGCAGGTTCCCTGTCCCAAGTGCGGTCAGCCGGCCCGGCGCGAGACCGACACGATGGATACTTTTGTCGATTCGTCCTGGTATTTCTTCCGCTATTGCACTCCCGGCGCGACCACAATGGTCGATGCACGGGCCGATGACTGGATGCCGGTCGATCAATACGTCGGTGGCATTGAACACGCGATTCTGCACCTGCTGTACTCACGGTTCTGGACCAAGGTCATGCGCGATGTCGGCTTGACTACGGTGGCGGAACCGTTCGCCAATCTGCTGACGCAAGGCATGGTGATCGCGCCGACTTTCTACCGGGACAGCGCCGATGGTCGCAAACAGTGGATCAATCCGGCTGAGGTCACGGTAAAAACCGACGACAAAGGGCGACCGGTCGCCGCTACCCTTAAGCGCGACGATCAAGCGGTGTGCATCGGCGGCATCGAAAAGATGGCCAAGTCCAAAAATAACGGCGTCGATCCGCAAACCTTGATCGATCAGTACGGGGCTGATACCGCCCGGCTGTTCATGATGTTCGCCGCCCCGCCGGATCAGGCGCTGGAATGGTCGGATGCCGGGGTGGCGGGCGCGTACCGCTTTCTACGGCGGTTATGGACGTTTGCCGCCGCGCATCAAGCCGCAATCCGCGCTGCCGGTGAACCCGATCCCGCCGCGCTGACCGAAGCGGTGCGGGATCTGCGCCGCGAAGTGCATGAAGCAGTGCGGCAGGCGCGCTACGACTTTGGTCGCCATCAGTTCAATACCGTGGTGTCCGCTGGAATGAAATTGCTGAACGCACTGGCCCGGCTGGATGCCGGGAACGGGGTCGATGCGGTGCGCCGCGAAGGTCTGAGCATTCTGCTGCGGTTGCTGTCGCCCATCGTTCCGCACATTACCCATACCTTATGGCGGGAACTCGGTTATGGCGACGAGGTATTGAACGCCGCCTGGCCGGAACCGGATCAAGTGGCGTTGGCGCGGACGCTGGTCAAACTGGTGGTGCAGGTCAACGGCAAACTGCGCGGGCAGATTCAAGTTCCCGTGGATGCCGGGCGCAGCGTCATTGAACAGGTGGCGCTGGGGGATCCCCACGTTCAGAAGTTCATCGACGGCAAGCCGATCCACAAAATCGTGATTGCACCCGGCAAACTGGTCAATGTGGTGTGCTGATGCGGCTGATCACTTTAAGCGGAATCCTGCTGGCCATCCTTTTGGCTGGCTGTGGCTTCCAGTTGCGCGGCCAGACACAGTTGCCGCCGGAGCTGGCGGTCGTTCATCTCCAAAGCGTCCAGGGCATCGGCATACCGCCCGGTGTGCTGAGTCGACGGTTGCAGACCGTGCTGGTGGGCAGTGGCGTTAGCGTAGTTCGCGATCCCGTTCAGGCAACCGCCACGATCACGATCCTGAATGAAGGCAGCGGGCGTCGCGCCGTTGCTGCCGACCGCTTCGATATCAAACGCGACTATTTCCTCGCTTACAGCGCCACTTATCAGGTCACGCTGGCTAACGGCAACACCCTGATTCCGGCGGAAACGATCACGACTAACCGCAACCTGTTATTCGATGAAAACCGGGTGCTGGGTTTCGAGGCCGCTCAGGAATCGCTGATCGACAGCATGGCCGATGAACTGGCCTGGCAGATCATCCGCCGTTTACAGGCTATCAACTCATGAGACTGCGACCCGACCAACTCGCCGGCCATTTCTGCAAGAATTTGGCGTCTATCTATCTCGTTTATGGCGAAGAATGGCTGGTCGCGCAGGAAGCGGCTGATGCGATTCGCGCCGCTGCCCGCGACCGGGGCCATGCTGAGCGGGAATGCCTGACCGTGACGACCACCGGCTTTGATTGGAGTGCGTTGCGGCAATTGGCCGCCAGTCCGTCGTTGTTCGCCAATCGTCGCTTGCTGGAACTGCGGCTCGGCGAGGCTAAGCCGGGCGATGCCGGGAGCAAGGCGCTGGTTGAATATGCCGGGCATCCCGCTGATGACGCGGTGTTGCTGATCAGCGCCGGCAAACTCGACTGGCAAATGCAGAAAAGTCGCTGGTTCACCGCGCTGGACGAGGCCGGAGTGACGGTGCCGGCAATGGCAGTGGAATTGCGGCAATTGTCGGGCTGGATTGAAAAGCGGTTTCAGGCGCGAGGGTTGAAACCTACCCCGGAGGCCGTAGCGTTACTCAGTGAGCGGGTGGAAGGCAATCTGCTGGCCGCCGCTCAGGAAATCGACAAGCTCGACTTGACCGTGAACGACCGGCAAGTCACTGCGGAAACGGTGATGGCGGCGGTGGGCGACAGTTCCCGATTCAGCATCTATGATCTTGTCGATGCGGCGTTGCTCGGTCAGCCGGAGCGGACGGTGCGGATTCTGCACGGTTTGCGCGGCGAAGGGGTCGAGCCAGTACTGGTCAACTGGGCTTTGCACCGTGAAGTCCGCATCATCAATGCCTTGGCCTTCGCGCGCAGTCAGCGCCAATCACCAGAACTGGTATTCGCCGCCTACAAGGTTTGGGATAAACGCAAGCCGCCGCTGCATCAAGCTTTGCAACGGTTGAGCTTGGCCGATTGCCGGCGCTTGTTGCGCGAGTGCGCCCGAACTGACCGGATCATCAAGGGGATGGAACCCGGATCGCCGTGGGAGGCGTTGCTGGCCAATGGCTTGCGATTGGCGGGAGTGGCGCTGTTTAAAGGTTAAAGGTTAAAGGCTAAAGATTAATGGATAACTCCAGCACTCAGACAACTATCGCCATCAGTCAGTACATGACCGGCATCGGTCAACGGGCCCGTGCGACATCCCGAATCATCGGGCGCGCCGACACCCGCGCCAAAGATGCCGCCCTGCTCGCCATTGCCGCCGCGCTTGAAATGGCTGAGAAATCGTTAATCGCAGCGAACCGGCTGGATATGGACGCGGGCCGCGCTGCCGGGCTGGAACCGGCGCTGCTGGATCGACTGGAATTAACACCCAAGGGTGTCAAGGCGATGGCGCTGGGCTTGCGTGAAGTCGCCGCCCAAGCCGATCCCATTGGCGAAATCACCGATCTTAAATACCGCCCATCGGGGATTCAGGTTGGGCGGATGCGGGTACCGTTGGGCGTGATCGGCATTATTTACGAATCGCGCCCGAACGTAACTGTTGACGCCGCTGCGCTGTGTTTGAAAGCGGGCAATGCGGCGATTTTACGCGGTGGCTCCGAGGCGCTGCATTCCAACCAGGCTATTGCCGCCTGCATCCAGCAGGGGTTGGCGGCTGCCGGGTTGCCTGCCGATGCGGTGCAAGTGATTGAAACCACGGATCGGGCGGCGGTCGGTGAGCTGGTGCGGATGTCTGAATACGTCGATGTGCTGGTGCCACGCGGCGGTAAGGGCTTGATTGAACGGATCAGCCGTGAGGCCCGGGTGCCGGTGATCAAACATCTGGATGGCGTTTGCCATGTCTATATCGATGACCGCGCCGATCTCGACAAAGCGGTGGCGGTCGCCTACAACGCCAAAACCCAGCGTTACGGGACCTGCAATACGATGGAAACATTGCTGGTGGCGGAAGGAATCGCCGAGCGGGTGTTACCGGTGCTGGGCCGGATGTACCAGGAAGCCGGGGTCGAACTGCGCGGCTGTCCCCAAACTTGTGATCTGTTGCCGGAGGCCAAGGCCGCGACCGAAGACGACTGGTACGCCGAATATCTGGCCCCAATTCTGGCAATGCGGGTGGTGAAGGATATGGACGAGGCGATGCAGCATATTGCAACTTATGGCTCGGCTCATACGGATGCGATTGTGACCGAGGACTACAGCCGGGCGAGGCGGTTTTTGCGCGAGGTCGATTCCAGTTCGGTGATGGTCAACGCCTCGACCCGGTTTGCTGATGGCGGCGAGTATGGGCTGGGCGCAGAAATTGGCATTAGTACCGACAAACTGCACGCACGTGGCCCGGTCGGGGTAGAAGGTTTGACGACATTGAAATTTGTGGTGCTGGGCGATGGCCAGATTCGCCAGTAGGACAATAACTGCATGAATTTTCGCAACGTCGCCATTTTGTTGTTTCATGACGTGGAAATGCTGGATTTCGCTGGCCTGTTTGAGGTACTTGCGGTCGCCAGCGAATGGCACGAAGACCGGTGGCTGTGCGGAAAAGCAGTCAATACCCGCACCGCCGCTTATATGGAATGTCGAGTTGGCTGATGATGCGTAATCATGAGAATTATCGCTCGTAAGACTTTGAAGGATTTCTGGGAACATTATCCAGACGCCGAGCAACCCTTGAAAACATGGTTCAAATTTGCGCGCAAAGCCGACTGGAAAACGCCGACCGAATTAAAAACAGACTATGGAAACGCCAGTATTCTTGAAGATAATCGAGTTTGTTTTAATATCGCTGGAAACAAATATCGGCTAATTGTGAAAATAAACTATTCCTGTCGGATTGGGTATATCCGCTTTGTTGGAACCCATGTGGAGTACGATAACGTCGATGCAAATAAAGTATAAAGAGGGTTAGCTATGGATATTAAGCCGATCAAAACTGAACAAGACTATCAGGCGGCTCTTGAGGAAATTGCACGACTCATGGATGCCCAAATCAATACCCCGGACGGGGATCATCTGGACATTTTGGCAACGCTAGTTGAGGCGTGGGAAGAAAAACACTACTCTATTGAGGAGCCGGACCCTATCGAGGTCATCCAGCATCGAATGGAAGCCTTGGGGATGAACTGTAAAGACCTGGAAGCCATGCTTGGCGGGCGAGGCCACGTCTCTGAAGTGCTGTCCCGCAAACGGCCTTTAACGATTCAGATGATTCGTCGCCTTAGCGAGAAGATGCAGATTCCCGCTGGAGTACTGCTCCAGACTTACAAAATCAGCAATCAACGGCTGTAGGAATCTAATTCGAGTTGTGGATTTTATCTTGGCATGGAAGGAGTATGCTTGCGCTATATCCACAATCAGTTTAGGATTTCTATATGCTTCAAACCCGAAAGTATTATTGATGAAGGAGAGAATAATTATGTCAACGCTCGAACTGAAAACGGTAGGTGACATCATCGGCTGTTTCCGAGTGCCTGCCTACCAACGGGGATATCGGTGGGGCGAGGAGGAGGTAAAGCTCTTGCTTGTGGATATCTGGAAAAATGGGGACCAACAGTACTGCCTGCAGCCCGTTGTTGTAAAACGACAAGCGGGACAGTTAGATAACGAGTTCGAACTCATTGATGGGCAACAACGCCTCACTACGCTTTATTTAATATTCCTCTACATGCAGAATGAGAATCTCCAAAACTTTAATCTACCCTTCTCGATAACGTACGAGACGAGACTACATAACACCAATTATCTAACCACTCTTGACCCAGCCCAAAAAGACCAAAATATCGACTTTTTCCACATATATCGCGCTTATCAGTGCATCAAGGAATGGTTCGATGCTCACGGTAACAGGCGACAGTATGTGGCCAACAGGTTCTACGGTTATCTCTATGAGCAAGTTAAGGTGATATGGTACGAGGCCGACCATGATATCGATTCAACGACCCTTTTCACCCGCTTGAACGTCGGGCGAATTCCCCTGACAAACGCCGAACTGGTCAAGGCGCTCCTGCTTGCGAGGAGGATATTGCAGCCCGATGATTATCGACAGATCGAGATCGCCTCGCAGTGGGACTTGATCGAACGGGATCTGCACGATGAAGGATTCTGGGCATTTCTGTCAAACCGGCCGGGGCAAGAATTCCCGACGCGCATTGAATTTATTTTCAATATCATGGCAGGTATTGGACAAACTAAGGATCGCTTTTACACCTTCTTTTATTTCAAGAATGAATTGGATCAAAAATCCGTAAGAGAGGTTTGGAGGCGCATACTTGAACTCTATTATCTCCTCAAAGATTGGTATGAAGACCGCGATCTTTACCATAAGGTCGGGTATCTTATTGCTACTGGCAAAAGCCTTGCTGACTTAGTCAATGAGTCCAAAGAGCGCACTAAGAGCGCATTTCACTGTTTTCTTAATAATAGTATTAAGGAAAAGCTTAATCTGAGTGAGGATAATGTCAGGGATCTGTCCTACGAAAAACCGGACTCGTGTACTCGCCTGCTTCTGCTCTTCAACGTGGAAACGGTTCGTCTTCTAAAGAACTCTTCAGAACGATATCCCTTCCACGCGCATAAGGAGCAGTCATGGTCCCTTGAACATATTCATGCGCAACATACCGAGACTCTCAGCAAGAAAGAGCAATGGCAGGAGTGGCTCAAGCAACATCTGGCCGGCCTAGATGCGCTTAAGTTCGATGACCAAGCTGATGAGAATGCTAGGAAGCCTCTCGTCAAGGAAATTGCTGAATCGATCAATGAAATCAATCAACGGTCGTTTTCTCAACTCTCCAAGCGCATCATGGGGATTTTCAACGCGACTGACACTGTCGACAGTATACACTCCATTTCTAACCTGGCGCTGCTCTCAGGAGAGATCAACAGTACCTTAAGCAACTCAGTATTCCAAATTAAGCGACTTAAGGTTATCGCGCTCGACCGTGCAGGTGAATACATTCCTATCTGTACACGTCGGGTATTCTTTAAATACTACACTAACACCAGTGATCAACAGGTGTATCTATGGAGTCTTCAGGATCGAGAGTGCTATGTTAATGCCATGATCGAGCTATTAAAAAGCTACCTAAACCTAAACACGAATACGGAGATGCAAAAATGACGTCGTTTATTAATCTTTTTCAGGAATATCAGATCGGTAAGATCGAGATTCCGATCATCCAGCGAGACTATGCACAAGGTCGCCAAGACGATGTTGTACCCCGGATTCGAGAAACTTTTTTAGCCGTACTTCATCATGCACTTACTGGAACAGCGACGCAGGTTAGCCTCGACTTTGTCTATGGCAATGTCATAAAAGGTACGATGACGCCACTCGATGGGCAACAACGCTTGACAACACTGTTTCTGCTTCACTGGTATCTGGCAGCGCGCCAGCACATCCCCAACAATAACAGAAACTTTCTGAACAGCTTCACCTACGAAACTCGCTATAGCTCTCGTGACTTCTGTTCAAAACTCGTTACGCAACAACCAGCTTTCCCAATCAGCGGCTGCCTTTCGGACTGGATCCGCGACCAGAGCTGGTTCTTTAGCGCTTGGAGGCACGATCCAACTATCGAATCAATGTTGGTCGTGCTGGATGATATCCATTGTCTTTTTAAGAACGATGATTGTAATAATGCCTGGCAACGACTCGTAGATGGCAACAACCCCGCTATCGTCTTTCACTTCCTGCCAATCAACAATATGGGGCTGACCGATGATCTCTATATTAAGATGAATTCGCGCGGTAAGCCGCTAACGAAATTTGAGCATTTCAAGGCCAACTTCGAGAAGACTATCAAGGACGTATCCGCTGTTCACTATCAATATTTTATCCAGAAGATCGACAACGACTGGGCTGATCTGTTCTGGCCCCTTCGGGGCGATAATGACATTATTGATGATGAATTCATGCGGTATTTCCGATTCATCACAGATATCCTCATCTATCGGACCGGCGTATCAGTACCTACCGGCCTCATGGAGAAGGACGTCGACCGAGTGGCGGAACTCGTATACGGAAATCGAAACCCAGAAGCAGTGGCAAATCAAAGCGAGGCAAATCAAAATTTTCTGTTCAAAGCACTAGACTGCTGGGTAGGGAAAGATTTTGATGCCTTTTTCGAAAATACTTTCGCCGAGAAGGGCCACCAACAGGATAAAGTGACAGCAATTCCCGGTCTCTGTATTTAGGCTGATTTTAAGCGGATCAATTAGCGGCTTTAGGATAGTCCAATAAAAAAGAATAAAAGAATCCCGAAGCGTTCAAAAACGCCTAATTAATTCTAATAATCATCACCCTGTTTTT
>CAIRMO010000051.1 GCA_903879705.1 uncultured Candidatus Competibacteraceae bacterium | reverse complement strand
GTTCGTAGTGGAGTTGGTGCTGTTCCTCGACCGTGAATTCCAGCTGAACCATGATGGTTTCCTCTGTCAGGGGTTGAAGGCAGGGTCAATTCTATCAGCCCGGCTAGAAAAAATCTAAACTTGTACCGCGGTCAGGTATACCTAAACCCCAGCGTCCTTACTGCGTCCTGCGCGGACATGGATGGAAATACGGTAGAAAACACGATCAACGTGAGCCAGGTTTGCGATGGCCCTTTAAACTCAGTGACACTTGATAATATCGACGGTGTCTTGAGATGTGGTTTTAATGCAGGCAGTGCTGGCAATCAAACTGCGACATTTAACCCTGACTTACCCCAAGGACCTTGGCTACAACCTCAAGGGTGTACTCCGTATTACTATAGTGTGGAACAGATTCCTAATGATGAGTGGGTTGGGGTGATTCGGACCGCCTGCCCTAACCAGGCCGGGAGAATGATTATTAGTGGTGGAGTAAACCAGTCTTTTGTGTATGGGCAGTTATGTCCAAATGCTTTCTTGCAAAACGCCAATGGACTGGTCAATTGTTTGAACGGACCACAGGCCCCTGCGAATGGCGTGCCCCCAGGGAGTTGGGTAACTCAGTGCCAATTGGTATCGTGGGGTGGAACAACGCTCACGGCAATGTGCCCGTCGTTTATGTGGGTAGACAACACACCCACTTATAGCGGTTCGTCTAAAGTCTCTCTGAATTATTCGACCTGCGCGACGGGTTCGACAGTATCCGCGCAAACTTACGCCACTCCGCCAGTATTACTGTGCGATAAACCAGCCCAGTAATCAGGGCCGGGGGCCGGGCGTTTATTTCCCGGCTATAACCCTCAGCTACTCTCAACCCCGCCGCCGTGCGGGGTTATTTTTGGTCAATTCCCGGCAAATAAGCGACGCCCGCCTTAAATCGGGATTCCCAGTGAGCCAAATACTGAGCGGCTAATGCCGGATCGTTCCAGATCACTAACACATTCTCGCTATTTTGATTCGCCGAGGCCGCATAGTTATAGCTGCCGGTTTGTACCGTGCGGGCATCCACAATCATGATTTTGTCGTGATGAATGCGGTAGATGGCATTAGTCCGGACCGAAATCCCTGCGTGGGATAGCCGGCTCAAGGCGCTACGGCCCCGGCCTTTGGCGTCGTCAACGACGTTGTGGCGATAATCCGCCGCCACCTGGACATTGACGCCGTGCCGTTGCGCCGCAATC
Organism: uncultured Candidatus Competibacteraceae bacterium; assembly: GCA_903879705.1. GTDB lineage: Bacteria > Pseudomonadota > Gammaproteobacteria > Competibacterales > Competibacteraceae > RXIV01. Next base: position 51,753 of record CAIRMO010000051.1, on the reverse strand, counting down.
AGCGCGTCCACGATTACCGGCGAAGACAGCGCAAACGCGCCCATCCTGATTGCAGTCCTGGCGCAGCCAATGACTTTGAGAATAAGCGCTTCCGCGCCGGCTTCCGGCCCGAAAGCCACCTCATGGCTAGGCGGGGCATTCACTGCGGGACACGTTGCGGACTCAGTTCCACCGAACCGTTCAATATCCTGAGCCAGAATTTGAGTGGCGGAGATTAACGCGCCCAGACTGAGCATTATAATGATGCAGCGATTCAGCATGATTTTGCACTCCAACAGATTAGCCGGTTTTCTTGAGTCGCTGCCGTTCCATATTGTCCTCCAATCCCTGACAGATTTTATCCAACGTCTCCGGGCTAAAGTCTGAGCCGTAGGTTCGCAGGAAAATCTGCTTTTTTAATTCAATGCCGCGATAACCCTGGGCTTCGAGACTGGAAGTCACCATAATCCGGGACATGGAAAACATCTCGAAGCCCATTTCCACCCGTTCCGCGCCGGATCGTTGCATGAACAATTCCTGTAATTTGGCTTCTACTTCCGGCGATGTATCGTTCACGGCTGAATTTCCTCTACTTGGTTTTTTATCCACGGAAAACTAAGGAAGGCACGGAATAAAAAAGGAGGTTCGCTCGTCACAATCTTTAATTCGTCATACCCGCTTATCTTTATTCGTCATACCCGCGAAAGCGGGTATCCAGTCAATTTTGCAGCGGATCACTGGATTCCCGCATTCGCGGGAATGACGACCATAAATACGAAAACCTACCGAGAATTGGTATTAGGCAAGGCGCAATAAATAGTGTCTGGACGGAAACTTCGGAACCACACCGGGTAGAACCACACCGGGTAGGGCGGGTTAGGCGCAGCCGTAACCCGCCTTCAGTGGCACCGGCCAGAACGGCGGATTACGCTTCGCTAATCCGCCCTACTGGGTACCCGCTGGGCGGTGTTGGAGTCAGGCGTAGTGGGGAATATTTATTGCCCCTTGCCTTAGATAAAAGAGGGGTAATGCATAGCGCCGATTTTCAGCGAGTTACTCGATTCCCGCATTCGCGGGAATGACGAAAAGCGGTGTGAATTTTCCCCTCCTTGGATAAGGAGGGTTGGCGCGAAGCGCCGGGGTGGTTCGACGCGCCGAGTCCACAACGCCGATCGGATTCCGATCAACCCGGCTTTAGCTTTCCTGCCGCACCGGATTACCGAACCACTGATTTCTGGCAATCTTCCGCAACAGATCAATTGGAATAATCACAAGCGCCAGTAATAGCACAGTCATCCATTCTGAAACCGACAACCCCACTGTCCGCAGCACTTCACCGCCGAAGGTAATGAAGAAGATTTGAATCAGCATAATCCCCGGAATAATGATCGGGAACAGCCGATTATCGAAAAAGTTCTCCAACAGATTTAAGCTCTGGGTCCGGGCATTGAAGGTGTTGAAGATATGCAGAAACACAAAGAAGGTGAAGAATGCAGTCAGAAACTTCGCCAGTGCAGCGGGACTGCCCACCGCATGACCGCCAGAGAACAAGGTATGAGTCCAGCCGCTGGTCAGAAACAGCAAGCTGAACAAGGCGACCACGCCACCGTTCAGCAGGATCGCCGACCACATATCGGCATTGATCAGCGGTTCATTACGCGGCAACGGTTTTTCCAGCATATAGCGTTGCAACGCCGCCTCACCGGCAAAAGCCAACCCGGCCAGGGTGTCCATAATGATATTCAGCCACAACAACTGGGTCATGGTCAGCGGCAGATCGTAGCCGAAGAACGGTCCCAGAAAGGCAACCAGCACCGCAGAGATGCCGACGGTCAACTGGAAAATCAGGAACTTGCGAATCGACTTGAACAGGGTGCGGCCGTACAGCACCGCCTTGGTCAACGACGAGAAATTGTCATCGAGAATAACGATGTCGCTGGATTCCTTGGTCATTTCGGTGCCGCTGCCCATCGCAAACCCGACATCGGCATTTTTCACCGCCGGCGCATCGTTGACCCCGTCCCCCGTCATCCCCGCCACCAGTCCCAGCTCCTTGGCCAACTTGACCAGCCGGCTCTTGTCGGTCGGGAACGCCCGCGCCACCACATACAGATGCGGCAACCGCGCTTTCACTTCATCATCGGAAAGTTGCGCCAAATCCGCCGACGTGAGGATGACCGCCTGCGGATCGTCCTCCAGCAGTCCCACGTCTTTAGCAATCGCCTGGGCGGTTTCCCTGGCGTCGCCGGTGATCATGATGACGTGAATGCCGGCCTGCTTGGCGGTTTTAACCGAAGCGTAGGAAGTTTCGCGCAATTCATCGCGCATCCCGAACACCCCGACCAGAGTCAGATTAGCCGGCAGCGCTTTGCTATCGTCAATCGGGGTATCGGTGACCGCGACCGCCAACAGGCGCATGGCCCGGGTCGATAACTCGGTCATGGCGGACTGCAAGGCATCACGATTGCCCAGTTCAACCGCGTTGCCCTCGGCGTCCAGACAGCGGGTGCAGTTTTGCAGGATCACTTCCGGCGCACCCTTAACCAAGGTCAGTGTCCGGTCGCCGGTCACCTGGCTGGCGGAAAACTTGCGGGTGCTGTTGAAGGGGATGATATCGACGATGTCCACGTTGCCCGCCTGCGCCAGATACGGCAGCACGAAGCGCAACAACGCCTGCTCGGTGCGATCCGCGCCGACCATTTTCGGATCGTTCGGGTTGCTGGCGTCGATCACCGCGCTGGTATTGTTCCGCAGCGCGAAGCCAGCGGTATCCCGCAACATTTGGGGAATGTCCTCCAGCTTTTCGTGCCGTTGCCCGGTACCCGTCAGAAAGGCGCTGACCGAGAGCCGCCCCTGGGTCAGGGTGCCGGTCTTGTCGGTAAACAGGATATTCAGGCTGCCCGCGGTTTCGATGCCCAGCAGTTTGCGCACCAACACCTTGACGTTCAGCAGTTTCTTCATGTTAATCGCCAGCACCATAGCGATCATCATCGGCAACCCTTCCGGCACTGCCACCACGACCACGATGATGGACAGAATTGCGGCGGTGATGAAATCCTTGACGATAATGCCGCTGGCTTGCGCCCAGTAGACCTCCAGGCTCACGGCTTGCAGGAACATGGTGTTGAACATGAACGCGGCAAAAATGAAGGCCGCGCCGATGTAGCCAAACAAGGCGATCTGGCCGCCCAGCACCGTCAGCTTGTGTTGCAACGGCGACAGCCGATTCTCGGCGGACAGCAATTCCTTCATGGTCTGACCGTAGCGGGTCTGGTCGCCGACCGCACTGGCCTGCATCACGCATTCACCATCGACCAGCAGACCGGCGCGGAACAGACGATGCGCCTCCGTCGCCGGATCGGTACCTTCCGGCCACGCGGTCTTCTTAACCGGCTCGGACTCGCCGGTCAGGGCGGCTTCGTCCACCTCGGCATGGCCCGCAACCAACAAACCATCAGTCGGCACGGTGTCGCCAGGTTGCAGCAGGACATAATCGCCAACCACCAGCGCGTTAATCGAGATTTCGGTCAAATGCCCGTTGCGGAAGGTCTTGACCACGATCAGCGAGGCTTCTTCCATCAATTTCTGGAAGGACTGCTCGTTGCTGTGTTCCGACCAGGTCGCGACGAAGGTTGCAATCACCACCGCAAAGGCGATGCCGACGCTTTCGTACCATTCGCCGTGGCCGAACAGCCACAGCAAAATGGTGATCCCCAAAGCGACCACCAGAATGATGATGATCGGGTCTTTCAGATTGCCCAGCAGTTTGTCCCAGAAGGTTTCGACCTCCTGGCTGGCGACGGCGTTGGAACCGTGCTGGGTACGAGACGCTTCGGCTTCCTGATCGGTTAATCCGGGATAGGTAAATTTCATGGCGATGTTTCACCTTGGTGTTTTCAGTGATTGGACGGCGGTTTACTTGTCATTGCCCGCGAACATCGGGGTGCTAACCACGGCAGTAACGCGGGCAGACGAGTTCGGATTGGTCCTGATGGTGACCTGGCTGGAGTTTCGGCCTGCCCCGCCGCTGGCGCCGACGACGACTCGACCACCGGTAGGCGTCAGATAGGTGCGCGGGATGGCGGATGATCCGGCGCTGCCTAAAACGATGGTGGTTCCCGCCGGGCGGGCATTGGTGCGCGGAGTGATGATGGTGACGCCGCCCGTGTTGCCCCGATACCCGCCGGAGCCACCCGTGTTGCCCCGGTACCCGCCGGAACTGCTGTTGTTATAAGCAGAATAGCCGCTGTTGTAGGTCGGGGCAGCGCCGCCAGCATTGTAGGCGACCGTGCTGTAGGACGGGCCACCGGTTCGGTAGCGCTGGTAAAAATCGAGGACCCGCACCACATAGGTCTGAGTTTCCTGGTAAGGCGGAATCTGGTTGCCATACTTTTGCACCGCGCCCTCGCCCGCGTTGTAGCCCGCCACCGCCAGCCGGGTATCGTTGAACCGGTCCAGCAGCCAGCGCAAATAGCGAGCGCCGCCGTGCATGTTGGCGATGGGATCGTAGGGATTGCTGACCCCGAACCGTTCGGCGGTGCCCGGCATCAATTGCATCAGCCCCATTGCGCCCTTGGGGGACACCGCCCACGGGTTGTAAGCGGATTCGGCGCTGATCACGGCGTGCATTAACGCCGGTTCCAGACGGTATTGGGTGGCGATACGATCCACGTCGGCGGCAAAGCGCTGGCGGTTCTGTTCATTGACCCGGAAAGCGCGGGTGCCGGCAATGCGTGGTGTGTAGTTGCGCGGGCTGAACGTGACGGCGCCGGGCGCGTACAGATTGCTGGGCGCATAACTGGAAGGCCGGGTGGACTCCTTGCTGTAAGCCGGGGTGCGCATCACCAGCTTGTAGCGGGGGTCATTAGGGATATTGCTGAGATGCCGCACTCCATTGTTGTCCACGAAAGCGTAAATGTCCGCATGAACCGGGCCGGAAAGCGCCAGCGCTGCGGGAATCAGTCCGGCCAATAGCCGTCGCTTCATAAGGTTCTCCTTGGTTATTCATTGGCTTGAGCATCCGATACCCCTGTCAGGCGACGGTTCTGGCTCAAACGGGAGAGTCAAGCATTTGTCAGTATCTTCTAAAGTCAAGATAACACAAAGCCCGCGCCGGCGGCGGGACTCGCTGTTTTGGGTGAATTTGTTTAACATAATGAATCGAAAATAAAAACATCCAGATTTTTGAGTGCGCCGCCAGAACTTCCAGGTGATCCGTCGGTTCCATTTTCGCAATCTACGCCGAGTGAAAACGCCATGTTCAGAACCGCTGAATTGCAGCGCAAATTGCCCAAGGAAGACTTTCATCAACAGGTTCCGCAACTCCGGGAAGATTTGCTAATGATGCAACTTGAGCTGCGCAACGCTGATTTTCCGGTGATTGTGGTCTTCGCCGGGGTGGATGGGGCCGGCAAGAGCGAAACGGTCAACCGGCTGCATGAATGGATGGATTCGCGCTGGCTGATGACTCGCGCCTTCGGTGAACCGTCCGATGAGGAGCGCGACCGGCCCGAATACTGGCGATTCTGGCGGGAATTGCCGGCCAAGGGGCGTATGGGCCTGTTTTTGAGTTCCTGGTACTCGATGCCGATTCTGGATCGGGTTTATGGTCACATCGGCCTGGCCGAGTTTGACGAACGGCTGGAGCGGATCAAGACGTTTGAAAAAACCCTGGCTGATGATGGCGCGCTGATCCTGAAGTTCTGGATGCACCTGTCGCGGGATGCTCAGAAGGAGCGCTTGCGCAAGCTGGAAAAAAATCCGCTGCTGCACTGGCGGATTTCAAAGCGCGACTGGCGGCACTGGGATCTGTACGACCAGTTTATCGCCACCGCTGAACGCACACTGATGAAGACCAGCACCGGTCTGGCTCCGTGGAAGATCGTCGAGGGCTATGACCAGCGCTATCGCAGTGTCGCAGTGGCGACCATCATCCGCGATGCGATCCACGTCCGGCTGACAGAGGCGAAAGCGCCGGTCAGTAATGGCCACAGCGAAGCGGACACTCGCCTGGCCAAGTCGGTAGCCCCGGAAGCGGGCGGGTTGCCGCCGATCACTATTCTGTCGCAACTGGACATGAGCCAGACCTCGGGCAAGGACGACTATAACGTCGATTTAAAACGGTATCAGGCTAAGCTCAACCACCTTCAGCGCACTGCCCGCGAGCGCAAGGTCTCCACCATTCTGGTGTTCGAGGGCTGGGACGCCGCCGGCAAGGGCGGCAGTATTCGCCGGATTACCGCCGCGCTGGATGCCCGCGACTATCAGGTGATCCAGATCGCCGCGCCCACCGACGAGGAAGCCGCCCATAATTATTTGTGGCGGTTTTGGCGGCATTTACCCCGCGCCGGGCGGGTGACGATTTACGACCGGAGCTGGTACGGGCGGGTGCTGGTGGAGCGGATCGAAGGCTTCGCTCGGCCCCGCGAATGGCAACGGGCCTATGCCGAGATCAATGACTTCGAGGCGCAACTGGTCGAGCGGGGGATCGTGTTGCTCAAGTTCTGGCTGCACATTACCGCCGAAGAACAGTTGCGCCGGTTCCAGGAACGCGGCCAAATCGGCTACAAGGCGTGGAAGCTGACCGATGAGGACTGGCGCAACCGGGAACGCTGGGCGGATTACGAGCTGGCGGTCAACGACCTCGTGGAACACACCAGCACCCGCCAAGCGCCGTGGACTCTGATTGCTGCCAATGATAAGCGCCATGCCCGAATCGAAGTGTTGCGAACGCTGTGCGCACGGCTGGAAGCGGCGCTGGCCGACGGGCCAAAACAACCATAATCCAAGCAGAATCCATCAAGGTGTGATGATCATGACTGAATCAGCCCCAGCGGTTAGCAATGACGCCGAGCCGGCACCACCCAAACCGCGCAGCAGCCGCCACAAGCGTGATGACCGGAGCATGACGGAACTGCTTATGGCTCCGCCGGAAGGACCCGCGCTGCCGGTGATTAACCTGGATGCCCCGGACTGGTATCTGAACCGGGAACTGACCTGGCTGGCGTTCAACCGACGGGTGCTGCACGAGGCCCAGGATGAACGCACCCCGTTGCTGGAGCGGGTTAAATTTCTGGCCATCGTCAGCTCGAATCTTGATGAATTCTTTATGAAGCGGATTGGCGGCCTCAAGCAGCAGATTGGGGCGCGAGTGCGGGAACTGTCGGTCGATGGCCGCAGCCCGGAGCAGCAGTTGAACGAGTGTCTAGCGGTGGTGCGCGATCTGGTGGAACAGCAACGGCTGCTGGCCTCCCATCTGCACCGGTTGCTGAAAGCGCAGGGCATTATGTTGCGGAGTTACCAGCGGTTGACCGAGGGCCAACGCAAACGGATGCGGGAATTTTACCTGCTGAACATTTTTCCGCTGGTGACGCCGCAAACCATGGATCCGGCCCACCCGTTTCCATTCATTTCCAACCTGTCGCTCAATCTGCTGGTGACGGTGCGCTATGCCAACGATGATGCCAGCGGGTTGGCGCGAATCAAGGTGCCGGTCGGCTCCGGGATTCCGCGCTTCCTGAAGGTCGGCGACGATGAGTTGTATGTGCCGCTGGAGGAGGTGATTGCCAATAATCTTGATCTGCTGTTTCCCGGCATGGTGGTGGAAGCGTGCGAACTGTTTCGGGTCACCCGCAACGCAATTGCCGAGCGCGACGAAGATCAGGCCGACGATTTACTGCTGATGATTGAATCAGAGCTGCGTGAGCGCCGCTTTGCCTCCATCGTCCGCCTGGAGGTGGAAAAGAACATGGATTCGGCTCATCGCGGGATGCTGGCCGCTGAACTGGAACTGGATGCGATCAACGAAGTGTTTGAAGTGGACGGGATGATGGCCTTGCGCGATCTGTTCCAGATTGTTGCGATCAACCGGCCCGACCTGCACGACCCGTCGCAGCATCCGCTCGATCATCCCAAACTGGGGGACAAAAAGCGCAACATTTTCCACATCATCCGCGATGCCGGGCCGATCCTGTTGCAGCATCCCTATGAATCGTTTGCGACTTCGGTCGAGCGGTTCGCGTTGGAGGCCAGTGAGGATCCCAAGGTGCTGGCGATCAAGATGACCCTGTACCGCACCTCCGCTGATTCCAAGATCATCGAATCACTGATCGACGCCGCGCAAAATGGCAAACAGGTCACGGTGGTGGTGGAACTGAAGGCGCAGTTCGACGAAGCGGCCAATATCCGCTGGGCCAACCGGCTGGAGGAGGCGGGGATTCACGTTACCTATGGCGTACTGGGGCTGAAAACGCATAGCAAGGTGATTCTGGTGGTGCGGCGCGATTTTAGCGGTCTGCGCCGCTACGCCCATATCGGCACCGGCAACTACCACGCCGGCACCGCCCGGATGTACAGCGATCTGGGGCTGCTGACCTGCGATCCGGTGATGGGCGAAGACTTGACCGAGCTGTTCAATTACCTGACCACCGGCTATGTCCCCAAGCGCAATTACCGGAAATTGCTGCCGGCGCCCAAGGTGCTGAAACCGGCGCTGCTGGCCAAGATTGAGCGAGAAATCAGCCATGTCAAGGCCGGTAAACCCGCGTTGATCCAGTTCAAGATGAATGCGCTGGAGGACCGGGACATTACCGCCGCGCTGTATCGGGCCGCGCAAGCCGGGGTCAAGGTGGATCTGATCGTGCGCGACACCTGCCGATTGCGGCCCGGCATTGCCGGATTGTCAGACAGTGTGCGAGTAATCAGCGTCGTGGGCCGGTTTCTGGAACACACCCGGATTTTCCATTTCTTCAATGGCGGCAATGAGGAGTACTTCATTGGATCGGCGGATTGCATGAAGCGCAATCTGGAGGATCGGGTGGAAGTCGTTGCGCCGGTCGAAGCGCTGGACTTGCAGCGGGAACTCCAGCAGATTCTTGATGTGCAGTTGAATGACCGGCGCAGCGCCTGGGACATGCAAGCTGATGGAAGCTATGTGCAGCGGATGCCGGGCGAAGGCGATGATTCGCGGGGTTCGCAGCAAATTTTAATCGAACTGGCGGAGCGGCGGCAGAAAGAGGCACAGCGGCTCAAGAAACGCAAGCCCAAGGGAATGGCTCGGCGAGTCATCGGTTGACGGAAAGGACCACAATCGCCATGTCTCGCCATCACCGCCGCACGCTGATTCTGAGTATGGGTTTAGCCGCCCTGTTGTATCCGGGCGTTGTGCTGTTCGCCGACCGGGAAGCCGTATTGGCGGCAGTGGAAATACTGAGTATCCTGATCCGGACGACCGGGATGAATATGGCGGTACTTGGGCATATTGTTCGTGCCGACGTTGATCATGACCCGGTAATCTGAAACACTTCACCGTTGAAAAAACTGGAAATTTGGAGGATGCGATGATCGATCTTGAAGAGCGGGTAGACCGACTGGAAGAGATGGTGCATGAATTTGTTCTCAATGTCGGGATCGAATTCAACAAGGTGTACAACTCACAAATGCGGACGGAGGCTGAATTACGGGCGTTCAAGGATGAAATGAAGGAGTTCAAGGATGAAATGAAGGCGTTCAAGGATGAAATGCGCCAAGCCAATCGGGAGATGAACCGACGGTGGGGCGAGTTGGCGAACAAGATGGGAACACTGGTCGAGGACTTGGTGGCACCGAGTTTGCCGCGTGTTGTGCAGAAGATACTGAGTCAGGAGGTGGCGGATTTGTCGGTGCGGCGCAAACGGCGGTTGCCGGACGGACGAACTTGGGAATTTGACGGGATTGTCGTGACTGCTGGTGGCCAGGTCGGTTTGAACAGCACCAAGAGTACGCTGCGCAGCGCCGATGTGGATCACTTTACCAAGGAAGTCGTGGCATTCCGGGAGTTTTTCCCGGAATATGTCGATTACCCGGTGGTGGGGATTCTGTCCAGTCTGGCAGTGGAGGAGAGCGTATTGAATTACGCAGAGCGGTGTGGTTTAGTCGTGCTGGGAGTGGGAGATCAGGTGATGGAGATCAAAAACCGTCCAGGTTTTAGCCCTAAGTTTTGGTGAGGACGATAAGCCTGCTGGCATTTCCGTTGGCCCGGCCTGTGGTGCCGGGCTATTTGACCTTGACCACTCTGAAGTTTATTCATAATGACTAACAGGTGACTGACGGCAACAACCCCACCGGCACCTCACTCCAATGAAAGACTTAGCAATCATCCTCGAACAGGGTGAAGACCACATCACCCCATTCAAAAGCGGTCGATTCCATGAAGTCGTGATCTCCAAAGGCTTGTTATACCGTTTCCCGATAGATTTTATCTTTTTCAGGTCAAAAATCACCCCATTCGTCATACCCGCGAAAGCGGATATCCAGTTTTTCAGCGGCTGACTGGATTCTCGCATTCGCGGATATGACGGAACCCGGGAGACCTAACTGTGAAAACGTACCGGAGGTTGGTATTAAAATCCTGCAAGGTCAAAGGACAGAACCGATTTTATGTACGGGTCGGCATTGTATCCTTGCCCAACGGCCGGCGTTGTCGGCAACACCCTGAAAAGGATACCGCATGGCCATTTACGCGATTGGCGATATTCAAGGCTGCTACGAGCCGTTGCGACGGCTGCTCGACCGGCTGAACTTCGATCCCGCCACTGACCGCCTGTGGCTGGTCGGCGATCTGGTGAATCGCGGCCCACAGTCGGTGGATGTGCTGCGACTGGTTTCCGGGCTGGGCGAACGGGCGGTTACGGTGCTGGGCAATCACGAACTGACTTTGCTGGCGGTCGCTGCTGGCCAGGCCAAGCCCAAGCGCAAAGATACGTTCCACACCGTTCTTGATGCGCCTGATGCCGCTGAGTTGCTGGACTGGCTGCGCCAGCGGCCGCTGCTGCATCACGATGCCGAACTGGGCTTTACCCTGGTTCATGCCGGGTTGCCGCCGCAGTGGGATTTGCCGCTGGCCCAACGCAGCGCGGCAGAACTGGAAACCGTATTACGCGGCCCGGACGGCGCGGCTTTTCTAGGGCGGATGTTTGGCAGCGAACCGCGTTGCTGGCGAAATGATTTAAGCGGTGATGACCGGTTGCGGTTCATCGTCAACGCCTTGACCCGGATCCGGTTTTGCAAGATGGACGGAACACTGGCCTTCGCTGAAAAAGGACCGCCAGGCAGTCAGGAAAAAGGCTTGTTGCCGTGGTTTGCGGTACCGGGCCGGCGTAGCGCCGATCTCAAAATCATCTTCGGCCACTGGGCGGCGCTGGGCTACTACCGGGCACCGGGCATTTACGCCTTGGACAGCGGCTGCGCGTGGGACAACCGGCTCACCGCCATCCGCCTCGATGCGCCCGATGTTCCAGCGTTCAGCGTCCCGGCGATCCTGATTCCTACGCCATGACCGCACGGCTCACCCTGATCGCGGCGTTGGCCCGCAACCGGGTGATTGGTTGTGGAAATCGTCTGCCGTGGCGCTTGCCGGCGGATTTGCGGTTTTTCCAGCAGACCACAATGGGCAAACCACTGTTAATGGGCCGACGCACCTGGGAATCGATTGGCCGACCTTTGCCGGGGCGGCAGATGATCGTTCTGAGCGGCCATCCCGACTATCGGGCGGCGGGTTGCGTGGTCACCCACTCGCTGCCCGAAGCATTGACCCTGGCCGGCGCTGTTCCTGAACTCATGGTGATTGGCGGCGCGGCGCTATACGAACAAACCTTGTCGTTGGCGGGCCGGTTGGTTTTGACGCAAATTGAAGCCGAGATTCCCGGCGATGTCTGGTTCCCGGCATGGGATGAGCGGGATTGGCGGCTGGTCTGGGAAGAAGCCCATGTGGCTGACGCTGATCAGAACTGGCCGTACCGGTTTCAGCGCTGGGAGCGGTTCGATGACCTCGAAAACAACGGCGACCCGTCAGCGCACGCTCAGAATATCAGCCGCAGCAGCGTGAAGTCGTCCGGCAGCACGGCAGATCCGGCGTAGGACTTAATCCAGTTGAAGATGTGTTCAGGATGATCGCCGTCGGGGGCTGTAACGAACTCAATGAACTCGCTGAACTCCAGCGGAACTCCGGGAGCCTTCTCAATCTCGTACACGCCATCGCTCAGCACCAGCAAGCGGTCGCCGGGCACCAGTTCGGTCGCCGCAGACGGGTAGTGAATGCCCGGCATCACGCCGATAGCCATGCCGGGCGTCGCCAAGGGCTGGGCCTGCCGGGTGCCATCGCTAGCGGTATGCAACAAGATCGACGGCGGGTGTCCACCGCTCGCATAGCGCAGCAGCCGGGTCGAGTGCTGGTAGACCCCGTACCAGATCGTGAAATACATATCGTTCTGCTTTTCCATCGGGAAAGTTTCATTCAGTGCAGCGAGTACGGCGGCAGGATCGCAAAAATCGGTGCTGGTCAATGCCGCCGACCGCAACACGTTGATCACCGTGACCGACAACAGCGCCGCACCGACGCCGTGCCCGCACACATCGAGCAGGTAAATCGCCAAGTGGTCGGCATCGACGTCGTGGTAACCGAAGCTGTCCCCGCCCAACTCAGTCGATGGCACAAAATGCCAGTCAGTGCGCGGGGTTTCAACGCGGCGCGCTGGCAGAATTCCGATAATGTAGTTCTCGGCCTCCGCCAGCTCCTGATTCAATCGGCGCTGGATTTGCTGCAGGAGGATGTTGCTCTCCGCCAACTGATCTTCGACCGCCTCGCCATGCTCGATGGTCCCCTCATAGAGGATTTGCAGATCCTCCAGTTCGCTGTTCAGGCGCACGATTTCGGCGTGGGCAGCGGCAATTTCGGCCAGTAAATCCCGCTCGGCGGCGGTATCCGGGGAGGTTGAATCGGTCGGGTCGGTCATGCTATTCCTCTGCGATCGGGGTGCGTGCCTTGACCCGAATAGGCTGGTGCGAAATATCGACCTAAAGTACACTTTCGAGCTGAATACCGTCAACGACACTCGATTTTCAACGCGCTTCATCCTCGCCAGCCGCTGGGGTTGTCATGACTGCAAGCTACGAAAGCACCGCCAAGGACCGGGTGTTCGACATAGTCATCGGCACCGGTTTATTCGCCGCGGACTGGTCCAACTGTGACCGGATCTCGAGCTACGTCGCCAATCTGGTCAGCCAGCGGCGCACCGATTCCCTGCGCTACGCCAACCTGTTCTCCTCCGTCCTGAATGAACTGCTCGAAATCGCGTTCCGGTGCCATCACGCACCGGGTGAGATCGCCTGCACCGTATACCGGGGTGGGCCGGGCGACAGCATTGAACTCAGCGTACCCTGCGACGCCGCGACCCGGACGTTCTACGAGTCAGCCGTCGCCGAGGCCTGCCGGGCCGACGTCGCGGAGCATTTTGTCAAGACGATGCTCGATGAACATCGGTTCGACCCGCAGATCGGCCTGATGGCGCTGGCGGCTGACTATCAGGCCAAGGTGGCGCTCGACGTCAGCAGTAGCGATCGGGTGACGATTATCGTCGATTTCGTCCTCGACGAACTGGCCCGCTAACTCACGCACATTGAAGGCACCCGTGCATGTCGTTCACCGTCCGTTTCGATGCTAATAACCAGGAAATCGTACTGGCCGGCGCCATCCGTCCCCACAGCGGTGATGAACTCATCGAAGTGCGTCGGACTCTGGACCACGCCCTCGACGCGGTCAGTGGTGCCCTGTACCTGAACGCCAAGCGCCTGGTTCAACTGAATAACGCCGGATTTCACGAAGTGGTGACCTTCGTCCGAAGGGCTTGCAGGCAAAAGCCCGATCTCAGGATCGTGGTCATCACCTCCAGTTACGTCGGCTGGCAGGAGCGCAAGTTTTCGTTGCTTCGCCAGCTGGGTCCCAATGTTGTCGTCGAGCAATATGACAAAGCGTTCTACCCCGGCCAGTCGGTGCTGGAGGATTCCCGTTTCATCCCGGTCCTGCGCACCCAGACCAAGCTGACCTGGCGTCACGAGCGCAAAATACTTCCGCGACACGGCTTGCAGCCGGGCATGACCGTCGCGGATGTCTGCTGTGGCATTGGCGATTTCGCCGTTCTGCTCTACAAGGAATTCCAACCGGCGCGACTGTTGGCGATCGACCACGCCCCGCAAAGCCTCGCCTACGCACGCCGGGTGGCCACTGATTTTGGCATCGACGCGATCGAGTATGTGCAGGGTGATGCCGCAAGTCTGTTGATCGACGACAACCAGTTCGACTTCGTGACCTGCCGACACTCGGTGCAGGTTTTCGACCGACCGGAACTCATCCTCAAGGAGCTGTACCGGGTCTGCAAACCGGGCGGTCGCGTCTACATCACCAACGAGAAGAACTCCCACTGCCTCGGTGAACCGCGCGCCGAAAGCATCCAGTGGACTTACAACGAAGTCGCCCGACTCTGGGCCTACTTCAAAGGGGACATCGAATTCGGCCCGAAGAGTCGCCGTTATCTGTGCGATGCCGGTTTCGACGACGTCCGCATGGAGAGTTTCATGGTCACGAACCTGGACGGCGATCCGCAGGATTTCGCCGATGTGGTTGCCGCCTGGGAAGGCTTCTTTGCCGGACAAATGGCGGTGCAGCGCGGCGACAGCGCGGAGTTTATCGCCCGCTTTCGGCAAGGCTTCCAGGACCACATCTTCGCTGCGTTGCACCCCAAGGGCTACGCGGGATGGCCGATCTGGGCGGCCTCGGCGCGTAAACCGCGCTGACGCCCGAGACCGTCCCCCATGCCCGTCCCCCACCCGCTCAAGCAGCGGCTGCGACTCAAAACATTTCGCGGCAAATTCATTCTGACGGTGGGAACTGTCGTACTCATCAGCATGCTGGTCTCCACGGCGCTAGCGCTGCGTAATGCCAAACTGCTGGCCAGCGACGCCACCGCCGAGATCCAGAAGGGCCTGACCCGGGCGAGCCAGGAATACCTGACCAACTATATTCAGACCACTGCCTTGCGCGTCGACGCCGTCATCAACGAAACCCACGCCGAAGTCATCACGCTGGCGGCCACGATGCAGGATCTCATCGACCGGCCGCAGATCGCCAATGCGCTCGGCAGCGCGCTCGCCGGTGGTGCGCAGCCCAGCACGCCACTCCAGTACGACCCGGTTGGCAAGTGGGCTCAGAACGCCAAAGGCGCGCCATCGGTTCTCAGTGTCTGGGGTTACCTGCTCGGATCCAACAAGAAGCCGCGACCCGACGTCAACCGCCTGATCCGCGAGACCGCGGTGTTCGACCTGGTTAGCAGGAGCCTGATGACCGGGGGGGCGCGCAAGCTACAGTTCTACTACGTTGGCCCAAAAGACCGGCCGATCATGCGCACCACGCCGTATGCGGACCAGGCGCAGACCTACGACAAGCTCTACCCTGGACACAATGCCGCCAATTTCTGGGATTTCTTCTTCCCGGGGGTCTACGAGGGGTGGCAGGCGTGGCTCAGGGATATAAGCCTGATGCCGGTCAAGGACAGCTACATCACCACGACCAAGCCCTATGTCGACGCCACCACTGCGGCGCTGATCGTCAGCTATTTTTATCCGCTGTGGACCAAGGACCGTAGCAATGTTGCCGGGATGACGGCAGTGGACATCACCCTTGATCAACTCGCCGAGATCGTCCAGAGCGTCAAGGTCGCCGACACGGGTTTCGCCTTTCTCGCGATGGAAAACGGCAATGTGCTGGCGGTCAGGCCGGAAGGGGAAGCGGTGCTGGGACTGGTGACCGCCAATGCCGCCTCCGGCCGGGGCGTCACCGGCGTCGACCGGACCTTGACCAAAAGTGGTCAGGCCGAGATCCGATCCCTGGACATTCCGACTGACGACCGCACCCGGATCATGCGCGTCAACCTGTTGCGGAACGGCGTCTCAGCGCCGTACATCGTCACCCTGCAGCGGCTCAACAAACGGAATCTCTGGAACGGCAAAGTCATTGTCGGCAGCCAGCTCGTACTTGGCTTTGTAGTGCCGGAATCCGAGATCTACGCCGCGATGACGGCGGCCCAAGCGTCGGTTGACCGGTCGCTACAGCGCATCCTTCAAAGTGCTGCGATCACGGGCATACTGACCCTGCTGGTACTTTTGATCGTGATCGTGGCGATTTCAAAACCCATCTCGGCTGGCCTGCAGGAACTCGCCGCAGCCGCCCGGCGCTTGAAGGACAAGGATTACTCGGTACGGATCGCTGCACCTTCCGACGACGAAGTTGGGGAAGTCGGCATCGCCTTCAACCGCATGGCCGCCGACATCAGTTACCACACTGAGAACCTCGAACAACGGGTGAAGGACCGCACCCGTGAACTCGCCGCGGCCAGCCAGGAAATTTTCCTGTTGAACGAACGGCTGAAGCAGGAAAACCTCCGCCTGGGTTCGGAGCTGGACGTTGCCCGCCGCATGCAGAAGATGGTGTTGCCAAAAAGCAGCGAACTGGAGGCTGTGCAACGACTCGACATCGCGACTTTCATGGAGCCGGCGGAGGAAGTCGGTGGCGACTATTACGACGTGTTGCAGAATGGCGGAAACGTCAAGGTCGGCATCGGCGATGTTACCGGGCATGGGCTTGAGAGCGGGGTGCTGATGCTGATGGTGCAGTCGGTGGCGCGCGCTCTTGAAGAGCAGGGCGAGAGCGATCCGGTGCTGTTCCTCAGCGTTCTCAACCGCGTTATCTACAAGAATATCGTTCGCACCGAGTCCGATAAGTACCTGACGCTGGCGTTTGTCGACTTCCGCGAGGACGGCGAGGTGATCCTGTCCGGCCAGCATGAGGAAGTCCTGATCGTCCGCAACGGCGGGGCAGTGGAGCGCATCGACACCGGCGACCTTGGGTTTCCGGTCGGTCTTGAGCCCGACATCTCCAGTTTCGTGGCCACTCGCTCACTGCGACTGGCCGGCGGGGACGTACTGATTCTGCACACCGATGGCATCACGGAAGCGGAGAATCCGCTCGGAGAGCTGTACGGCATTGAAAGGCTATGCGAGAGCGCGGCGCGGTACGCCAACGACTCTGCTGAGTTGATTAAAACCGGCATCATCGCCGACCTGATGACGTACATCGCAAACCAGAAGATTCACGACGACATCACGCTCGTCGTGGTAAAGCAGAGGTAGATGGAATGAAAGCAAGCTTTGGTACGCAACGACCGGACTTAACCGCTCCGGGACACTGGTCCAGCCGGCTGGTTCTGCACGGTTCGCTGCCGGTGGTCTGGGCGCATTGCGGCGCGACTGCGGAACTGCTCGGCGAACTCTACTCGGGGCAAGCCGTGCGCGCCGGCAAGGACGCGAATGAGGCACATCACGGGATCAATTACCTGACCAACGAGTTGCTGGAGAATGCGGTGAAGTTCCGGCACGCCACGGCGGACTCAATCGAGCTGGACGCGAGTTTCACGGACGGCGTATTTGAGATTCGGGTGCGCAATCACGCCGCGGAGGGGGTCGCCGTGCGTTTCGGGCAACTGCTGGAGCAGCTCACCGCCAGCGATCCTAATGAACTCCTGCTGGAGCGCATCGAGGCGAATGCGGTTGGCGCTTCGCCCTCAGCCTCCGGATTGGGCATCCTGACGCTGATGAGCGATTACGGTGCGGAATTCACTTGGCAATTCGAGCAGCCGGATGCGGCGGCTCCGGTCATGATTCAAACACACGCCAGCCTCCGGCTGTAGCGCTGATATGGAGAAATTCAGAGTGGAAATCAAGACGAATGACTATCGGGTCTGGGTCGATGGCAGCACGATTCATTATGAGGGGACGATGCGTCTGTCGAGTCCGGAGGATTACGCGCCGATTCAGGCCCTGATGAAACAGGTGCTGGAAGCTAATGAGGGTCGTATTGATTTGGACCTGATGGGGCTGGAGTTTCTCAACAGCTCCGGAATCAACCTGTTTGCGAAATTCACGATCGAGGTGCGTAATCGGGGCGGGGTTGGCCTCGGGGTGTGCGGGACGGCGCGGATCCCGTGGCATGCCAAGTCGCTGCCGAACCTGAAGAAATTGTTTCCGGCCTTGGATTTGCAGATTCTCTGATGCTCTATAGGTCTCCTTTAGGCGTTGTA
The DNA here is from genome assembly GCA_903879705.1 of uncultured Candidatus Competibacteraceae bacterium. Taxonomy (GTDB): domain Bacteria; phylum Pseudomonadota; class Gammaproteobacteria; order Competibacterales; family Competibacteraceae; genus RXIV01. The sequence goes on along the minus strand of CAIRMO010000051.1, from coordinate 33,829 downwards.
GATTGATGTTTTTCATAGCCGTATTCATCAAAAATAAATAACTTATTTATTTTCAATATGTTATTTGTTGTTCGTGCTTTTTACGAATACAGAGCTTGAAGCAAACTTTCCACGACTCAGATCAGATTCCTATACATAACAAGGATGATCTTTTATGGCTGGTTCAAGTAAAGGTAATTTTCGAGAATTAATATCTCCTTTTCTGCGCGAAAAAATCTCCAAATTGACTACTAGATATGGGGAAAATGATCTGCGGACAAAAGCAATTATTAATCAATATGTCAAATCACCGCTTGAAGATATTATTCATCCATCGGAGCGGCTGCGGCACTATGAATCTGAGATTAATATCGATTTCGATGGAGCGCCACTTATAGGAGTTGAAAGATTATATCGGCGCACGGTATTGATTGAGCCAACGACAGCGTGTGCGGCGCATTGTCGCTGGTGTTTGCGAGGGCAATATCCGATTAAAACGATGCAATATGATGATATTGAACGGGCTGCGCGTTATATCGGGTCATCTAACCTTCGTGACGATGTTAACGAAGTCTTAATTACTGGCGGTGATCCATTGCTGTCCACCTCCCATCTGAACCATACGCTAGCAATGTTAACAAAACACGCTGATAATGTTAAAATTATTCGGATGGGTACCCGCGTTCCTTTCCAAGACCCGTATCGCATTAACGATAACATGTTGGCAATTTTTAACCGTTATCGCCATTTTCGTTTCGAACTTGGATTAAACATTAATCACCCAATAGAATTTTGGCCTGAGTGTATTTTAGCTATTAAAAAATTGAAAGAAATTGGTATGGTTTTTTATAATCAACATCCGTTATTAAAAAACGTCAATGATGATTTTAAAACACTGGTTGAGTTATATGATTATCTTCGGCAACATGGTATTGAAGCCCATTATTTATTTCACGCAATCCCGATGCGCGGTATGGGTCACCATAGAACATCGCTGCACAAGGGATTGTCTTTGATCAGTGAGATTAGTGCTTGTGGTGAGTTTTCGGGTCGATCTAAGCCCCGTTTTGCAGTACTCAGTGATATTGGCAAGATCGTTTTGTACCACGGAACAATTCTTGATGTCCGGGTGAAGGAGCGATTAGTACTGCTAAAATCATATTTTAAATTGGAGGATCGTTTAAAGTGGAATCCAAGCTGGAAGCAACCTTCGAGCGTAATGATCGACAGCGATGGCACCCTGTTGACATGGTATCTTGACGGTTCTGATGATCGTTTAAACGATCAAACCACATTATATCAAGACGTTAATCTTCACCTTGATGTCGAATTAGAACATGATGGCTCGCCAAAAGAAAAAAGCAATTTTGATTTATGAAAGCTGGGCGATCCGCTAAATCGATGTTACCTGGTTTGCCATCCAGTGTTGCCGGTTTGCCAGACGCTCTGGCGTCCAATCAGCGTTTTCTTCAGCCAGCAGCCGGGTAATCTGGAAATTGCTGTTTTTGAATATTAAACGCTTGGTTATTGGAACAGCTCACCGCCAGTGATCCTAATGAACTCTTGCTGGAGCGCATCGAAGCGAATGCAGTTGGCGATTCGCCCTCAGCCTCCGGATTGGGCATCCTGACGCTGATGAGCGACTACGGTGCGGAGTTCACCTGGCAATTCGAGCAGCCCCATGCGGCGGGTCGCTTCCAGCCCGTCCATCACCGGCATCCGCTGATCCATCCAGATAAAATGCGGTCGCCAGCTTTGGAACTGTTCCACGGCCACCGCGCCGTTCTCGGCCAGTTGCACCTGAAAGCCTGCGCTTTCCAACAAACGCTGGAGCAAAAGCCGGTTGTCCACTTGATCGTCTACCACCAACACCCGGCAGGGGGCTTGGTCGGGTTCCAGTCTGATCACTTCTCCGCGCCCCTTGGGAATCTGCGGGATCTCATCAGGCTGCGCCAGTGGCACCGGGAGTTCCACCCGGAAGGTGCTGCCCTGACCGGGCGTACTGGTGAAGGTGAGGTTGCCGCCCATCAGTTCGACAAACTGGCGGCTGATGGCCAAACCCAGCCCCGTACCCTGCTGCTGGGTCTGCGGACCCACTTGAACGAAGGGCTGCATGAGAGTGGCCTGGTCTTCCGGCTTAATGCCGCAGCCCGTGTCTTCCACTTCGATCAGCAGAAGGTTGGGGGGGTCCGTTTTCAGCCCCAGCCGCAAAGTGACGCCGCCCTGCTCGGTGGCTTTGATGGCGTTGGAGATCAGGTTGATCAGGATTTGCCGCAGCTTGGCCGCGTCGCTGACGATGTAGCGTGGGAACGTGCTGGTTTGATCGAGGATCAGTTGTAGCCCTTTCTCTTGGGCGCGACCGCGCAACATGTCAGTGATATCGAGGATCAAACCGCCCAGATCAAATGATGCCGTTTGTACGGTGATGCGCCCGGCTTCGATCTTGGCGATGTCGAGTACATCGTTGATGAGGTTGAGCAGGTGGTCGCCGCTCTTGTGGATGATCGACAGCGTTTCCTTCTGCGATTCGGAGAAGCCTGAATCACGACCAAGAATACTGGAGAAGCCGAGAATGGCGTTGAGGGGGGTTCTCAACTCGTGGCTCATGTTGGCGAGGAACATGCTCTTGGCCTGATTGGCGGCATCGGCGGCATCGCGGGCCAGCGCCAATTCGGCGGTGCGTAAGGAGACCAGTTCTTCGAGATGCAGCCGATGAACATTCAGTTCGTCTTCCACTCGCACCAAAGCATCAACAACCGATGTCACTTCAACAATTTTGCCGCGGGGGATCTCGATCGGTTTACCTTCGCCAAGGGCCAGCGCGACAGGGATGAGCGCATGGATCGATTGCGCGATGTATTGGGCCACTCTTGCGCCCAGCATGATACCGACAATGAGTAGAACTAATGCGCTCGAACTGAGCATGATTAGATATTTTTTAGTTTCGCCCAATAGAGACTCTTGAGGAACGGCAATGGCGACCGTCCATCCTGAGACTGCCGATCGGGTGTATGAGATATACGAAGTCACACGGTCTATATCCTCGGTCTGCAATGTTCCTGTAGAGGATTCCTGCATTTCTTTTAGCAGAGCGGCTACGGTTTTCTGCCCGACATACTTTTCGGATTGGCTGGATCGCGCCACGATTGTTCCCATTTTATCGAGAATTTCTGCAACATATCCAGAAGGAAGGTGCTGCTCATCAAGGAGCTTCCCCAGTTGTTCAGGACGAAAGGCAGCAGTTAAATCGTAGATCACCTTGCCATCGCGTGAGACCGGAACGCTATAGTCGACCACCAAACGCTTCGATGCGCCTCCCATAAAAAGATTCGAGAACACGGGCTTTCCGGTCTCAAAAACCCGCCGCACATTAGTCATATTGCCCGTCTTGGGCAAGGGCTGGCCAAGGGGTTTAAGGGTGTTGATCAGTTGCTGGCCGGTTTCATCCAGCACGACCACGTTGTTAGCCATGCCAAGATTCACCAGATCGGTGCCGCGCTTATAGAATTGCGCCAAATCACCTCGCCTGAGTTCCTCCGATCCAGCCAGCAGTTCCAAGCCATTCTGGGCAGCGCGGAGATTCCCGTCGACGGCCTGAAGGAGCGCCAAAGTGGTCAGTCGAACGGATTGATCAAGCGCAGCTCGATCACGCTGAAATAGATTGGCAACATGGAAGGGGATTGCAACAAAAACCGGCAATATCGTAACGACGACGACCAAAATCAGTAAAACCTTGACCGTGTATTTCATTGAAATTTCCCGCGGGAATCACAAGATTATGGGGTATAAGTTTCAAGTCCAACGCCATTTCCCGATAGATTTTATCTTTTTCCAGTCAAAAATCACCCCGTTCGTCATTCCCGCAAACGCGGGTATCCCGTTTTTCAGCGGCTGACTGGATTCCCGCATTCGCGGAAATGACGGAACCCGGGAGACCTAAATGCGAAAACCTACTGAATGAGTAACATCCATCGAAGCAACCTACCGGCATTCGCCCACCGACGCGGGCTGACAGCGCCGCCGATCCGGCCAGATGGTGCTGTCCAGCCTGGCGTCAGTGAAGCGAGCGCCGGTCAGGCGGGCCTCGGCCAGATTCGCCCCGGCCAGATTCGCCCCGCTGAAATCGGCATCGATCAAGGTAGCGCCAGTCAGATTCGCGCCTTGCAGCTTCGCGCCGGTCAATACCGCATTCTCCAGTACCGCCCGACTCAAGATTGCACTGCTTAACTCCGCATTTTGCAATTGCGCACCGGCCAAATTGGCTTGCGCCAGATTCGCCTTACCCAGTTTGGATCCCGTCAGGTTTGCCCCGCGCAGATCCGCCTGATCCAGTCGCGCCCCACTCAGATCCGCACCGCTCAGATTCGCTCCGGTCAACACCGCCCGTTCCAGCCGCGCTCCAGCCAGATTCGCGCCAGAGAATACCGCCCGCTCTGATTGGGCCGAAACCAGCCGGGCATCGGTCAAGATCGCACCGGTGAAATCAGCATCGGTCAAAGTCGCACCGCCCAAATCAGCGTTATTCAGACGAGCGCCGGCCACTTGGGCATTCGCCAGATTGACCTGGGTGAGTACCGCCTCGCGCAAATCCGCGCCGTGCAAATCCGCGCCGGGTTTGTCGCAACGCAGCCAGTTAACGCGCCGAGCCGGCGGATCGTCGCAACCCGCTTGAACCGGGCCCAGCGACAACGCCAATAGCAACAAACCGCCAGTGACCCGCCAACCGAAAACCCGTTGAGGGCGCAGGTTTCTAGTCAATTCGCGGTTTCCTCTTTTTCGGCCCTTTTGTATTTTTTGTCTCTTCCGCCTTTTCCATGGACAAAGTCTGGATCGTTTCCGGGGTGAACGCCCAGTCCACCACCTGCCGCAACCGCTCCACGAAATGAATGGTCAAGCCCTCCTTAATATGATCCGGCAACTCCTCGACATCGCCCCGATTCGCTTCCGGCAGAATCAGTTCGTGAATGCCTACCCGCCGTGCGGCTATGGCCTTTTCACGAATGCCGCCCACCGGCAACACCAGGCCGGTCAGAGTCAATTCACCGGTCATCGCCAAAGCCCGCTCTAGCTGTTGTCCCCGCGCCAGCGATAACAAGGCGGTCGCCATAGTAATCCCGGCGCTGGGGCCATCCTTGGGGGTTGCGCCCTCCGGGACATGCAGATGGACAAAGGCTTCATCGAAGAACTTTGGATCCGCCTGGTATTCCGCCAGATGGGCGCTGACGTAACTGTAGGCGATGTTGGCCGACTCCTGCATCACCTCGCCCAGCCGCCCAGTCAGTTTGAAGCCGCGATTCTTGGTGTGAACCCGGGTCGCTTCGATATTAAGGGTTACCCCACCCATTGCCGTCCACGCCAGTCCAGTGACTACCCCCAGTCCGCTCATCAGCGTTTCTGGCTTGAATGGCGGCTTGCCCAAATAGCGATCCAGTTCCAGCGGTTCGACCACAATCGATCCTTCACGACCATTGACAATCTCGACTGCGCTCTTGCGCACAATCCGTCCTAGTTGTTTTTCCAGATTACGGACCCCGGCCTCGCGGGCATAGCCCTCAATGATCTGGCGCAGCGTCGCCTCATCAAGTTGAATCCGATCCCGGCTCATGCCACTGCGTTCCAGCAGTTTCGGCCAGAGATGATTGCGGGCGATTTGCAGCTTTTCAGCGGTGATGTAGCCAGACAGGCGGGTGGTTTCCATCCGATCCAGCAATGGCCCAGGAATGGTGTCGAGTTGATTGGCAGTGCAGATAAACAGGACCTTGGATAAATCGAAGCGCACATCCAGATAATGATCGAGAAATTCGTTGTTCTGCTCCGGATCCAGCACTTCCAGCAGCGCCGAGGCCGGATCGCCGCGATAGGACGCGCCAATCTTGTCCACTTCATCCAGCATGATGACGGGATTGGCGGTACCCGCTTCCCGAATGGCCTGAATAAACTTGCCGGGCAATGCGCCAATATAAGTGCGGCGATGGCCTTTGATCTCGGCCTCATCGCGCATCCCGCCCAGGCTGAGCCGGTAGAACTTGCGATCCAGCGCGGCGGCAACTGACCGGCCAATGGAGGTTTTGCCCACCCCGGGCGGGCCAACCAGCAGAATGATCGAGCCGCCGACCTGGCCTTTTAAGGCCCCCACCGCCAGAAATTCGATGATCCGGTCTTTCACGTCCTCCAGCCCGTCATGATCCCGATCCAGCACCTCGCGGGCATGTTTCAGATCGAGATTGTCGGTGGAGTAGATTCCCCACGGCAAATCGGTCAGCGCATCGAGATAATTGCGGGTGACGGCATATTCCGGGGACCCGGCTTCAAGAATGGCGAGTTTTTCCAGTTCTTCATGGATCCGTTTCAACGCCGGTTCGGGAACCTGGCGAGTGGCCAACCGCTCGCGGAACCGGTCCCCATCGGCGGTGCGATCATCCTTGGCAATCCCGAGTTCCTGTTGAATGACCTTGAGCTGCTCGCGCAGAAAAAACTTGCGCTGATGCTCACTCATCTTTTCTTCAACCTGCTTGCGGATGTGGCTCTGGAGCTTGACGACTTCCAGTTCCTTCTTCAGCAGCACGATGACTTTTTTCAGCCGTTCCAGCACCGGCGCGGTGGCGAGAATTTCCTGTAATTCACCCTTGCTGGCCGTAGTCAGGCTGGCGGCGAAATCAGCCAGTGGCGATGGATCGTGGGTGTTGAAACGATTGAGAAAGAACTTCAGTTCTTCGGAGTACAGGGGATTGAGCGGAATCAGTTCTTTCAGGGTATTAATCACCGCCAATGAATAAGCCCGCAATTCGTCGGGACCCGCCTCGTCATCCTCACTCGGATAGCTCACCTGGACCTGATAGGGGGGAACAGTGGACAGCCACTGCTCAATATGGAACCGTTTGAGACCTTGGGCAATGAATTGCAGCCGGCCTTCGTTGTGCGTTAATTGATGCATCCGGGCAGCGGTGCCGACGTCGTAAAAATCATCGGGACTGACATTTTCTGCGCTGTCAAGCTTGACCAGCGCCAAGCCGATCACCCGTTGTTCGCAGGCAGCGGCGGCTTCAATGGTCGGCAGCCAGGGTTCTTCGTTGAGGAGTAACGGCAACGCCTGGGCCGGGAAGAAGGGCCGTTCGGACAGTGGCAGCAGATAGATCGTAATGGGCAGAATATCGGCAGCGGCGACAACGGTATTGGCGGACCTTTCGTTGTTGTCGTCCGCGTCGTTCTCGTCGTCCTCACCCACGACTTCTGCTTCGAGGGTTTCTTCGGCTTCGTGGTCAGTCATAATGGGTTCAACGCGGCTCAGGGGATTCGGACGCTAAATGCGGGCGATCAGGCCGATTATCAAGTGCTAGAGTACTACCGGCTCCGGCTCCAGTGTGACCCCGAACACCGTTTGCACCGAGACCTGAATCGCCTGCGCCAGCCGCAACACATCGACGCCCCGCGCCCCGCCGCGATTGACCAGTACCAGCGCCTGCTGTTCGTAAACGCCCACCGGCCCCAAATTCCGGCCTTTCCAGCCGCAGCGTTCAATCAACCAGCCGGCCGCCAGTTTTACCGTCCCGTCCAACTGCGGGTAATGCGGCAAATCGGGATGGTGGGCGGTCAGCCGGGCAAACGCGGTGGCATCCACCCGTGGATTCTTGAAGAAGCTGCCAGCGTTGCCGATCTGTGCCGGGTCAGGCAGCTTGCGGGAGCGGATGGCGATGACCACATCAGCGATGTCGTGCGCCGTCGGATGGGCGATCTGCCGGGCTTCCAGTTCTTGCGCCACATCGTCGTAACCGGTGAGTGGTTGCCAGCGTTTCGGTAGACGGAACGTGACGGTGGTTACCAGATAACGCCCGGCGGCCTCGTGTTTAAAGACGCTGTCCCGGTAGCCGAAACGGCAAGCGGCCCGGTCGAACGTGATCATTGCACCGCTCGTTAAGTCCACCGCCTCTACGCCTTGCACCCGCTCAGCGATTTCCAGGCCGTAAGCGCCGATATTCTGAATCGGCGTTGCGCCCACCGTGCCGGGAATCAGCGCCAGATTTTCCAGTCCCGGCCAGCCGTGCGCCAGGGTCCAGCGCACCAGGTCATGCCAGTTTTCCCCGGCTCCGGCCCGCACCAGCCAGGCGTCGGCGCTCTCGCCGATCAGTTCCCGGCCAGGAATCCGCACCTGAAGCATCAGTCCGGGGAAATCGCCGGAAAGAATCAGGTTACTGCCGCCGCCGAGGACAAAACGCGGCCAGCTCCGCCATTCCGGCCAATCGATCAGGGCAGCGAGTTGCGCCGGTGTTTCAATCGCGGCCAACAACGCGGCGCGGGCCGGCAGACCGAAGGTGTTCAGATCGGCGAGGGATACGTCGCGCTGGACGAAAGCGGGCAGGGTCATCGGCGGTTTATTCCCAACCATGAAAAAACCTCGCCACGCGGGCGGGTTTCGCTTGCTGTGGAACGGGCATCGTGCCCGTTTCAACACAGGCGGGAAGCCCGTGCTACGTCCGGTTTTGAGATCAAAGCGAAAGTCCTGTGATGCGCACCGATTCAGGCCAGCGCGGGCAATGCGGTCCGCAGCTTTTTCATGGCGTTGGCTTCCAGTTGCCGGATGCGCTCGGCGGAAATCCGATATTCAGCAGCGAGTTGGTGCAGGGTCGGCTTGTCGTCATTCAGCCAGCGACGCTGCACGATGTCCCGGCTGCGGGGATCCAGCAGCTCCAGCGCCGCGCTCAACCGGCGGGTGCTCTGCTCTTCCCAATCGTCCCGCTCCAAGGCCTCGGCCGGGTTGGCCTGCTCGTCGCGCAGATAGGCCGCGGGCGTAAAGGCTTCATGCTCGTCGTCACTGTCGTTGTCGGCAGGGTCGAATGGCAGGTCGTGGCCGCTGAGCCGCGCTTCCATTTCCATAACATTGGCGGCGCTGACCCCCAACTCGCGGGCGATGGTGTTCACTTCATCGTGATTCAGCCAGCCCAACCGCTTTTTGGAGCTGCGCAGCTTGAAGAACAGTTTGCGCTGGGCTTTGGTGGTGGCCACCTTGACGATCCGCCAGTTGTGAAGAATGAATTCGTGAATTTCGGCACGGATCCAGTGGACCGCAAACGATACCAGCCGCACCCCGTAGGCTGGATCGAATCGCTTGACAGCTTTCATCAGGCCGACATTGCCTTCCTGAATCAGGTCAGCCAGCGGCAAGCCATAGCCGATGTAGCCCCGGGCGATATGCACTACGAAGCGCAGGTGGGCCATAACCAGCCGTTGCGCGGCTTGCAGATCGTGGCGCAGTTGCAGCCGTTGAGCCAGCTCCTGCTCTTCCTCGACGCTCAGCATCGGCGCCCGACCGACAGCCTGAATGTAGCTTTCCAGGCTATCGGCCGTAATCGGTAGATGGTCAATGCGGGGAACCAGCGCAGTTGTGGTCATCGTTAATTCACTCCTTCCGTTTACTCATTACTGGGATGGCCCAATTTTAGCACTCACACGGCAAGAGTGCCAAACCGGTTATGAGTGCCCGCCGAACCTTCGACTGAATTCGTTCCCGATTAATCGGTTTTTTCCTCTTCCAGCAAGGCGGCCACGAACTCAGCGGCGTCGAACTCGCGCAAGTCCTCAATGCTTTCGCCAACGCCAATGAAGCGGATCGGCAGACCCAGCCGGCGGGCGATGGCAAACACGATGCCGCCCTTGGCGGTGCCGTCGAGCTTGGTCAGGATCAGGCCCGTCACCCCTACGGCCTCATGGAACTGCACCGCCTGATTCAGGGCGTTCTGACCGGTGCTGGCATCCAGCACCAGCAATACCTCCTGCGGGGCGGTGGGATCAACCTTGCCCATCACCCGTTTGATTTTCTTCAGTTCCGCCATCAGGTTGGCTTGGGTGTGCAGCCGGCCAGCGGTGTCGGCAATCACGACATCGATTCCCCGCGCCTGGCCGGCCTGAATCGCGTCGTAAATCACCGAGGCGGAATCCGCGCCGTGGCGCTGGGCGATGACCGCGATCCGGTTGCGCTCGCCCCACACCTGCAATTGCTCAATGGCGGCAGCGCGGAAAGTGTCGCCGGCGGCCAGCAACACTGAATGGCCTTCGTTTTGCAGCCGCTGGGCCAGTTTACCGATGGTGGTGGTTTTGCCCGCCCCATTGACGCCCACTGTAAGAATGACGTAGGGCCGGGAGTCGGAGGGCTGCCACGGTTGCTGGCAAGGGGCGAGAATCGCCAGCAGTTCCTCACGCAACGCCTCAAGCAGGGCCGACGCATCGGGCAACGCCTGGCGCGAAACCCGCTCGGTCAAGCGCCGGATGATCCGGGTGGTGACGTCCACCCCGACATCAGCCAGCAACAGACGGTTTTCCAGCTCTTCCAGCGCCTCATCATCGAGTTTCCGTCCGGCAAACAGTCCCGCCAGTCCCGAAACCAGATGGTGCCGGGTGCGGCGCAGCCGGTCCCGCAAGCGGGCGAAGGATGTAGGTTCAATCGATGGGGATTCCGGCGCTGTAGCGGGGGCGCGATCCTTGCCAAACGGGAAATGAATTGGCCGGTTCAGCACCTCAAACAGGCTGGGTTTCCTGGGTTCAGGCGGGGCGACAGCGGATGGGAGATCGGTCATGGCGAGGGATCAGTAAGGTCAATGCAGCAGCGAGAACAGCCGCCGCCGGTAGGTCATGGTCAGCGGGTGGTCATTGCCGAGCATCTCGAACATAGCGATCAGGCCCTTGCGTCCGGCCTCGTCCTCGAATTGGGGATCGCGTCGCAGGATAGCCATGAACTGCTCCAGCGCAGCTTCGTAGTCACCCGCTAAGACCAGCCGGGCGGCCAGTTGCCGGCGGGCGGCGCAAGCGGCGGGATCGCCCTGGATTTGTGCTTCCAGCGCGGCCCGATCGGGTGCACCTTGCGCCCGATCAGCGAATTGCAGCCGTGCCAACAGTCCGCTGGCCGGCTGCCGGTTGCGCTCCGCGTCCGGCAGGCTTTGCAACAGGCTTCGCACTTCGTCGCCCTGATCCATTTGCAGCAACTTCTCCGCCAGCGCGATCTTCAATTCGCTACTGGCGGGTTCCTGATTCAGCGCCTTGCGCAGCAGTTCGACGGCTTCCTGGCGATGGCCGCGCTCCCAAAGCAACTCGATTTGCTCCTGAAGCGATTCCTCCGGCGCAGCGTGGAACTGGTCAATGATCTGGCGGTAGGCCGATTCCGGCTGTAATCCCACCAGTTGCTCCACGATTTGCCCCTGCCAGATCGCCATCACCGTCGGCAGGCTGCGCACCTGAAAATGGCCGGCCAGCGCCCGTTCGGTGTCAGCATTGACCTTGGCGAGGATGAATCCGCCCCGGTATTCCTGGGCCAGTTTGGTCAACAGCGGGGTGAGGGTCTTGCAGGGCTGGCACCAGTCAGCCCAGAAATCCACCAGCACCGGGACCCGCTGGGAATTTTCCACCACCACGGTGGCGAAATTGTGTTGGGTAACTTCAAAAATGCAGGGTGATTCGCTCATTAGTTTGGATATCCACAGAAGCCGAATGGGGCAATAACACGAGACTGGGGGCGTGGACGGGTCTTTTCAACCGGGGTGGGCTGAATCCCGGCGTCAGCGTTCCAGGTATTGCAGCTTGCCCGGCTTGTTGTTCCAGTCATCGGCGTCGGGCGGCGCATCCTTTTTGGCGGTAATCACCGGCCATTCCTTGGCTAACTCGGCATTGAGGGCGAGAAAGTGCTGCTGGTCGGCGGGCAGATCATCCTCGGCGAAAATGGCCTGCACCGGGCATTCCGGCTCGCACAAGGTGCAATCAATACATTCGTCGGGATCGATGACCAGATAATTTGGTCCTTCGTGGAAGCAATCTACCGGGCAGACTTCCACGCAATCGGTATATTTGCATTTGATGCAGTTCTCGGTAACGACAAAGGTCATGGGCAATTCCCCGCAAGGTCGGACAACAGGAAGGCGCTATAAGAATCCGATTCAAGTTGTGGAATTTATCGCAGCACGGGCATTTTGCCCGTGGGCTAAACACGGGCAGGATGCCCGTGCTGCCTCTACAACCGGTTCAGGATGCCCCTATCTTAGCCGCGATCCGCCAGGTTGGGCAGATGAAACCGAACCTTGTCGCTACTCAAGCGGATACCAGGAAGTAAACCAGCAAAGCCATCCGACGGCGTTCTGCTCTCAGGTCGGGTGAAAAACGCACTTTTTGACTCGGCATACCCTTACTGCAAATGCCGCTGTTCCATTTCCCGGAGAATGGCGTCGAGATCGTCTTCATCCAAGGAAAGAATCTCTTCTTCCATTGCGCCCGCTGGATCTTGAGGGGAGATGAAATCAGGTTCAGGTGGTGAATCAGGCAGCATCAACGCCGCCAGATGTTCGGCCAGCGCTACGATGGTTGGATAATTGAACAACAGCGTCGCCGGCAGGGAAGCCCCGGCCAGAACGCTCAGCCGGTTGCGCAGTTCTACCGCCAGCAGGGAATCCAGCCCCAGTTCATTCAATGGCCGGTCATGGCGCAGTAGTGCATCGCCAATGGAGAGCAAACCCCGTGCTTGAGCTTCTATCAACCCGGCCAGGCGTTCAATCCGATGCACCGGCGATAAGACGGCGAGGTCATCGAGAGCGAGTGGCGGGTGGCGAGTGGCGAGTGGACACCGGCGGATCTTTCCCCGCACGGGAGAGGGGCTGGGAGTGAGGGATAACTCACGAAACAGCGGTGGTAAATTCGCCCCGAAGTGACCGCGCAATTTGGGCCAGTCAATCGGCAGCACCGCAATCTGCGCTGGTCGATGTTCCAAAATCCAGGCCAGCGCCGCCAGCCCTTCCACCGGGGTCAATGCACCCATGCCGGTTTCCGCCAGCCGTTCGCCCACCTGCCGCCGGGCCGCCGCGCCAATGTCGCGCCAGGCCCCCCAATCGATGGCGATCATCGGCCACCCCTGCGCCTGATAGTGGAGCGCCAGGGCGTCCAGGCGGGCGCTGGCGGCGGCATGGTTGGCCTGACCGGGCGAACCCAGCACTCCAGCAGCAGAACTGAACAGGACGAAGGCATCGAGATCAGTATTCGCGGTGGCCAAAGGGGTAACAACCGTCAGTTTGGGGCCGGCGACTTTGGCGAGACGTTCCGGGGTTTGTTCCGCCAGCGGTGCGTCATCGAGCCGCCCGGCGGCGTGGAAAATGCCCGCCAGCGGCGGCAGTACGGTGTGCAATTCGGCCAGCATTCGGTGAATCCGGGCCTCATCTGCCAAATCAGCCGCGATGAATTGCACAGTTGCACCGCGCTCGCGCAATGTTTCCAACCGAGCAGCCGTTTCCGCATCGGGCACATGGCGGGAAACCAGCGCCAGATGTCGTGCGCCTTGGCTGACCGCCCATTCCGCAACGGCCAACCCCAGTCCGCCCAAACCACCGGTGATCAAATAGCCGCGATCCGGCCGGAAGCGGAATGGCGGGCGATGGGTGAGAACGATCTTGCCCAAATGCCGGGCCTGCTGCATCAGCCGGAACGCCTCGGCAGCGCGGCTCATCGGCAACAAGGTCAGCGGCGGCGGCGACAACTCGCCGGCAGCAACCGCCTCCAGCACCGCGTGCAGCAGCCGGCCACCTTCGGCTTCGCTGGCGGTATCGAGAGCGACAATCCGGTAATCGACCTTCGGGAACCGGGTCGCAACCTGTGCAGCATTCCAGATTCCGGCGCGACCGATCTCGATAAAACGGCCTCCCGGTTTAAGAACCGACAGGCTGGCGGGGATCATTTCTCCGCTCAGGCTGTTCAGCACCCAATCCACCCCCTCGCCATCAGTGGCCGTCATCACCTCGGCGGCGAATCCCGGATCGCGGGAATCGAAGACGTGCTGAATACCCATCCGCCGCAGCCAGGCGCGTTTCCAGGGAGCGCCCGCCGTCACCCATATTTCAGCTTTTGCCGCGCGCGCCAGTTTGATAGCGAACAGGCCGACGCCACCCGTCGCGGCATGGATCAGGATGCGCTGGCCGGTTTGCAAGCGCCCCCCTTCGCGCAAGGCGTACAAGGCAGTGCTGGCAGCCACCGGCAGCGCAGCGGCCTGTTCCAAAGTCAGGCCGGCAGGAAGATGGGCAACGCGACTAACCGGCGCGATGACGTGACTGGCCAAACTACCGCCCGCCAGCGCCAACACCCGGTCGCCGAGGTGGAATCCGGTGACGCCTGCACCGACCGCGACGATGGTTCCGGCGCACTCGCCGCCTAATGGATCCCCGATCCCCGATGCCCGATCCACTGTACCCAACACCGTCAACACGTCCTTGAAATTCACTCCGGCGGCGGCGACCGCGATGCCCACTTCACCCGGTCCCGGCATCCGTTCCGGCAACGGCTGGGGCGACAAGGAGTCAAGAAGGCCGGGGTTTGTCGGGGCCAAGCGGAAGCGATCGGGTAACGGCGGATCACTTTCAGCACGGGTCAACCGCAAGGCGTAACGCCGACCGTCGCGCCAGGCCACTTCGCTCTCGCCATCGTCAATTTCAGCTTCAATAGCCAACGTCGCCTCATTGTTCTCGTCGAGGGGATCGAGGTCCACCCGTCGAACCAGGGTCGTCGGTCGCTCCAGCGCCGCCGCCTTGACCAGTCCCAGCACCGCCGCTTGGACGGGATTGGGCGTTTCCCAGGGCCGCAGGCGTTGAGCGCCACAGGTTGCGACCAGCAGGCGCGCCGTCCGGCCCAGTTCGGTTTGCAGCATGGGCAGCACCGCCGCCGCTGGATCGATCGCATCCAGCGCCGCCCGACAGATCATGGCTGCTTTCGGCAAGGTGGCCTTCTTACGCGCCAGAATGACACCTTGATCGGCCAGCCGGCCTGAACCGGGCGTCAGCACCGCGACCTCATCAAAGCCCCGCTCGACTAACAGCCGACGCCAATGATCGGCATCGATCAGGGGATCGTCGGGCCGGAGTTCCCGATCCACCCCGCGCTGCCAGCCCTCGGTCAAGCCGAAGGTCAGATCGAGCCAGCGCGAGGGACGAAGACCTTCGATCAACAGGAGCCAACCGCCGGGAATCAGGGCCTGAGCGGCATGAGCGACGGCCTCGGCCAGGTCACGGGTCGCGTGCAGAACATGAGCGGCGATGACCAGGTGATAACCGCCCGCGTCGATGCCCTGCGCGGCGGGGTCGCGTTCGATGTCGAGCAGGGCGGTGTGCAGAAACGGGTAATCGGCGAAGGTCTGTTCCGCAGGTAGCAGAAAGGCCGGAGAGACATCGGTAAACCGGTATTCCGCCGTAGTCGCGGGGAAGATGGGCAACAAATGGCGCGTGGTCCCACCGGTGCCGCCACCGATTTCCAGCACCCGCAGGGGCAGGTTCGGTGGCAAAGCGCGGGTGAGTGCCTTGACCGCCAGTTGATTCAGGGCGCTGGCATAGCGCGATTCGGCATAAATCGCCCCGGCATCGTCTTGTTCCAGTAAACGCCGGGTACCTGCCCCTCCATTCATGGGAGAGCGGATTAGGGAGAGGAGGTCCAAGGGTTCGGCGGTTCCGGTCAACACCTCCGCCAGGGCTGCGCCGCAGCGAGCCAGCATTCCGGTTTCCGGAGCCTGCGCCGGGTAACGGGCGCGAATTTCGGTCAACAGCCGTTCGGGATCGGTATCGGAAACGCGCACGGTTCGCTGATGGGCGTCGATCAGGCCGTCCTCTTTCAGCATCCGCCACAAGCGCGGTAATACCCGGACAAAGCGGGGCGCGACAGGAACCGATAATTGGACGGGTTGGCCGGGTACAAAACGTGCGCCGAGCGCCATAAAGGCCTGCGCCACATAGGCCGTACTCAGCGCATCCAGTTGCGGCAAATAGTCGAGGTAGTCGGCCAGATCAACGGTACGGGCCACCTCACTGGCGAGGGTTAACGGCGCCGGCCAGCGGGCAGGGTCGCACGGTCGCCAGACCGGGGTATAGAGATGACGGCGAATGACCGCCCCGGATCGCACGGGCCGACAGCCTAGACCCTCAACCTGGAGTAACCGGGTTCCATCGGCGGCCAGCAGGCCAAGATCGCCGATCAGGCCGTCATCGCCCGGCTGGGGCGAACGCAAGATCGCGTGACACCAAACGGCGGCGTCAGGATTGGCCGCCACCGCCAGTTGCAACCCATCCAGCACGACGGGCAGATGCGCCGGGCGATCAGTCCCGATCAGTGCTGCACCCAGCGTCTGAAACAGCGCATCCAGTACCAGCGGATGCACCGGCAGACCGTTCGGTTCCAGGTCATCAGGCGCGCACAACCGGGCCAGCGCTTCGTCCTGACCGGTGCGGAGGTCCACGAGACGCCGGAAACGCGGCCCCAGCGCAATCCCGCTGGCTTCCAGTCGTTGGTAGAACGATTCCGGGGAGACCGGCGTATCACAACGGGCCATCAGAGCCGCGAGATTCTCCATACCGAGATCGGCGGCAACCCGCCCGGGTTCGGCGCTGGCGTACCGTTGCCAAGCGGTCGCTCCACGGTCGCGGGCATAAATCTGCACCCGGCCCTCTTCGTGGAGAATCGTCTGTAATTCGATGCCGTCCGGGCCGATAGTCAGCGGAGCCTCGATACTCAACGCGCTGAGTCCGTTCAGGCCGGCGGCCAAGGCCAGAGCGGCATGAACTGCGCCAGGCAGGATCACCCGGTCATCGACGCGATGTTCATCCAGCCAGTCGGGAGCGTGTGGGTACAAGGTCGCAACGAACAACCGCCGGGCCAGTGGCGTAGAAAACGCCTGGCCGGGCAAGAGGCTCCCCTCTCCCACGCGGGGAGAGGCGTTGGGAAAGAGGGGTGGATCGCGCCAATAGCGGCGGCGCTGGAACGGATACGTCGGCACGGATGCGCGGGGACCGGAACCAAGGAGAGCCGCCCAGTCAACAGTCAGACCGTGGACATACAGCGCAGCAACGGCGTTCAACAGCGCACGCGGTTCATCAGCATCCGCCAGTGTGGGCACGATGCAGGCGGAGTCCTGCTGGATTCGGGTCAATGCGGTCAAGGTCGTGCCAGGACCGATTTCCAGAAACGCCGTGCAGCCCAGCGTATGCAGTGTTTGCAGCGCCTCGGTGAAACGCACCGGGTAGCGGGCATGGCGGGACCAGTGATCAAGAGACGGCTGACTGATCATGCCGCCGGTCAGCGTGGACACCCAGTTCAGATGGGGCGGGTGCTGCGGGAAGGCAGCAGCGACCGTGTCCAGTTCGGCCCGGATCAGTTCCATGCGCGGCGAGTGAAAAGCGTGGGCCACTTTCAGCCACTGGTGGGCGATGCCCTGAGCGGTCAGCCGGCCCAATACCTGCTGCAACGCCGCACTGTCTCCCGACAATACGACCGTCTTCGGGGCGTTGAACGCCGCAAGATTAACCGTAGCGGCTTCAGAACCGAGCGTCGCCTGGACCACGTTCGCCGCAGCAAATACCGCCGCCATCGCTCCTCCGGATGGGAGCGCCTGCATCAACCGGCCCCGCGCCGCTGCCAGCCGCAACCCGTCTTCCCAGCCGAGAACTCCAGCGGTGGCCGCCGCCGCCAGTTCACCGAGGCTGTGTCCCGCCACTGCAACCGGCACAATTCCCCAAGCCTGTAATTGCGCGACCAGCGCCCATTGCAGCGCAAACAGTGCCGGTTGAGCGATCCCGGTATTTGTCCCATCGCCCGCTGGATCAGACAGCGCGGCCTGAATGCCAGGAACCAGCGCTTCGGCCCGGGCGAGAATCGCGCCTGCCACCGGCAACGTCGCCAAACCCCGCCCAGCGCCTGCCACCCAACAGCCCTGACCGCTGAATAACAATCCCAAACGGGGATGTGGTGCAATCCGCACCGGGGTTGCCTGGGCCAGCAACTCCCGCGCCTCCATCGTCGAACCGGCGACCACCGCCACCCGCTGTTCAAAATGCCGCCGCCCCCACGCCGCAGTCCGGCAGAGTGCCGAAAAATCGGCCTCATCGGTCAAAACATCCCGATAACGCTGACGCAATTCAATCAGCGCCGCCTCATCTCGCGCCGACAGGCATAGCACCGACCAATGCCCCTCCTTGGATGAGGCGGGGTGGCGGGCAGCGCCGGGGTGGTTCGACTGCGCCGCCGGGCAGGTGCCAGGAGGCCCTTCCTCCACCACCACATGCGCATTCGTCCCACCGATTCCGAAAGAGCTGACCCCGGCCCGGCGTGGCCCGCCAGACCTCCAGGGCCGCGCCGTGGCAGCGGGCATAAACGGCGTCTTCTCCAAACCGAGCAGCGGATTAGCCTGCCGAAAATGGGCGATGGGCGGCAACAGACCGTGTTTAACGGCCAGCGCCGCCGCCATCAGTCCGACCACGCCCGCCGCCGCCTCCAGATGGCCAAACGCCGCCTTGACGCTGCCCAACGCGATACTGCCCTGGGGAAGACCCCGGAACACCTCGTTCAAGGCGCGGATTTCAATCGGATCGCCGATGGGCGTCCCCGTGCCATGCGCTTCGATATAGCCGATGGAAGCCGCTTCCACGCCAGCGACCGCCAGCGCCTCGGCGATCACTGCCGCCTGACCGTCCACACTCGGCGCGGTGTAGCCGGCCTTGCGTCCGCCATCGTTGTTCACCGCTGAACCTGGAATCACCGCCTGAATCGGATCACCGTCCGCCACCGCGTCGGCCAGGCGACGCAACACGACTACGCCCACCCCCGAACCGAACACGGTGCCATCGGCAGCGGCATCGAAGCTGCGGCATTGCCCGGTCGCCGACAAAATGGAGCCTTCTTCATAGCGGTAGCCGACCCGGTGCGGGACCCGCACGTTCGCGCCGCCGGCCAGCGCCAGATCGGATTCCCCGGCCAGCAGGCTTTGACAGGCCAGATGCACCGCGACCAGCGATGTCGAACAGGCGGTTTGCACGCCGATACTAGGGCCGGTCAGGCCGAGCAGATAGGCCAGATGGCTGGCCAGATAATCCTTCTCATTGCCGATCATGGCCAGCAACGTCGCCGGTGCAGCTCCGGCCCGCAGGCTTGGCAACAGGTTGAACAGTAGATAGGAACTGATCGAACAACCCGCAAACACGCCGATCGCGCCCTTGAAGCGTTCTGGCGGATGGCCGGCCATTTCCAAGGCTTCCCAGGCACATTCAAAGAACAGCCGATGCTGGGGGTCCAACCATTCGGCCTGCTCCGCGCTCAAGCCGAAGAATGGGGCGTCGAAACCAGCGATGTCATCCAGCACCGGAGCGGTTAGCACATAATGCGGATCGGCCAGTTCGGTGCGGGACACGCCCGCAGCCAGCAACTCCGCCTCGCTGAAAGCGGTGATGGCATCGCCGCCTTCCCGAACGATCCGCCAGAATTCATCAATGGTCGTTGCGCCGGGAAAGCGCCCGGCCATGCCAATAATGGCAATCCCTTCGCTCACGTTTCACCTCAGGGTCATCAAATCAGTCAAAAGGACAATTTTTTCAGTTGGCTATAATAATTGAGAAACACGCTGGCCGGGATGCCCGCCGGCGAAGTTCCAGGCCAGATTGCAACCGTGGCATTCCGTGTTTCGCTTACAATGATGATCAATACGCTCGGTCCGTCTTGAGCGACGGACCCGGATAACCCCTCAAAGCAGTCCATTGGAGAATTGAATGTCGGCGCTTTCAGTTCGCATTTCGGAAGATCCCGCCCGCCCGCTGGGACACGCCATCGTTACCCTCGGCGGGTTGCCGCGCAGCCTGGAGACTTTCGAGTTCGTCCTGCGCCGTCATGGCTTTACTGACAATCATCTGGGCCCGGACGGCTGGCAGGGCGCGGAATGCTGGCTGCAACCCCAGGAAGTCTGGTACAGCGGCGAGGCGCTGAAGTTCGTCATCCCTCCCGATCTGGCGTTCCAACTGGAAAACATGCCTTACCGGCTGGCGGTGCGCGGCCAAGGGTTGGCGAGCGTGGCGGATGTGACATTCACCTGGCCGCCGCAACTGGAAATCGAAGCCGGCGCGGCGAGCAGTGAACGGCGAGTGGTCGGTGGAGTCCGGGTCGAGGCCGGCCCGAAACTCCCTCCCGAACCCGCGCCAGCGTCAGCGCCCCTGGTGACCGATGCAGGCGACGCCGATTTGCCCATCCCGGACATGCCGATTCCCGATATTAGTTTCGGCGCCGAACCGGTGGACGAGAACCTGTCCACCCGCGCAGCGCCAGGCCGGCCCTCGCCGCCGCCACCACCGAAACCAGCAGACGACGACCAGGCGACTCGGATCGTTACATCAGGCGCACGATCTTCCCCAGCGAACCGGAACCTTCCGGTTGATCCGGAACCGACGGTCAGCGTACCCGGACGCAGGGTTTCGCCCCCGGTTCCGGCAGAGTTGGCCCCGGAACCACCAATCCGCGCCCCATCCCCAGCAGCGACTCCCGGCGCAACCAACGAAGCGCGGCGGAGCCAATCCGGGTTGCTGATCGGCCTGCTAACCCTGGTGGTCCTGGTGGCTGCCATGGCCGCTGGCGGGTGGTGGTTGATCCGCCGGGGCGAGCCCACCCGGTTCGTTGCGTCCCCGGTCGCGGTTCCACCAGTCAGAGCCTATGCGTCCCCGGAGCCAAAGCCAGCGCCCGATCCAAAACCGGCACCGGAACCGGTGCCTGCCCCTGAGCCGAAACCGGCCTCGGAACCGGTGCCCGCACCAGAACCAAAGCCAGCGCCAGAACCGGCGATCCCGGTGCATCCGGTACTGTCCGAACCGCCAGCGTCAACCCCGGTGCCGCCTGCAACGACTCCGTCACCTCGGGCTGCGCCATCCCGGCCGCCAGATTCCGGACGAAGTCTGGAGGACGAATTGAAATCGCAATTTGATCCGACCGTGCAGGAACTGGAAAAAAGACTACACCGCTCCAAATCACCCTGATTGTCCATGAACAGGACGCGACAGGGCGCGAATTGATCGTGAACTTCATTGATTGCCAGGAGTATTTTTCATGAACCGTCTGCTGATGAGTGGCCTGATATTTCTACTCAGTTGGGCTGGTTTGGCGCTAGCCATCGCCCAGGAGACCGATGCCAAACAGATCGGGATGGTGACCGGTTCAAAGACCGGGACTTATATTCAATTCGGTAATGACATTGCCGGCATCGGCAAAACCGTTGGCCTGGACATTCTGGTCAAGGATTCCCAGGGTTCGATTGACAACATCAAGCGGATGAACAGCAAGGAAAACGCCGCCTTGGGCATTGTGCAGTCCGACGTGCTGGGCTTTCTCAGCCGGTCCGAGAATCCGGAAATGCGCCAGGTTGCCAGCCGCTTACGACTGATTTTTCCGTTTTACAACGAAGAAGTGCATCTGTTCGCCAACAAATCCATTCAGTCGATCAGTGACTTGCAGGGCAAACGGGTGGTGGTCGGCGAACAGGGCAGCGGCACCTGGCTGACTACGATAAATCTGTTGCAACTGACCGGGACCAAACCGGCGGAACTGCTGAATTTGCCGCCGTTGCAAGGCGTCACTGCCGTCCTCAAGGGCGAAGCTGACGCCATGTTCTATGTGGCCGGCAAGCCGGTCAGCCTGTTCACCAAGCTCGGTAATCTGGTGACCAAGGCGGATTTCGCCCCATTACTGGCGAATGTCCATTTCGTGCCGCTGGACGATCCCCGGATGTTGCACGAGTACCCGTCGGCCCAGATCAGCACGGCGGATTACGACTGGATGGACGGTAAAGTCTCAACCATTGCCGTCAAGGCGGTGCTGATGAGCTTTGATTTTTCCGGCAAGCAAAGTCCCTATTTCGCCCAGCGCTGCCGACAGTTGGTGGCCTTGAGCCAGGCGATTCGCGGCAATCTCAGCCAGCTCCAGCAGTCCGGGCATCCCAAGTGGAAGGAAGTCAAACTGGATGAAAAAGTAGGTGTCTGGCCACTGGACCGGTGTTCGCGCAGTAGCATCAAGAGCGGCGCTTCAGGCCAGGAAGGCGGCTTAGGCGTAGATATCAACCGCGAGCTGGAAAAAATGTTGCTGAACCAGTTTGAGCGGCCTTCCTATACGATACCTGTGGGCTGAAGTGGTTTTTGTCCATCATTTGAGGAGAAGACGATGCGATTAGCGCAGATGATCTTGACGGTAATGCTGGTGGCGACGACGGGAATGGATGCAGCGCTGGCCCAGGATGGGCGACTCGATGGCCGGCTACAATTTTCCAGCACTGCATTCGGGCTGCTGTTCGGCTATAGCCAAGGCCAGGGATCGCTTGAATTCAAAGGCAAAAACTATCCATTCACGATTTCTGGGGTGAAGGCGGCCACGGTGGGCGTCAGCAAGGTGGATGCGCTCGGTCAGGTTTATCGCTTGCGTGAGATCGCCGATTTTCCCGGAACCTATGTGGCGATTGAAGGCGGTTTTACCTTGTTCCAGGGCGGCGGCAGCGCGATGCTGCGCAATGAAAAGGGCGTCACGCTTTATTTGCAGAATGTGCAATACGGCCTGGATCTGACCCTGGGCGGCGGCGGGCTGTCTATCGCGCTAAGCGAATCGGCCACTACATCGTCTCCAACCACCCAGCCGTCGGGTCAGTAGGCAGTGGTCAGTAGCAAAACGGGATGACGAACCTTCACGAGGCGCAGCGGATATGGCGACCGAGCAAATTTTACTGAGCAGTAGTGCCTTCGACGGAATGCGGGAAACCGGTGGTTTTGGCCAGCCGCTGCACACGCTGTATCCACAGATCCGGGCCGTGCTGACCGAGCAGTTGGGGGCGGATGCCGCGGCTCTGCTGGCCGAACCGGTGGTGGATCGCGTCCGTGGTCGCATTGACTGGTACACCGAAGGCGATCCTGAACAGCAACCGGTGGCGTTCGACAACCTGCCCGAAGATCAGCGCCGGGTCATGCTTGCCCGGATTGAGGAAATCCTCGGGCGCGGGCGGGAGTTGGCGGAGCGTTACACCGCTTCCGGGAATGCGCAACGGATACAACTGGGGGCAATCCTGAAAGGGGTGCTGGTTACTCCAGCCGCCAGCGGGATCCTGCTGGTCGCTGGTCGACCGGTCATCACCGGGTGGGGCTTTGCGCCCGACCGGCCCTGGGAGACGCCAGAGGGTTCTGGAGCCGGCCCAGCGCCGCTTCCCATTCAAACCGCTGAGCCGTTCCGCGACGTGGCAATCCCGGAGATCGCCCTGCCCGAATTGGCCAGCGCTCCGTTGGAACCGTTGCCGGAATCTCCAGCGCCGTCCACGTTGCCGGAATCAGCGCCACCGGCCTTGCCGGAAGCATCGTTCGCTACAGCGCCGACCGGCGAATCCGCGCCATCGCTATCCGAACCAAAACCACGCCTGAAACCTGAATCAGCGCCAGCGATACCGGCGGTGGAACCCCTATTGAAGTCATCGCCTGAATCTGCGCCGATCATGGGTGTGGAAACAGTGTCGCCGGTTGCAGAAACTGCGCCTGCTGCGCCATTCCATTATGTAGTCATCGGTTCCCGCTATTTCTGGACGGTCGCCTTGCTCGCCGTTCTGCTGGTGCTGGGAGCAGGATTGTGGACCTGGCTGAAAAAACCAGCGCTTTATCCGATGGTCGGCGATCCCGCTGCCGGCGCTCTGACCGTCGCCCAGGACACTGAAACCGGGTTGCGCGTCCGGTTGGAAGTCTTGTTGGCGCAACTGGCTAAACGATGCGGCCAGTGTTCGCTGCTGCCCGGATCAGCCGCTGCGCCCGCTTCTCCCCGGCGGGAATCAAGCAGCAATGGCCGTGCGATTCCGGGACAGTCTGCGATTCCAGCGACCGGAGCGGTCACCGTCCCCATGAATGACGACCGTACACCGCCGGTTTTATCCACGACGGCAGCGCCCACCACTGATCGCGCGGCGTTGCCAGAGGCGGCGATTCCAACTGATTTGGCAACCACTTCACTGGCGTTGTCCGGACGCAATTCCGGTGACACGCCCATCGGGGTAACGCCGGGGATAACACCCGCAGCGCCAGATCGTATGACGCCCGGCGGGCAGAATCCGCCGGCTGAGCCCAATTCAGCGTTGGCAAAACCCGCGCCCCGTGCCCCCGCCGCATCCTCCAGCACCGAACCGCCGGCGCGAACATTGGAAGAGGCGCTACTGGATCGGAGGCCGGCGACTGGGCCGGTACGGCCATTGCCGCCGGTTGAACCGCCTGTCAGGGCCGCTCCGACGCCGGAGGAACGCCAGGAGTTTGTCAACCGGCTATCCGCCGCCGGCGCGGCCACCGGCGAAATTACTGCGGCCCTGCTGTGGAACAGCCGCAGCGATCTCGATTTGGTGGTGCGCTGTCCGGCGGGCCGACAACTCGACTATCAGCATCCTGCCGAGTGCGGCGGCGCACTGGATGTGGACGCCAACGCCGTCCGTGACCAACTGCGCGACCGTCCAGTAGAAAACGCCTTCTGGCCGGCGGGCAAGATCGAACCGGGCGTCTATGAAATCGCCGTCCGCTATGCGCCGCGCAAGGATGAAATCAATCCCGGCGAGACGCCGTTCCAGGTGCGCCTGATCCGGGGCGGCCAGGAGTCGGTTTTCAAAGGCACCGTCCGGCCCAATACCACCGTGCCGGTCAGTACCTTTACGGTAGAGCGTTGAGGAGCGTCATAACCATGAACAAGCAGGAATCTGCGCAATTCACGATTTATACGGCTGAGGCGATGATTCCCGGCCATCAGCGTGCCTGGGTCTGGGGCATGGCGGCGCTGGCGATTCTGCTGTGCGGGCTGGCGGCGGGTGGGTTGCTCGGTAGTGCGCTGATCCCGCCTCAGCCCAGTGCGCTAACGTCCGCTAACTCTGCGCTGCTGACCCGCCAGGAAGCGATCAACCAGCAACTGCGCGAGCGCATCGCCGGGCTGGAGCAGGCGCTGGGTGGGGATGCCTGCGGTCTGGCGGCCTTGAAAGCGTTGCTGCCAGACCGCAAGTAAACCACCGCCCGACCTTCTTCCGTTGTGACCGTTCACCTCCCCCTTGCCAAAGGAGGATGTGAATGCTTATACAAGGTAAAAAAATGAGCGAAACTACCGTTTGATCATTTGGCTGCTGACTTAAACCACTACGGTAATTTGGAGGAAATAGTTCGTGTTCTCAATCCGCAGCAAACTGGTGTTATTATTCGCTGGTGCTGGACTGCTAGTATTCGGCGTCATGTTTTTTTTTAGCGTCCAGAACAGCAATCTCTTCGAAGGCCTGCGAGATAGCGAGGTCAAGGGATTGTTTATGAGGAATATCGAAACGGTCAATCGCCTGGTCGGACGGATTGAATTAAGTGCCCATAGTGTTGCCGCTGGCGCTGGCGCTTTACATGCCATGAAACAAGCGGCCCCTAATTACAATATGGAACCTGCCATCCGGCGATTGCTGACGACAATGATAGACAGCATCCCGGAAGCCTTTGGAATCGGTTTTTGGTTTGAGCCTAATGTTTTTGATCCGCAGCAAGTTTTTGACGGTATCTATGTTTATCGCAAAGGCGACCAGTTGGAATTCACTTTGGAATACAATGATCCGGCGTTCAATTATCACAAACAGGTTTGGTATACCACAGCCTTGCCTGAAAACTGGGATCGCAACCAAAAACGGGAGTTGAATTTATATTGGGTCAAGCCTTTTTATGACGAAATCACTAAAATCACGATGGTGACTATTACTGCCTTTATTCTGGGCGCGCAAGGTAAAATTCTGGGTTTGAGTACTACCGACTGGGCGCTGGATGGCATTCTCGATCAACTGAACAAGAGCCGCATCACCCCAAGTATGGAGTCGTTCGTGATCGATGCCGCTTCCGGGCTGGTCGTGCTATACACTCCCGATGAAAAGATGAAGCTTAAACAGTCGAGCGAGGTTCCGTGGCTCACTAAAATCCGGGGTAAGGCGAGTCAAGTCGGACAGTCCAGTGTGACCCTCAACAATGCGCTTTACCATGTTTATTATTCGACGGTCAGTAATGGCTATCTCTATGGCATTATGATTCCCGATGCTGAATTCATGCCGGGATTTCGCCAGGTCATTTTCAAAAGTCAAGTGGCGCTGGCTATTGTGTTCATGCTGTTGATCGTGGTCAGCGGGTTCGTCATTCGGCGGTTGCTGCAACCCTTGCAGCAAGTGATCATGGTCGCTCATCGGATCGCCCAAGGCGATCTCAGTGATGCGATTACGACCACTTCCAGCGATGAAGTCGGCCACTTGTTGCAGGCGATGCAAGAGATGATTGACGGTCTGCGCCAGGTGATCAGCGTAGCGCGGGAGACCTCGCACACGGTGAATATGGCGGCAGACGAAATTGCCCACGACAGCGGCGATTTGTCGCAACGCACCGAAGAGCAAGCATCAGCGCTAGAAGAAATTGCCGCCAGCATGGAGGAGTTGACCAGCACGGTGCAACAGAGCGCCGATAACGCTGTCCAGGCCAATCAACTGGCTGGCGCTGCCCGCACTCAGGCTGAACAGGGCGGACAAGTGGCGGAACAAACTATTGTCGCGATGAGTGCGATCAACGCCAGCAGTCGGCGAATGGCTGAGGTCATCAGCGTGATTGATGAAATGGCGTTTCAAACCAATCTGCTGGCATTGAATGCGGCGGTAGAAGCCGCCCGCGCCGGGGAACAGGGGCGAGGTTTTGCGGTTGTGGCCGGTGAAGTCCGCAAGCTGGCGCAACGCAGCGCCGATGCCGCCGAGGAGATTAAGGGGCTGATTGCTGACAGCGTGGCCAAGGTAAAAGACGGCGGGCGATTGGTCAGACAATCCGGGCTGGCGTTAGCCGAGATTGCGATGGCGGCCAAGAAGGTGAATGACATTGTGGCCGAAATGGCGGCCGCGACCCGGGAACAGGCCAGCGGGATTCAACAGGTCAATAAGGCGATCCTGCAAATGGATCAAACCACACAGCAAAATGCCGCACTGGTGGAAAAGACGGCGGCTGCAAGTCATGCTTTGAGCCATCAGGCGCATGAACTACATCAGTTGATGGGCTTTTTTACGCTGGAAGAATCAAGGACGTTGTCTCCGCCGTCCCGGCGCTTGCCCACATCCCCGCCGGGGGAATGAACAACGACCTTCCGTTCAATTCCTTTCCCGAGGAGCCAATCCCCGTGTCAACTTTTTCCATCTTTCTCGACTGGCAACGGACCACGCCGGATTTCGATCACAAGACCTTCGACCGCAGCCATACCTGGCGGCTGGCTGGTGGCCAGGTTGTGCAGGGATCGGCCGCCCCGGACTATTCCGGAAACCCCGACATGAGCAACCCGGAAGAAGCGCTGCTGGCGGCGTTATCCAGTTGCCACATGCTGACCTTCCTGACCATCGCCGCACTGCGGAAATTGACGGTGGACCGCTACGAAGATGAGCCGCTGGCCGAACTGGGCAAAAACGAACAGGGCAAGATAATGGTCTCGCGCCTGACGCTGCGGCCCTTGGTGATCTTTAGTGGCACCCACCTTCCCGACGTCAGCACGGTCAACGAACTCCACCGCAAGGCCAAGGAAAATTGCTTTGTCGGCAATTCCCTGCGTAGCGAGATGGTGCTGGATCCGCGTTTCCCCGAGGCGTGAACTTGCATCGCCGCCCCGGCTGCCCTATAAACCGCGCCCTGATGACATCGCGATGAACAGGTGAGTAGCTGATGTGGACGTTTAGTAAACGGTTGATCTTGATCGGCGGCCTGGCGTGGCTGGTCAGCGCCTGCGCCCCAACCGGGTTGGATTCGACGATTCCGCCGCCGGTTTTGGCAAACAGCGCCGCGCTGCCGGCGGGTCCCTGGTTGCTGGTTGACACCAAGGCCGATGCCCTGATCGTCATGCAGGGCAACCGCCCAATCGAGTCGTTCCGCCAGATTGCCCTGGGCAGCAGCGGCGCAGGTTTAAAATATCGCCGTGGCGATAACAAGACGCCGCTGGGGGTATTCCGGGTCGGCTGGATCAACGACCACAGCCGGTTCAAAACCTTCATCGGTCTGGATTATCCCAATCCGGACTACGCTGAACGGGCGCTGCGGGAACGCCGGATCGACGCCTTGACCTATGAGCGAATTCGCGCTGCCTGGAGCAGTGGCCGCACCCCGCCGCAGGACACCTCGCTGGGCGGACAGATCGGTATTCATGGCATCGGCGCGGGCAATCCCGGCGTCCATAGCGCGGGCATCAACTGGACTAGCGGCTGTGTTGCGCTGGACAACCGGCAGATCGACGCGCTCAGACCCTGGGTGAAAGTCGGGATGCGGGTCGAGATTCGCTGATTTGCGCTAACGTGGCATTGTCCGCAAATCAAAATTCCGTTGTATAATGGCTTTTGTTGTATTGCGACAATGAGTTGCGCCAGGACAACAACAGCTGTCTAGCGCTTTTTTTGAATTAAACCAGGGAGTTGAACCAATGAAAACCTTAATCAAGATTTCTGCCTTGGCCCTGATCGCCGGCCTGACCGTGGGCTGCGCCAGCACCAGCGACCTGCAAAAGGTGCAGAATGACGCCAATGAAGCCAAGGGCATGGCCAGCAACGCTATGGGTACCGCCAACGACGCCAAATCCATCGCGATGGAAGCCAAGTCGATGAGCATGGCGACTGAGGAAAAGATCAACCGGATGTTCAAGAAGTCGATGTACAAGTGAACATCGCTGCCTGACGGCAGATCCATAAAAAACCCCGCGCTGGCAACAAGCGCGGGGTTTTTTATGGGTTGAGTTTTAGCTATTCCGGGCGCGGCACGGGCTTCCAGCCCGGGTTGAAACGGGCAGGATGCCCGTTCTACAGGCGGTTGGCCACGGGCAATGCTGGATTGGCGGGATCGCCGCCAGCCGATGACCGGATCGGCGGTCTGGCGCTGCCGTAAGGCGCAGGGGCGCGGGGCGCAATCGGGTAGGGCGGATAGGCCGGTGGTGGTTCAGCGGTAGGGGGATAGTTGGGCGGATAGCCAGGTGCCGGGCGATAGGGAACCTCACCGTAAGCAGGCATTCGGCCATAGGCGGGAGGATTGGCCGGATCATCGCGCTGCGACGGACCAGCGGTTGATCCTTCGGGCGCTGAACCTGGCAGAGCGCCGATCGATACCGGAATGCCGCTCAGTTGCTCAAGCGCGACGTCCAGCGCCGCCTGATCCACGCCGGCCATCTCCGGGCTGGTCTTGGCGATCACCGCTTGCCGGGCCTGTTCCGCCGTGACTTTGATCGGAATGTTGTCTTCCTCCAGCGGCTCATGCGCTTCCAGCAGCAGCGCGCCGTTTAACCGGCCCACCTTGACCGGCTGGTCAACGAGGCGCACGGGCGTTCCTACCGGCACCATCCCGAACAGCCGTTCAATATCTTCCGGGTACATCCGCACACAGCCGTGCGTGACCCGCATCCCAATGCCATAGGGCTTGTTGGTGCCGTGAATCAGATAGCCGGGAACGCCCAGCCGCATGGCGAACCGGCCCAGCGGGTTGTCGGGGCCGCCCGGCACGACGTCCGGCAGAATGTCACCCTCGGCGGCGTGTTCGGCCTTGATCGCTGCCGGCGGTCGCCACGGCGGATCAATGTCCTTGGCCACCACCTTGGTCAAACCCATCGGGGTTTTCCAGTCCATCCGCCCGATGCTGACCGGATAGGTGACCACCGTCCGATCTTCGCCGACACCCGCCTTGGGGTAGTAGTAGAGCCGCATTTCGGCGATGTTAAGGACGATCCCTTCGCGCGGGGTATTAGGCAGGATATGGCGGGTGGGCAGCACGATGGGCGTTCCCTCGCCGGGCGCCCAGCGATCCAGGCCCGGGTTGGCGTGGACAATCTCGTCATAACCCAGACCATGCCGGCGGGCGATATCGACCAGGGTGTCGTCCTTGGCGGCATACATAACCTTGACCTGACCGACCACATCGGTGTCCGGGGGCGGCAAGGGATAAATGGTGGCTTGTGCAGCACCAGCGACCAGCCCGCTCAGAAGCAAACTGTGGCTGAATTTTAAGTTTGGGCGTGGCATGGCGGCTGTCTCTTCTCCGATAGTGGGCGGCAAGGCCGTGAAATTTTGTCGGCAATCCAGGCGCAACACGATGGCGGCGCGGGCACTGCATGAGGCGGGGTTCTGAAGTCCACTCATTCTAGTTGACCGGGTTCGTCGCTTTCCGTTGCAGAAGCAGCGTCCGGTCAAATTTTGCCGGCTTGCTGGGCAATAAACGCGGTCTTGGCCGACAGTTCCAGCGAACAGGTCCACTTGTAGGCCAGGTTCAAGCAGTTGGCGTTGGCATAGACGCCGTGACCACGCACTACCGCAATCGGATAGTCGGCCAGAATTTCGGCCACCATTTCCGGCGAGCGGGCTTCGTACTGATCATAGGGAATAGTTAGCACCGGTACCCGGCTGAAATAAAGCTGGCCCTCGAAATCCGCCGGCAGAAATTCCTCGTTATCCATCGTCATTGCCACCGAATACGGGCCATGACTGTGCAGGACGGCGCGGGTTTCGGGATTGGCCTGATAGATCGCCAGATGTAGGCGGGCGTCCATGGATGCGCCCTTGCCGAGCGCGCCATCAAGCCGGCATTCCACCAGTTCGCCGCTGCTCAGCGTATCGGCGCAGCAACCGGTGGGGGTGATCCAGAAGCCGTCGCTGTCCCGGATCGAGGCATTGCCGCTATGCGAGTCATTCAGGCCGTACTGGCGCAGCCAGTGATAATGTCGAACCAGATCGTCTTTGTTGTTCATAAGGTTGGATTATCCAGAGTGGCTATTCCGCCGGAACTTGTCGGGTTAAATCCAGCGGGCAAGTCGTCAATGCAATGCGTTCCACGCCCGTTTCCAGCCGGCCATCAGGATAGAGTTCAAACCAGCGATAGCCGGGCGGCAGGTCGTCCAGTTGCGGTTCCGGGGTTTTGGGTTTGAACTGGATACAGGTGGCGGGCGTTCCCAGTAGCTGAACCTTGCCGCGCCGGGCGGAAAATTCAGCGTGAAGGTGGCCCCAAATCACCGCCTGCACTTGCGGATAACGATCCAGCACCGCAAACAGCGCCGGGCCATTAGCGACCGTCATGGTATCCAGCCAGGGCGTTTCGGTTGGCACCGGATTGTGGTGCAGACAAACCAGAGTCGGCAGGTCCGGGTGCATGACCAGCGCGGTATCCAGAAACGCCAGTTCGTCATAGGCCAGATGGCCCTCCGGGGTACCGGGAACGCTGGAATCCAGCAGCACGATCTGCCAGCCGCCGGCGATGAAACTGCGTTGCCAGCGCACCCAACCGTGACGCAGGGTTTGCGCCATGCGCGCCGGGAAATCGTGATTGCCGGGCAGGCAGTACACCGGAATCCCCAGTGGTTCAAGAAACTCGCGCACCCGGTCATACGCCTCCGGCTCGTCGCCGACCAGATCACCGGTCGCCAGCATGAAATCCGGTTCAGGATGCCGCTCCTGGATGCAGGCCAGCACCGCGCTGAGACCGGCGTCGACATCCACCCCCCACAGCCGGCTGCCGGGGGTAGTCTTGATATGAAAATCAGTGAGTTGGATCACCCGCAACGGGGCGGCGGTCGACATGGCGGTTTCTCACGGGAACGGACAAGCGCAACAGTCTACAGGCTACAGGGTTTTGATAAAAACTTTGGAGCGCCGCTGCCAGTTATATAGCGCCTGTTTTTGCATCGGCAGATCGGCGACTTCAGCGGGTTCAAAGCCGCGTTCCCGAAACCAGTGGGCGGTGCGGGTCGTCAGCACGAACAGCCGTTGCAAACCCTGGGTTCGAGCCTGGCGTTCGATGAACTGGAGCAGGGCGTCAGCGCGCCCCCGGTTACGATAAGCCGGTTGCACCGCCACGCAGGCCAACTCGCCTAAATGCTCTTTCGGGAACGGGTACAGCGCGGCGCAACCGATAATGGTTCCATCGCGCTCCAGCACACTGAATTGGTCAATTTCCATTTCCAGCCGCTCCCGCGACCGCCGCACCAGTGTGCCGTCCTCCTCCAGCGGCTGAATGCGTTCCAGTATCCCGCCAACATCGTCAATCGTTGCCGATCGCAGCCCCTCATAGCGATCGGCGGCCACCATCGCCCCCACGCCATCGCGGGTAAACAGCTCCAGCAACAGCGCCCCATTCAACCGCCGATTGAGCAGGTGAACGCGGCGCACCCCAGCCTGACCAACCCGTAACGCCTGGCGCAAATAGCGGGCATGATCCTCAGTCAGAGCGGGCGATTCGACCAACAACCGTTCAGCGTCGCCAGGACTGAGTTCACGGATCGGTTGCCCGCCGGGATCGCGCAGCTCCAACCCTTCGCTCAACACCAGCAGCTTGTCGGCGTGCAGGGCGATCGCGGTAGCGGTGGCCACATCTTCGGCGCTGAGGTTGAAAATTTCTCCGGTCGGCGAATAACCCAGCGGCGACAGCAGCACAATGGCATCTTGCTCCAGCCACAATCGGATGGCGCGGTCATCGATCCGGCGCACTTCGCCGGTGAAGCCGTAGTCGATCCCGTCGCGGATGCCCAGCGGGCGAGCGGTAATCAGGTTGCCGGACACCACCCGCAACTGAGCGCCGTGCATCGGCGAATTGGCGATGCCCAACGACAGCCGCGCTTCAATGCGAATCCGCACCCGACCGATCGCCTGTTTGACGTAGCGCAAATCCTCACCGTCGGTCAACCGTAAGCCATTGACATAGCGCAGATTGCGCCCGGCTTCGCGCAGGCGTGCCTCGACTTGCGGGCGAGCGCCATGAACCAGCACCAAGCGAATACCGAGGCTGTGCAGCAGGGCGAGATCGTGAATCAGACTGGAAAAAGAATCGGCTTCAACCGCTTCACCGCCAAACAGCACGACAAAGGTTTTGCCGCGATGGGCATTGATATAGGGACTGGCCTGCCGGAACCATTGGACAAAGTGATCGGCATCCATAGTGGGCGCTCTGCGGAGGACGAAGGGCCGGCGATTATGCCAGAGCCGTTGCAGGAATGCGGCTTGAACAAAATCCGGGCCATCATCAGAATCAGAGAAATAACGGGAAGTGGGCTTTGGAGACCGGGGTGAAAACTGATGGATATGACTGATGAAGAACTGTTGCGTTATAGCCGGCAAATTCTGTTGCCGGAGTTCGAGATTGCCGGTCAGGCCCGGTTACGCCGTTCCCATGCCGTGATTGTCGGCCTGGGCGGGCTGGGATCGGTGGCAGCGATGTATCTGGCCGCGGCAGGAATGGGGCGGTTGACGCTGGTTGATTTTGATCAGGTCGATTTGTCCAACTTGCAACGCCAGATCATTCACCGGAGCGCCGATATTGGCCGGCCCAAGGTCGAATCGGCCCGCGATGCGCTACAGGCGCTTAATCCCTTGGTCGATGTTGTTGCCATTCCCCGGGTGCTGACGGCAGCGGAGTTGCTGGATCAGGTGCAGCAGGCGGATGTGGTGGTAGACGCCAGCGACAATTTGCCCACCCGGCTGGCGATTAACCTGGCCTGTGTGCAGATGGGTACCCCGCTGGTCTCCGGGGCGGCGATTCGGCTGGAGGGGCAAGTGCTGGTCTGGCAGCCGGGCGGGGAAGGCGGTTGTTACCGTTGCCTGTACCGCGATACCCGGAGCAATGCTGAAACCTGCGCGCAAACCGGGGTGCTGGCTCCGGTGGTTGGGGTGATCGGCAGCCTTCAGGCTGTAGAAGCCATCAAACTGCTGACCCATATCGGGACTACGCTCAATGGTCGCTTGCTGGTGCTGGACGCCAAGCGTATGGAATGGCGGACGTTGCGGGTCGGACGCTGGCCAGAGTGTCCGGTCTGCGGCTTGCGGGCCAGCAGGGTATCGGCCACCACCGAGAGCGTCGACAACGTCCCCGCCAGCAGCTCGCCGACGATCACCCAGCCGATCTGCTGACGACTTTCCGCCCCGGCCCCGACGGCTAACGCTAACATCGTTGAGGCATGTCCGGTTTTGCATCGGGACCTCTACATTAGGAATCCGATTCAAGTTGTGGAATTTATCGTAGCACGGGCATCCTGCCCGTGGGCTAAACACGGGCAGGAT
>CAIRMO010000050.1 GCA_903879705.1 uncultured Candidatus Competibacteraceae bacterium | reverse complement strand
CGTTCGTAGTGGAGTTGGTGCTGTTCCTCGACCGTGAATTCCAGCTGAACCATGATGGTTTCCTCTGTCAGGGGTTGAAGGCAGGGTCAATTCTATCAGCCCGGCTAGAAAAAATCTAAACTTGTACCGCGGTCAGGTATAGCTCACCGCCGCCGTATCGTAGACCTGCAATTTGTAGGAAGCCGCCGTACCTACTCTCGACCACGAGTAAGCCGGTTTTAGCGTGGTGATGTTGCCGGTCGGACTGTAGAGGATCGGGACGGTCGGCGTGGCTGCCTGGAATTTTACCCAAGACGTGCCACCCCCAACGTGCGAAGTAGCGCCAGTCGGGTCCCAAGCAATGTGCATATAGCCGTTCTCACCCCAATTCGGTCCCCAACTGTTGCGCAAAATCCAGGATGAAGTGGCGTCATCCCAGCCCACAAGGACGATAAGATGGTTGATGGATGGCTGACCATTCCAAGGGCAATCATTTGATGTAGGCTTGTAAACACCAGTCGTGTAGCTACTCCAGCCCGAATCTGCACACACTGCCGCCGTAACTGGGCCATAGGTGTAGATCGCATTTTTAATCTGATCAACAGTAGGCATATTCCATTCTGGAGCAACAAAAGCCCAGTTGGACAGCTTGTAAGGATGCGCATAGGACGTCGTGCAAGAGCCATTGGTTGCCGTATAGGGACTCGCTGACTCCAGCACCGCGCCAGCAACGGTCTGGTTTGTCCCAAGAATGTTGTAGTGATATTTGTGGGCCGTCCAACCACCCTCGCAACTGCCGCCATCGGTATTGCAAGAGACCAGAAACTGTTCTGAAAGATCAGTCAACGGGCCACCACCTTTCTTTATTGCCGCCTCCATGGCACCAACGGTGCCGAACGCCCAGCAACTCCCGCAAGAACCTTGGTCGCGCACTGCCGGGACGATGCCTTGTGTCCGCCAATCCCATGAAGTGGGCAGCGCCTTGGGTAGTAATTGCGCGTAGGCGTTGGGTTCCATACGCGACTGACTGGCGCGAAAGTCAGTCTCGCTGATCAGTAGTTCAGCAGGCTTGGGATCGCTTAATTCGACATCGCCCGCTTTAGGCATCCAGACGCTCAGTTTGGTATGAACCGGAGCATTCCGCTCGAATGGCCGCTGGTAGCGCAAATTCACTACGGTATTGCCCTTGCCCGTCGGGTTAAGTTTAATGGTTTGGAGGGCCGGTACTCCCAAGCCTCTGGAGCGCATGGCAAAAGTAGCCTCGCCGTCCTGAGTATAAAGCGAAGCCTCTTCTCCAGGGACTACTTTCCACAGATAACCTGTGGTAGTGCGCGCCTGCAAATTTAACGTGATGGATTCGCCGGTTGCGGGCATATTGATTTTCAAATCAACCTGCCCGCTCAGGAAATCTATCCCCGCAGTATCGAACAACACTGTCTGCAGTTGAGTGATGTTTTCCTGACCCTCCAAGGTGAGCTGATCGTTGGCGACGTTGACCCTGACGCCAGCCCGGCTTAATTCCGTTGCTGCGTTTTCGGTCATGCGGCTGGCATCGGGCGCTGGTTCTACCGTTATTTGCCAACGAAAACCCGCCTGCTTTTGAGTCAAGAGGGCTGGCCCTTCCTGGGCGGAAGCGACTCCGCCCGAACCTAATACGGGCATTGCCAGCAAAGTGGCCGCCATAACCGCAGCGGCTATCGGTATAAATCGCATTTCATTTGTCATTGCAGTTCCTTCAGTTTGCGCTGAGAACCTTCGATAAGGCTTGGTCAGGATAGCCCATTTAATGATTAAATTCCCCAAAAAGGTTCAGATTGACCTAAAAATCTCAAAAAAGTCCAAGTTGAACCGCACGCAACACCCCCGGCTCGGTTTGCAGCGGCACGACGTTCACACTGTCGAGCTGGGCGCAATAATCCAGATCTTCATCGCAGCCCAGCGCCGCCAGTCCACGCCCGTGATGAGCGTAGCGCAGCAAGCGGGGTAAGCGGGTTTGCCATTGCTCGAACAACGCCATTGCCGCAATCGATTCATCATCCCCCGCACAGTCGCTGTCGCGTTCAACCCGCAGCGCACAGGCAATCGCTCCGGCGCAAATCGTATCTTCCAGCGAGAAGCCACCGCGCCAGCCCGCCGCTACAATCCAGATGGTGTGCGGTTGTTCCTCTAGCAAGTAACGCACCACTGCGGCGCGATTGGTCAGCGACGCCGTCATCAGGATGGGAACAGCCTGCACCCGCTCCAAAGCGCGAGTGCCGTTGGTAGTGCTCATAAACAGCCGCTTGCCGCCGACCCGGTCGGGAGTACATTCCGCCGGCGAATTGCCGAGATCGAAACCTTCCAGTTTTTCGCCGCCGCGCTCGCCAACCAGCAAGCGTCCGTCCGCTGGCCAGCGCTTGCTGACCTTGAACAGTTCATCAATATCGGCGAAGACCTGGATCGCTTCCGCGCCGGATTCCAGCGCGGTCGCCATTGTCGTCGTGGCGCGTAACACGTCAATCACAATGGCGCAGGCGGGCAAATTGAGGCTAAGGCCACCTTTGCGGGCTTTCGGACTTAAATCGGGGACTTGATCGGGGGTGTGATAAACGAAGATTTCCATAGCGGTGAGTGCGGACTCTCAGGATGTGAGTGGCTGCGCCAACCAACAACGGCGCAGCGTCCTTTGTTTCCCTAAGGTTAATCCACGCCCGGATAAAGCGCCATGTGCGCTGGTCAGCGCAGCAACCGCTCCCATCGCCGCGTTTCGCCGGCGATCAATTCTCGCCGGGCGAACTCGCGCACCGCGAACGCTAATGGCCGGTACTGCAACGCCAGCGCCTGTTCCGCAGCCTGGCGGGCGTCCAGCCATTGACCCATATCGGTCAGTGCCACCGCCTGTTCTTCCAGCGCGGCGGCTTCGGCCTCAATTCCCAGCAACAGACTTAAATCCGCGCCGCAACGGTAGCAGATGGGTTCATCCTTGAACCGGGCGCGGCAAATGGGACAACGCTCCATTACGACTCCAGATAAAACAGAATGTCGGACAGCTCGGCCATCGGTCCGGCCAGCGCGGTAAAGTCATCATTGATCAGCGCGTCATTGACCGCTTCAATCAGGTTGATCATTTCCTCGCGATCATTTTCCACAGCGCGATCCAGCAACCGCTGGGCCTTTTCCACCAACGCCCGCGCCTGCGCGGTGAGCTGGTGTTCAGTAGCCCCGCTGCCGGTTCCAATCGCTTGCCCTTCCAGCGTCTCGCCATGGGCAAACAGGGCGTTGATCCGCGACCGCGCTGTTTCCAGTGCGCCCTCCTGGAACCGGGTCAGCGCGTTGTTGATCTGGATCGACTTCTCCAGTCCGGTTTTTTTCTCCCGTGCGCTCACCTGCATGATGCCGTTCAGATCCAGCGCGAACTGGAGAATGATCGGGTTATTGGCAGGCACTTTGCTCAGGTTTTCGACCATGAATTCGTCGAGCGGAATATTGTTGAGGGCATCAGGATCCTCGCCTTGGTAAACATTCACTTTTACCGTGGTCTGGTTGTCATGCATCGTGTAAAACACTTCGCTTTTGGTGACCGGAATCGGCGTGTTTTTATGGATCATCGGCGCATATTTAAAAGGGTAGGGTACCCCATTCAGCTCCCCGAAGACGCTAGTGCCAAAGGTATAGGGGGTAATGTCTACCAGCACCGCCGTTACCTCTTCACCCGCCAGCATCCCGGCCTGAATCGCGGCACCTGTGGCGACGCACAAATCCGGGTTGACTTCAGCTCGCACGGTCAGGCTCAGATCCTCCTCCAGCCGCTCGGTAATTATCGGGGTGCGGGTTGCGCCGCCGACCAGCAACACCTCGTCAATGTCGGAAACGGTCAGGTTGGCTCCCTTCAGGGCGATATGCACGGCCTCCAGGGTTTCATCGATGTAGCCGACGATCATCTCCTCATAATCCTGACGGGCCAGCTCCAGCGACAGATTGACCGGCGCCCCGGCTTTCTCCAGCAGATATTCTTCTTCAATCCGCACATAAGGCTGATTGGACAAGGCGATCTTGGCGATTTCCGCCGCCCGGTTAATACGGGCCATCGCCCGGCGCGACCCGGTCGGATCAACGCCCTGGGTTTTCAAATGCTCGACCAGGTGCGCGACGATCTTGGCATCGAAGTCATCGCCACCCAGATGGTTGTTGCCGTGGCTGGCCAGCACCTCGACCACGTTCTCCTCAATGCCGACCACCGATACGTCAAAGGTGCCACCGCCCAGATCGTAAACCAGCACCTTTTTATGGTCCTGATGGTTGGCTTCGTAGGACAGCGCGGCGGCGGTCGGCTCGTTGAGGATCCGCATCACTTCCAGCCCGGCGATTTCCCCGGCTTCGCGGGTGGCCTGGCGCTGGGCATCGGAGAAATAGGCCGGGACGGTGATCACCGCCTTGTTTACCGGTTGGCCCAGATGGGTCTCGGCGATTACTTTCAGCCGACGCAGGATGATCGCGGAGACTTCCTGAGGCGCGTAAGTCGCGTCGCCCATCTCGACCCGATCGGCGCTGCCCATTTGCCGCTTGATCGATTTGATGGTCCGTTCCGGGTACAGCACATATTGATTTTTGGCCGGTTCGCCAACCAGGATCGAACCGTCGTCGGCCAGCCCGACGAAGGACGGCAGAATCGGGCAACCGGGGGTAATGTCGATGACGGTAGCGCGACCATTTTCCACTACCGCCACTTCGGAGTTGGTAGTGCCTAAGTCGATGCCAATGATTTTTTCAGCCATGAGGGTGAGGTCTCGCGGGTCAGGGATTCGGGATTCGGGATTGGCGGAAGCAAAGGTTACGGTTCTTCCGCTGGCGGTTCGTTGCGTTCAGGTTCTGGCGGTTGCGGTTTGGCAGCCGGTTCCGGGCGACGGTTGACCTTGACTTCAGCCAACCGCAGCAGTTCGCCTTGCCAGAGATAACCCCGGCGCAGTTCTTCGGTAACGATGCCGTTGGCCAGACCGGGACGCTGATCCAGTTCGGCGGCCCGCATGGTGTGAGGATCGAGCGGCTGACCCTCGGCGGCCAGAGCTACGACCTGTTGTGCGTTTAGCAGTTGCTCCAGCCGGCGCAGGCTGATGTCCTGGCCTTGGGCAACCGCTTGCAGCAGATCGCGTTCCCTCCGCCGTCGGCCCAGCCATCGCACCCACCGCGTCGGACGGTAGTGGTGCAACACCTGCAAACCAGCCTCGAACCGGTCGCGCAATTCCACCAGTTCCAGCAACAGCGGTTTCAATGTTGCCCGGCGCTGTTCCGGGACGGCGCTGTGGGCGCGCTCGAGTTCGCCGCCGAGTTGAGTCTGGCTGGCTTGCAAGGTTTCAAATACCGCCCGGAATTCATCAAAGGCCGTCTTGACCTGGCGCGATTCCAGCCGGACTTCGTTTTTCAGCGCCACCAGTTCGGCAAACAGCGAGTACAGATCAGTGCGCCGGCCTGCTTCGTCAGCTTCCGGGGCGTCAGGCAGCGTATCCAGTGCGGTACTAAACTGCTCCAGCAGATATTCTTTAGTTTCGATGTCCATGAAAAGTCATTATTTGGCGGTATTCAGGCGGCTGTTCAGCCATTGCCGCAGTTGGGTTTCAGTCAGACGGCGGCGTGGGCCGGGCTGCAGGGCGGAGGCCACCAAACCGGCCACATCCGGCGTTTCCTGCCCGAACAACCGGTAGCGTAGCCGATCCGGGCGGGTTTTAATCACGTCAAAGGCGGCCCGGATAGTCTGAAAACGGTCAGGATCGCGCTCCGGCGGATGCTCGCGCACCTGGCGCAAATAAGCTTTCTTGATGGCGTCATCGTCAGCCGTTTCAGCGACGCCCAGTACGGTGAACGGATTTGGCATCATCAACTCCGGCGTCCGCCCCGGCCACGGGGGAGTGGAAAAGGAAAGTCCGGCTCATTATCGCTGCCGCCTAACTCCATGTGGCCGCTCAGCAGCATCCGTATAAGCCCCCGTTGCATTTCCGGCGGCAAATCATCATGCAGCGGGAAATCGTCGATGATCCGCTCCATCGCTATTTTCCGCAGCGCCGGCGGTACCCGGTTCAATTCCTGGCGGATTTCTTCGATCCCGTCCAGCAGGTCAACGCGCATCGCTTTCGGCACATTTATCGGCAATCCGGTTGATCCACGGTTGCCGCTGGGCCGGCGGAAAGGCAGCCGGAAGCCGTCCTCACCCCCGTCCAGGAACCGGCCGATCCGGAGTCCCGTCCGATGATCGCCCGTCTGCTGCGCGGTCTCGAAGGCATTTTCCAAGCGCCGTTCATCCCGCTCCTTCAC
Source organism: uncultured Candidatus Competibacteraceae bacterium (assembly GCA_903879705.1). Classification (GTDB taxonomy): domain Bacteria; phylum Pseudomonadota; class Gammaproteobacteria; order Competibacterales; family Competibacteraceae; genus RXIV01. The sequence goes on along the minus strand of CAIRMO010000050.1, from coordinate 23,945 downwards.
CTTAAGGATAACGCCTTCAGCGCGGCCATAAATCTGGTGGTAAATAAATATCAGCGGCGGTGGCCTGAATTGACGATCAATGGCCTGGGTCGCGGCGTATTCCAGTAATTCGTAATGGGGAACCTGGTGCAGGCATTCGCAGATCGATAGCAGGTCCTCTCTGTTATCGAGTTGCTTGATGGCCTGTTTCAGCGGTTTTTCCAAATCCTCCAGCGCCGATCCCAAATCATCAACGCCAGCTTCCTGGTAGACGTTCAGTAATTGGATCAGCGACTGCAGATCAGCACGGCTGACGATGAGGTTGCGCGGGTCGCCGAGTTCCGCCTCGCGCAGGAGGGGGGTAGGCTCCAGTTTCAGCCGGGTGGCTTCCACCGTGAGCCGCAGCCGGGCCAGCAGCGGACTGCCGGCGAGGCGAACGCCTTCCTGTAGCCACTGGCGCATCGGTTCGCGCTGGCGTTGCCGGTGCGCCAGCAACCCCCGGTCGATTTCCACTACGCCGCTGCGGGCGTTGTCCCGCTCCAGTTGACTGGCACTGTTCAGTTCTTTGATCGCCAGTTCATATTTACCCGCCAGAATCTGCTTGCGGGCGTGAGCCAGATGGGAATTGATCAGCACAATGCGGGCCTGGGTGTTGATCGGGTCCAGTTCCAGCACTCGCTCCGCAAAGCCGGCCGCCTTTTTATAGGCTTTGCGGGCGGTGGCGGTTTTGACCGCTGCCATCAGCGTCAGCGGGTCATCGGGGAATTGCTTGACCGCCTGGTCTACCCAGCGGTGGTAGTCCTTATCGTTCCCGGCCTTCTGGTACAGCACCGCCAGCTTCAGGTAAGTATCACGGTCGCTGGGGTCCAGTTGCAGGCTCTCTTCGAGATAGCTGGCCGTTACTGACGACTCATCATCCCAGAACGAATCTTCGTCGTGTCCCGCATATTCCGCCATGTGGCGCAGCACCAGCGCCGCCATCAATCGCCCATCGGGATTGCCGGCATCCTTGGCTAATTCGTTGGCGCAGGTACGCCAGTGGCGCAAGACCTGATCATATCCATGCCCCCGTTCCTCCCGCAACGCTTGCAGACGGCACACCTCGAACGCGGGCAGTGGCCCGAACAGTTTGGCGTAGCCTGGCTGGCCCTGGAGATAGCCCGGCAACAGCGTCAGACAGGCGCGCCGGGCCAATTCGCGGTCGAAAGCAGCCAGATTGCTGGTGATAAAACCAAACACGGCTTTGGGATCGGACGCATCGCCCAGCTTGGCCCAGTCCTTGACCAGCTTGCTCTGGCGCGAGTCCAGGCCAAGCAACTGCGCGGCCAATTCGCGCTGGGCGGGATCGAGCTTCAGCAGCGCCGGAATCGGTTCCTCGGCGGCGCAGGCGCGAACGATTTCAGCCAGACCCTGATACGGCGAATTCGGAGTGATCCGCTCGACTAGCGCCGCAGCGGCGGCGGGATCGGTTTCCAGCTTCATCAGGGCGGCAATGATCTGACGCAAATCCCGGTACGGGGAACGGATCGGCAGCAATTGCAGGGCTTCGCGGACGACCGACTCCGCCTTGCCCTGACTGTAAGCGGCTAATGCGGCTTGGGCGGCGGCCAGTTGCCGCCGCAGTGGCGCGTCCGGCAGCAAGACCTGTAGCACCTCTTTTTGCCCAATGATCGCCAGGGTGGCGATCAGGGTTTCCAGTTCGCTCGCTCCGCTCAGCGCGGTAGCGTAACGAGTGTAGGCGGTCATGGCCTTGGCGTACTGACCGATATGCAGCAGCCAGCCCACATAAAGATCGGGCGGTGGCGTCTGGTGGCACAGGCTGGGGATGTTTTCCCAGAGGACAATGGCTTCGCGGTACATCGCTTTGCCGGCCAGTTCCTTGGCCCGCTCCAGATAGGCGGTCGCCAGCGATTCGCGCCAGTTACCCTGCGGTTCGCGTTTCAGCAGCAGCTTGTAAACGTCAATGGCGTCCTTGTAGTCGCAGGTCGAGATCAGGGTTTGCCCACGCGCGATCAAGTCCCGCGTGGACAGATCTTCAAGCCGGACGCGCGCCGACGGAGTGGGTTTACGCATTTCGGGAGACTCTGGACAGTGACGTGATGTGCTTTATAAACCGCATACCGATAATTTTCAAACGGCAACGATCGCCCAGTCTGCCTGATCCGCCAACGTCCGGGCATCGCTCAACACCGCGCAACAGGCCCGTTCCGGCTGGAAATGGGTCGCCGCAACCCGTTTCAAGTCATCGAGAGTGACATTAAGAATCCGCTGCCGGTAGGCGCGGCGCTGTTCCGCGGTGCGGCCAAACAGACTGCCGAAAAAGGCGCTGATGGCTTCACCCGCCGGCGATCCGGGCTTATCGATTGCGGCCACCACGCCAAGAATCGCCTCTTCCAGGGTGCGCGCCGGATGATCGTGACTGTGCAGCCAGTCCAGCGCCCGATCGAAATCGGCCAGCGTGTCGGTGAGCCGAGGATCGCGGTAGGAATGAAAGCAGAACGCGCCGCTGTCGGGATGATAGCCGGCCCCGCCGCCGTAAGCGCCGCCCTGTTCGCGGATGGCGCGATGCAGGTAGCCGTTGCGGAGGAAGCCGCCAAGGACGTGCAGGGCCGGGGCGTCGGGATGATTGGGCGCGACAGTGGGATAAGCCTTGGCGCAGAAGTTGACCTGGGTGTTGACACTGAAACCTTGCCGGCGCGGGCGTGGTTCCGGGGCAGCGAGGCTGAAGGGTTCCACCGCAGCGGCACCATTTTGCCAGTGGGTCGCCAGTGCTTCGGCGATGGCCTCCTGCCGCTCGGCTTCGCTGACGATTAGCAGTTGCCGGGGAGCGGATTGCAACCGGTCCCGCAACGGCTCCAGCCGGGCGGCGAAGGCGGCCAGCGTTTCGGGATCATCGAGCGCATCGTCCAGCGCCTTGAGCCGTTGCAGACCGGTCAAGCCGTCCCAACGCTGGTTCAGCGCTGCGACTGGACTCAGGCTGGCACTCGCTGCGGCCAGCGCCAGCGCATGACCGTGATTCGTGATCGATTCTTCGCGGTGGGAGCGCATCTGGGCGACCAGTTCCCGCAACCGGGGCAGCTCGTCAAAGCGGGGACGGCTCCAGGTTTCCCAGAGCAGTTCCGCCAATGCCGCCTGATTGCGGGCCAGCGCCTTGCCGCCCAAGGTCAGGATGCCCTTGACCTGCCACACATCGTCCACCCCGCCGCGCACTGCGGCCCGGGCGCTGAGACCGCCGGTCACCGCCGCCTGCCGGGCCTGGGTGGTTCGATAATCGCGCCCGGCGCTGCCGACTTCGCTGAGACAGGCGCAGAACAGCGGGAGCAAATCCAGTTCGTCGGCGCTCAGGGCCGGCAGGTCAAAAATGGCTTGCAGGTAGACCATGCCGTTCGTGCCCTGGGCGTACCAGGCCGCGGGCAGGGTTCCGACCGGACGGTTGGTGCCCTCGGCGATCGGCAACTCGACCGGCACGTCTTCCAGTCCGACCTTGGGCAACCGTTCCGGATCGTCCTGCTGTTGCTGGCGCTCGGCCAGAATGCGGGCATCTTCGACGATCCGGATTTTATCCGCCGGGCTCAATGCGCTGTGCATCGCCGCCAGCCGTTCCTGCTCTGCCGCTGTCTGTTGCTGACTTAATTCCGGATCGGGGGCCATGACCAACCGCACCCGGTGCGGATTATCCAGCAACCATTGTCGAGTGAGACGCGGAATAAAATCAGGGTCGCGGCTTTCGACCCGCAATTGCTCCAGCAAGGGATCGCTGTCCAGCGCCGACAGTGGATCGCCGCCGTGAATGGCCGGGGTCAAGGCTTCCATCAGCAAGCGCAGGCCGTAAGGAAAACCGTCGCCGGTGATTTCCCGTTCGCTTAATTCCAGTTGATGCAGGGCAGAATCAATCGCCTCTGGTGGAATGCCGTCAGCCGCGACTTGTTTCAGCACCGCGAAAATCAGTTGTTCCACTGCATCGACAGATTCAGGATTGGAGCCTTCCAGGCCACAGGCAAAGGTCGCTTCACGGGTCGAGGCGTCAAAGCCGCACAACGGCGACGGCGCAGCGCCGAATTCGGACGTTTCGAGGGCGTGGCGTAATGGCGAACTGCTGTTATCCAGCAATACATCGCTTAATAACCGCGCCCGGAGTGAAGCCATCGGATCGGTGATCGGCCCTAATAGCCAGCTCACAACAATGTGGGTCTTGTCGCGGCAATCCTCGGTGCCATCTAGCGGATAATAAACGATATCAGTAATGGGTGTGGCATACCGCTGTTCATCAGGAATCGCTAAATCCAGTGCCAGTGCCTGAAAGTTTTCGAGCGCTTTTATTTCAAAATGAGCCTGATGTTCCGCAGCAGGAATATCGCCATAAGTGAGAAAAATGGCGTTGGAAGGATGGTAGTGGCGGGAATGAAAAGCCTGGAGTTGTGAATGAGTCAGGTCGGGAATAACTTCGGGATCGCCACCGCTGTTGTGATGATAGGTCGTGGTCGGGAACATCCGCTGTTGCAACGCCTGCCCCAGTCGCTGCACCGGCGAACTTAATGCGCCTTTCATTTCATTGAATACCACGCCTTTAAAGATCAGTTCAGAATCGGGATCAGCGGGCGTAGCAAATTCCAGCCGGTGGCCTTCCTGGGCGAAATCGCGCACATCCAGCAATGGAAAAAAGGTGGCGTCCAGATAAACGTCCAGCAAATTGTTAAAGTCCTTTTTATTCTGGCTGGCGAACGGGTATGCAGTCCAGTCACTGCTGGTGAAGGCGTTCATAAAGGTATTCAATGAGCGCCGAATCATCATGAAAAACGGGTCGCGCACCGGATAGCGCCGACTTCCACATAACGAAGTGTGTTCGAGAATATGGGCAACGCCGGTGGAATTCTGCGGCACGGTTAAAAAGGCGACCATAAAGGCGTTATGCGGATCATCGGCGGCCAGATGCAGATGCCGGGCACCCGTGGCAACATGGCGGTATTCCTGAAACTCCAGGCGCAGGGCCGGAACCGGATAGGTGCGTAAGTGCTGAAAAGTGGAATGGGTCATGAAAGCAGGCTTAGTCACTAGGTTCTATACAATTGCTTGGGAAGTAGCGGCATGGCATTGCAAATACCAGTCTACGGTCTTGGCAATGCCGGTATGAAAAGTTTCCTGTGGTCGCCAGCCCAGTTCGCGCTCCATCTTGCTGGCATCAATCGCATAGCGCCAATCATGCCCGGGTCGGTCGGTCACAAAGGTAATGAGTTGCTCATGCGGGGCCTGTTCTGGCCGACGTTCGTCCATCAGTGCGCAAATCAGCCGGGTAATATTGAGATTCGACCATTCATTACAACCGCCGATATTATACGTTTCGCCTAATCGGCCATGACGAATCACCGTCTCAATCCCTTGGCAATGATCCTCGACATACAGCCAGTCACGGATATTACTACCATCGCCATACACTGGAATCGGCTGTTGCAATAAGCAGGAACGAATCACTGTAGGAATGAATTTTTCGCCATGCTGAAATGGACCATAATTGTTGGAGCAATTGGTCGTCACCACCGGCAGCCCATAAGTGTGAAAATAGGCCCGCACCAGATGATCGGAACCGGCTTTGGAAGCGGAATACGGTGAATTGGGTGCATAGGGAGTCGTTTCGCTAAACGGTGGATCATCGGATTGCAGTGTGCCATAGACCTCATCAGTCGAAATATGGTGAAATCGGCACTGTTCCGCCGCCTTGCCACTATTCAGCCAGTATTGGCGAGCGGCCTCCAAGAGCGTAAAGGTTCCGACCAGATTGGTTTGCACAAACGCCGCCGGGCCCGTAATGGAACGATCAACATGACTCTCAGCAGCAAAGTGAACCACCGTATCAATAGCATGATCACGCAACAACTGATCCACTAATTGCTGGTCGCAGATATCACCTTGAATAAAGGTATGGCGATCCGGATCAGGCAAGTTACGCAGATTGTCCAGCGAACCCGCATAAGTCAGCAGATCGAGAGTAACAATACGAATTTTGGAATCGGTGGTCAGCAGATGACGGACAAAATTACAGCCAATGAAGCCAGCGCCGCCGGTGACCAGCATGATGAGGGAATGGTGGTTCATGATTAAAGCTCAGGAGTCCTGTTAAATTCGGCAACGACGGGGGCGTGATCAGAAGGACGTTCCAGCTGGCGTGGAGCCTTGTCTACCTCGCACCCCTTGCAAACCGCCGCCAGTGCCGGGGTGATTAAAATGTGGTCAATGCGCAAGCCGAGATTGCGCCGAAAGGCGGCACCGCGGTAATCCCACCAGCTAAAAACTTTTTCATCGTGCGGGAATAGCCGGAAAGCGTCTTGCAAACCCAAGTCCAGCAAACGCCGGAACGCCGTCCGCTCCGCCACACTGCACAGCACCTGACCGGTCCACGCGACGGGGTCATGAACATCGCGGTCTTCTGGAGCGATGTTGAAATCGCCCAGCACGATCAGTCGGGGATAGCGGGCCAGTTCGGTTTCCAGCCACGCCGCCAGTTTATCCAGCCAAGCCAGTTTGTAGGTGTATTTATCGGAACTAACCGCCTGACCATTGGGAACATAGACATTCAGCACCCGCACGTCACCAACAGTCGCGCCCAGCACTCGCCGTTGCGGATCTTTCAAACCGGGGATGTCAGTCACCAACTCGCTAGCGGGCAGACGGCTGAGGATCGCCACGCCATTGTAGGTTTTCTGCCCGGAGAACACCGCTTGATAGTCGGCATTCGCAATGTCCAGCGTCGGGAAATCGGCGTCAATCAGCTTGGTTTCCTGGAGCGCCAGAATGTCCGGTTGTCGCTCGCGCAACCAGTCCAGCACCTGCGGCAAGCGGACGTTCAGCGAGTTGACATTCCAGGCAGCCACCTTGAATTGCATTTTGTCAGGCTTCCGCCAAAAGGTTAAAAAACAATAAATTTAATTAGTTAGCCGAGCATTATAAGCCATGATGGTGTCAAAAGGAACCTCTTTACGAGTGTTCTCGCAACGAAATCATTTTCTGCTCTGCAATTCCATGCGGCGAAAATCTGCGGGGCTATGGACAAATCGCCTGATCGCGCTGTCAATCTGCTTGGAAAACGCTATCCGCTCTGCGCCAAATGCCGTTCCTTGGCAATGGATGACGTCTTTTCAAAGCACAATCACCGTTAAGGCCGTAACATGGCGACGCGGCAACGCACTTGGCGATAACGCGGAGGACCGATTATGCCCAATCGTCAACATCATCGCAGCGTGGGAGCGGATTTCGTGAATTTGTCCGGAGACGACGACGACGTGTGGAATTTCATGAAAATGGATCTAGGTGAAGAAGATCTGGAATTCGGCGATGAGGCCGAAGCCTTGCTGGATGACTTGGCTCATCTCAGTCCCGACTATCCGGTGGTGCGGCGGCGCTGGGTGCTGCGGGCGTGGCGTGGGGTGCGTCCGGAACGTGTCAAAGGCTATTTGCAACACAATCGCCAGAATCGCCTGTTGAGCGCGCTTGGCATCAGCTTGCGCGGGGAAGTGGATACCGCCCTGCAACGACAATTGACCAAGCTGGAGGAGGACCGAGGTTCTCGCGACAACCGGCCACCCTTCGGTAATGCCGCCGCTATTGCTGCCGCGTTGGGCCTGGCACCACTGGAGCGCGAACTGCTCTTGCTGGTCGCCATGATGCACCTCGATCCAACCCTGTACGTTGCCCTTAAGCCGTTGGGAGAATTTACCCGCAGGGGTGCCTGCGTGGCGCTGGCGACCATCCTGGCGGCCCGGCCTGATGCCGTGTACCGAGCGTTGCTGCCTAACGGTCTGCTGGCTAATACCGGTCTGATTCGGGTCGACGATAGCCACAGTTACCACCTTAGGGCCAAGCTCGACATTCTGGATCGCCTGCCGCAACTGCTGCTCGGCGAGCGGCTGGACACGGCCACCCTGTTCCACCGCTACGTCTCCCCGGCTCGTCCCTCCACGCTCGCCGCCAGCGATTTCGCCCACCTGGCGGCCGATTTTGATCTGGCCCGCCGGTTGTTGACTCGATCCGGGGAAACCGGCGCAGTGGGCGTTAACCTCCTGCTGTATGGCCTGCCCGGCGTTGGCAAAACCGAACTGGCCCTGACCTTGGCCGAAGCGGCCGGCGTCGCCCTGTTCGCGGTGCAGGCCAGCGATGAGGACGAAGACCCGCTTGACGCCCGCAACCGGTTGTCCCGCTACTCCCTGGCTCAGCACTTGCTGGCGCGGCGGCGACACTGCGCCCTGCTGTTCGATGAGGCCGGCGACACCCTTTCGGAAGGCGGTGAGATCGATTTGCCGCTCTTCATGTCCACCCGCGACAGTGGCATTAACAAGGCGTGGCTAAACGGGGTTCTGGAGCAGAATCAAGCCCCGGCGATCTGGATCGTCAACCGCATTGACACCATCGATGAAGCCTTCCTGCGCCGCTTTGATTTGCACATTGGTCTGCACATCCCGCCCCGGCCAGTGCGGGAGCGAATCATCCGGCGCCATCTCGGTGAGCTGGCGGTCAGTCCGCGCTGGATCAGCGCACTGGCGGAAAATCCCCAACTGAGTCCGGCGCTGGTGCAAAAGGCGGCGCGACTGGCGCAACTGCTACCGGACGCCTTTGCCGAACAGGGTGAGGCGTTATTAAGCCGGATGCTGGATAACGCCCTGATCGCGACCCATCACGGTGAATTGCCGCCGCCGTTGCCGGCGGTGATCGAACACTACGATCCGAACCTGATTAACTGCGATTGTGATTTATCCAGCATGGTCAAAGGCTTAAATCAGCAGGGCCAAGGACGAATCTGCCTGTACGGACCCTCTGGAACCGGCAAGACCGCGTTTGCCGCCTGGTTGGCGCGGACCCTGGACCGCCCACTGTTACTGAAATCCGCCTCCGACCTGCTCAACCCGCTGGTAGGCGTCACTGAGGAGCGGATTGCCCGCATGTTTCAGGAAGCTCGCCAAGCCGGTGCCGTGCTGCTGATTGACGAAGCCGATTCGTTCCTGCGCGGTCGGCAACACGCCCACCAGAGTTGGGAAGTCACTCAAGTCAACGAGTTGCTGGTGCGAATGGAGCAATTCGACGGCATCCTGCTCTGCGCCACCAACCGGGTCAGCGACCTTGATCCGGCGGTGCGGCGGCGCTTTGACCTCAAGGTACGGTTCTGGCCGCTGGCCGCCGAGCAATCTGAACAGTGTTTCCGCCAGACCTTGAGCGAGGCGGAAAACTTGCCGATCGAAGGTTTGACTGAGGAGGCCCTCACCCGGTTATGGGGGTTAGGGGCATTGACCGTGGGTGATTTCGCCACTGTTCGCCGCCGTGCAGCGTTGCTCGGTCAGGAGTTGACGGTTGAATTGCTACTAGCGGCGCTGGCGGAAGAAGCGGAATTACGCCGGCAGTTGGAGGAGTAACCACAAAAAACGCCTTGCCGGAAATCGCGGCAAGGCGTTGATTGATATGGTGGCCAGGGACGGAATCGAACCATCGACACGCGGATTTTCAGTCCGCTGCTCTACCAACTGAGCTACCTGGCCGAAAAGAGACGCGCATTTAAACAAGTTGCGCTGTAGGCGTCAAGCGGCTCACGCCTTGGGCGAAATATAGCCCTCCGGCAGCGTCGAACCCTCGCCGAAAAAGAACAGCGTCATCTGCTCTTCCAGAAACTGCCGGGCTTTTGGCTCGAACGGCGTCAACCGGTACTCGTTGATCAGCATGGTCTGTTGCCGCAACCAGTGCTGCCAAGCCGCTTTGGAGATATTCTCGAAAATCCGTTTGCCCAAATCGCCCGGATACGGTGCCCGATCCAGTCCTTCCGCTTCAACGCCGAGTTTGACGCAGTTCACCATTCGAGCCATTGCGGTTTCCTCCTCGTTCCAGAATTCATCAGCCAGCGCCGCCAGCAGTCGCCGCACTGGCGCGGCCATGCCCCGGTCATCGGAGCGGCGGCTGTTATACCAGACAAATCGATCGCCTTCCATGACCACCGCGTGCTGTTCCGCTACTTGCGCCGGAACAGGGGTGATGTCCAAATGAAAATGACTGAACGTATGCCTGAAGGTCGGCCACGCCGGTTCAACCCACACCGTCAGACCCAGCCGTTCCCGGCACCAATCGGCCACGTCTACGTTCAACGCACATTCTGGCAAGCTCCACAATCCGCCCCAAATCCCGACTGGCGGGCGGTACTCCAACAGCGCCTCGCCCTTTGCCGTATGCACCAACAGCATCCGCACCGCCCGCACCGGCAATTCCCGGCGTGGTTTGGGTGTCGGCAACTCCAGTTCCCGGCCCTGGGCGTGAGCAACACAACCTTCCAGCAATGGACAGTGGTGGCAATGCGGTCGGCGCGGCGCACAAACCAGCGCGCCCAGATCCATGATCGCCTGGGTGTACCTGGCGACCCGCTCCGCAGGTGTGTACCGTTCCGCCAGCGCCCACAACGCCGCTTGGGTCTGCGTCTGTCCCGGCCAGCCTTCGATAGCCGCAAACCGCGCCAGCAACCGCTTGACGTTGCCGTCCAGAATCGGCTGACGCTGCCCGCTGGACAGCGCCAGAATCGCCCCAGCGGTGGAACGGCCAATGCCCGGCAGGGCCTGAAGGAGGGCGATATCCAGCGGCATTTCCCCACCCTGCCGGTCGCGCAGTAGTTGCGCCGCCTGGTGCAAATGACGGGCGCGGGCGTAATAGCCCAGTCCCGCCCATAATCGCAACACCTCATCCCGTTCCGCCGCAGCCAGTGTAGGCAAATCAGGAAATCGCGCCATGAATCGCGGATAATAGGCCATCACGGTCGCCGCCTGGGTTTGCTGCAACATGATCTCGGACACCCAGACCCGGTACGGCGTCGGGTTCTCCTGCCAAGGCAACTGCTTGCGACCGTGCGCCTCAAACCAGTCCAGGACGCGCCGGGCAAATTCCGCCGGATTCATCATGCTGATTTTCACCTTTGCAAAAATGAGGAGTTGATATGGCCCGGATTCTGATTGCCGGTTGTGGCGACGTAGGCACAACGCTGGGATTGGCGCTGAATGCGGCGGGCCATGCGGTCTGGGGCTTGAAGCGGCATCCGGGTGACTTGCCGCCGGGTCTTCAGCCCCTGGCTGCGGATTTGACCGATTCGGCGACCCTGAACGCGCTGCCGCCGGGACTGGATGCCGTCGTTTACACCGCTGCCGCTGCCGACTTCAGCAAGGTTGATTATGAAGCCGTCTATATCGCCGGGGTGCGCAACCTGCTGGCGGCGCTCAAGCGGACTGGCCAGCACCCATTGCGGTTGCTGTTCACGTCCAGCACCTCGGTTTATGCCCAGCATCACGGTGAATGGGTGGACGAAGATTCCCCGGCGGAGGCGAAGGGGTTCAGTGGGCGCTGCATTCGCCTGGGCGAGCAGTTGCTGTGGGATAGCGGCTGGCCGGCGGTAGCCGTGCGGTTCGGCGGCATTTATGGTCCCGGCCGCACCCGGCTGATTGACAGCGTCCGCGAGGGCAGCGCCATCCGGCCCGCCGGCCCGCCGCTTTACACCAACCGCATTCACCGCGACGACTGCGCCCGGGTCCTGGAGCATCTGCTCGATCTGTCTGACCCGGAGCGGCTCTATCTGGCGGTAGATGATGATCCGGCGCCGCTGGCTGAAGTTCTGGGCTGGCTGGCGGAGCAACTGGGTGTCCCGGAGCCGCCGTTGGCGACACAACCGGCGCTGAAACCGGGGGCGGAAACCCGCCGCAATCCCGCGTTGCGGCTGCGGGCCAGCAAGCGATGCAGCAACGCCCGACTCCGTGCCAGCGGCTTTACCTTTCGCTATCCCGGCTACCGGGAAGGCTACGGCGCTTTACTGACGGTCAACCGCTAAAACGTCCCGGTCGAGAAGTCGTAGCTCATCTCGCTAAAGGGATGCTGTAGAAAGAAGCCCTGAATCAGATCAATACCCAACGACCACAGGATGGGCATGGCCTGCACGTCCTCGACGCCACCGATAATGGTGGCTGCGCCCAGCGCATCCAGATTCTGAACCAGCTCCTTGAGTTGCACCTGCTTCCTGGCATCCTTGCCCAGGTTATTGACGAAGTGCATATCCAGCTTGACGTAATCGGCACCCAGGTTCTTGAGCAGACCCAGCGAATCGGTGCCACGGCCAAAGCGGTCCAGACAAAACCCGCAACCGAGCAGTTTGATCCCGCCCAGGAAGCTGAACATGTCGCGCAAGCTACGCTCGGCGCTGGATTCGGCGACTTCAAAGACGATGCGCTGCGCTTCCACGCCGGTTTGCTCCAGGCGCTCGCGCAGCCAGACGCTTAAGGTTTTGTCCTGCAACGTCACCGGCAACAGCTTGATAAACGCTGTAGTTGTCGACTGGCGTTGCCGCAGCAACTCCAGCGTATGGTCGATGACCCAGCGATCCAGCGCCAGCCCTAACGCATGGTTGTAGATCACGCCGAACACACTGCCCGGCACCAGTTCCTGGCCCTGATCGTCGCGCAGCCGCAGCAGGACTTCGTAACGTTCATTGATATCGCCCCGGATACTGGCAATCGGCTGAAAGACCAGCCAGAGCCGTTCGTGTTCGAGGATTTCACGCACTTGGTCAACGACCCGCCCCCGCGATGAGGCTTCGAGATCCGACTTGATTTGAGGCGCACTTTGCTGAAGGTAAATCCGCTCCCCCTTTACCTCACGCGCCAGTCCACATGCGGAATCGGCCCGCTGGATGAGCATCAGATGGTCCTGGCTGCGATTCGTCGCCGTCGCCAGGCCGATATTGGTCCGTAGCAGCAAAGCCTGCTCTCCGACCTTGTAAAAGCCGGTCTCCAAGGCGTCACGGATCCGCCGGGCCAGCTTGAGCAAGGGTTCGCCCTGCAGGTTGGGAACCATGATCGTAAAGATCGCATCGCTAAAGCGGGCCGCCGGTTGTTCAGCGTTCAGCACCTGGCGCAACCGGACGGCGGCTTGTCCGATCACTTCATCGGCGATCGCAACCCCGACCGAATCGCGAATGGTACGGAGGTTGTCCAGCATGACGAACACCACTGTCAGCGACTGTAACCGCAGGCCTATCGATTCCAGCGCCCGCTCCATCAGGATCATGAACCGCCGACGGTTATACAGACTGCTGACGGTATCGCTATCGCTGAGCAGGCTGAGTTTCACCCGCATGGTCCGCGCTCGGCGCAGCCGCTGCTTGACCTCCCAACACAGATAGCTGGTTGGCACCGGCTTGATCAGCAGACTGGCGCCCGGCGCGTCCAGATTCGTCAGATAATGAGCGACATCCGCCGGAAAGCACAGCAGGAGCATCGGTAGAATATCGCAATCTTGATGCTGAGCGACGGCCTGAGCCAGATCGGCACCGTTAACTTCCTTGAGATCCAGGTCAATAAGCAGCAGATCGGGTCCAAACCGGTAAATATCCTGCAACACTTGCAGCGGCTGGATCACCACCCGTGGCGTGAGGCCCTGCTCCTCCAAAGCCCCGGCCATTTCCCATGCCTCAGCGGGTCGGTCGTTGACGATCAGCACCCGGTAGTAGCCCGCCGAGGTTTGCGGCAGCAACAGTTCCCGCAGGACGCTCAAAATCTCGTCGCTATCCAGTGGCTTATTGAAGTAGGCGCTGCCGCCGACCCGCACCGCGTCCAGTCGCGCCGCCATGTCGTTGCGCTCGGCCAGAAACAGCACCGGCGCACGCAAGCCAACCTCGGCGCGCACGGTGGTGATCAGCGCCAGGACCTGGTCCGGCCCCTCGGGAAAATCCATATCAATGATGATCGCCCCGGGGATCCGCTCATGCAATCGCGCGTCCGCGTCGGCCAGACTGGTCATCATCCGCACCCGATAACTGGAGTCCCGGAGCTTCGCCTGTAATGGGGATTCCGCATCAGGCGTGATCAGGAATATTTCGGGGTGCGATGCCAGCAGCGGTCGGGTGCGGGGTTCATCCGCCATGCCCGGGGTGGCGCTCGTCACCAGAATAAAGCGCAACGCATCGATGAGCGCCAGCAACCGTTGCCGGTCGGCCTCACCGATTAATCCGCCGGTGGCTGCGCAATGCTTGACATGCTGCTCAAACTGCACAACCAGTATGAGCAGACGCTCATCGTTGATCCTCTGCGCGTTATGCGCCATCTCCTGGGCCAGTCGAGCCAGCATAGCGAACGATTTGGGGTTCCACTTGACGTAATACAGCTTCTGCCACAAATCTTCGATGAGCTTCAGATGATTAACCAGCTTGAGATTCTGGCTATCCCGGGAAACTTGATCCAAGGCTGTTTCCTTTTAAAAATTTGTCCACGGAACACACGGAAAATTCAAGAGATTCAAGGCGAGGTCTTCTTTAGCCTTTAACCTTCTCAACCTGGCTGACATCCCGCACTGCGCCACGCGCGGCGCTGGTGGTCATGGCGGCATAGGCGCGCAAGGCGGCGGATATCGAGCGTTGCCGGTTGGCGGGTTGCCACGCCATGGCTCCCCGCGCCTGGATCGTCGCCCGCCGCTGGCGCAATGCTTCATCACTCACGGCTAAATGCAGTCGCCGGTTGGGAATGTCAATGTCGATCCAGTCGCCTTCTTCCACCAGGGCAATGGTTCCACCGTCAGCCGCTTCAGGAGAAACATGGCCAATGGACAGCCCGGAGGTGCCGCCGGAGAACCGTCCGTCGGTGACCAGGGCGCAGACTTTGCCCAATCCTTTCGATTTCAGGTAGCTGGTTGGATACAGCATCTCCTGCATACCGGGCCCACCCCGCGGTCCTTCGTAACGGATCAGCACCACATCGCCCGGCTGAATCCGCCCACCCAGAATCGCCGATACCGCGTCTTCCTGACTTTCCACCACCCGCGCCGGCCCCTTGAAAACCAGACAGCTTGCATCCACCCCGGCCGTTTTGACGATGCAGCCGTCCTCCGCCAGATTGCCGTACAGCACCGCCAACCCGCCGTCCTGCGAGTAGGCGTGAGGCTGATTGCGAATGCAGCCGTTTTGCCGATCCAGATCGAGACTCGGCCAGCGGCTGTCCTGGCTGAAGGCTTCCTGGGTGGGAATGCCCGCCGGCCCAGCGGAATAGCGCAACCGGGCGTCGTCCCAGGCGGTGGGCCGGGCGATGTCCCAGCGATCCAGCGCCTCGCCCAGGGTTTCGCTGTGGACGGTGCAGACTTCGCGATGCAGCAATCCGGCCCGATCCAGTTCGCCGAGAATGGCGATGACCCCGCCGGCCCGATGCACGTCTTCCAGGTGATAGTTGGGGGTGGCGGGCGCGACCTTGCACAGGTTCGGCACTTGCCGCGATAGCCGGTCAATGTCGCGCAGGGTGAAATCAACCCCGCCTTCTTCAGCGGTCGCCAGCAGATGCAGCACGGTGTTGGTCGAGCCACCCATCGCAATGTCCAGGCTGATCGCATTTTCAAACGCAGCAAAACGGGCGATAGAACGCGGCAGGATCGAGTCGTCGTTGCGTTCGTAGTAACGCTTGGCGAGTTCGACAATCCGCTGGCCCGCTTCCAGAAACAGCGCCCGGCGGTCAGCATGAGTCGCCAACAGCGAACCGTTGCCGGGCAGACTCAACCCGAGCGCCTCGGTCAGGCAGTTCATCGAATTGGCGGTGAACATCCCGGAGCAGGAGCCGCAGGTCGGGCAGGCAGACCGCTCGTATTCGGCCACCGTGGCATCGTCCATCTGGTCATCGGCGGCGGCAACCATCGCATCGACCAGGTCCAGCTTGTGCGCCGCCAGCCGGGTTTTACCGGCTTCCATTGGCCCGCCGGAGACAAAAATGGCCGGGATATTGAGGCGCATGGCGGCCATCAACATTCCCGGGGTGATCTTGTCGCAGTTGGAAATGCACACCAGCGCATCGGCGCAGTGGGCGTTGACCATGTACTCGACCGAATCGGCAATCAGCTCGCGTGAGGGCAGTGAATACAGCATCCCGCCGTGACCCATCGCAATCCCGTCATCGACCGCAATCGTATTGAATTCCTTGGCGATGCCGCCGGCCTGTTCGATCTCGCGTGCGACCAGTTGCCCCAGGTCTTTCAGATGAACGTGACCGGGGACAAATTGGGTAAAGGAGTTGGCAATGGCAATGATCGGCTTGCCAAAATCGCCATCCTTGACGCCGGTGGCCCGCCACAGAGCGCGAGCGCCCGCCATGTGGCGGCCGTGGGTGGTGGTGCGGGAACGATAGTTGGGCATGACGGACTCCACAAAGGCTGAAAAACAGGATCGAATGTTCAGGAATGATCGCCCGGTTTGCCAAAGATTCTAAGCCAATTTTTGCCGGGTGGAGACTGAACCTGCCAAAAACGAAAGGGCGGAACTTTGCAGTTCCGCCCTGGACTGAACGCATCCTGCGGTAGATTTATAACGCGCTAGGGCCGATTTCGCCGGTGCGAATCCGGATCGCCTGCTCCAGGTCATAGATGAAAATCTTGCCATCGCCGATCTTGCCGGTGTTAGCGGTAGAACAGATCGCTTCCACCACTTTGTCCACCAGAGCGTCATCGATGGCGATTTCCAGTTTCACCTTGGGCAGAAAATCCACCACATACTCGGCGCCCCGATACAACTCGGTATGGCCCTTCTGCCGGCCAAAGCCCTTGACCTCGGTGACGGTGATGCCCTGCACCCCGATCCCCGACAGTGTCTCCCGCACATCGTCCAGCTTGAACGGTTTGATGATTGCAGTAACCAGTTTCATGGATGTCCTCGGATATTCGCCTGACCTGAAATCAACTCTGCACCGGAATATAACCGAAATTTATTGCGCTGCGGGATTGCGAACGGAACAAAGGCCCTTCTGCCACCTTTGTTCCGCCGCCGATCTTCACCAGTTGTAGCCGCGCTCGTCGTGCAGGGCGATGTCCAGACCTTCGGTTTCCTGCTCGTCAGTGACCCGCAAGCCGACCATGACATCGACGATCTTCAGGATCACGACGCTGAGGATGCCAGAGTAGAGCAGAGTGAACACCACGCCCTTGAACTGGGCAAACAGTTGACTGCCGATCGTCATCCCTTCTGCCAGACCGACGCCGCCCAGCAGCTTGTCAGCGCACAGCCCGGTCAGGATCGCGCCGACGATGCCACCGATGCAGTGAACGCCGAACACGTCCAGCGAATCATCGTAGCCCAAGGCCCGCTTGAGTTTGGTGGACGCCAGAAAACACAGTGCCCCTGAAGCCACACCGATCAGCAATGCGCCCATCGGCCCGGCAGTGCCGGAAGCCGGGGTAATCGCCACCAGTCCTGCCACCGCACCTGAGGCGATGCCTAACACGCTCGGTTTGCCGTGCCTCAGCCATTCCGCGAACATCCACGCCAGCGCGGCGGTCGCCGTTGCAATCTGGGTCACCGCCATCGCCATGCCAGCCGTGCCATTGGCCGCGACCGCACTGCCGGCATTGAATCCGAACCAGCCGAACCACAGCATTGACGCGCCGATCAGGGTATAGGTCAGGTTATGCGGCGGCATAGCGACCTGCGGATAGCCCTTGCGCTTGCCGAGAACCAGACAGGCGACTAATCCGGCGATACCCGCATTAATATGCACCACCGTGCCGCCGGCGAAATCCAGCACCTTCCAACTGTCGCCAATCAGCGAACCGGCCCCGCCCCACACCATGTGCGCAACCGGCAGATAAACCACGGTAAACCACGCCCCCATAAACAGCAGCAGCGCCGAAAACTTCATCCGATCCGCAAAGGCCCCCACGATCAGCGCCGGGGTAATGATGGCGAAAGTCATCTGGAAGGTCATAAACACCGTTTCCGGAATGGTCAGCACCAAGCTGTCCGCGGTCACTCCTCTCAAAAACGCCTTGCCCAGAGTACCGATGAATGAATTGAGATTGATGACCCCCGCTTCCATCCCGGTCACGTCGAACGCCAGGCTGTAGCCGTACAGCGTCCACAATACCGTCACCAGTGCGGTAATAGCGAAGCACTGCATCATCACCGACAGCACGTTCTTCGCTCGCACCATGCCGGCGTAGAACAGCGCCAGACCGGGGATAGTCATGAACAGCACCAGCGCGGTCGAAGTCAGCATCCAGGCCGTGTCGCCGGAATTCAGCACCGGGACCACGGCAACCGGTGCGACCGTGGCGGCGGCTTCCTGCGCCAACGCCAGGCCGGGGGTCAAGGTCGCCAGCAGCAGGCCACCATTTCTTAGCACTTGCATCGTTCTAGTCATCAGCGGTGTTCTCCAGAGGTTGAAAACAGATACGCAGTTGAAGGGATTGCCCAGTGTCGCCCGTTACAGTGCCTCTGGCCCGGATTCGCCGGTACGGATACGAATCACATTGTCCAGGTCGTAAACGAAAATCTTGCCGTCGCCGACCTTGCCGGTATTCGCCGCCTGCGAGATCGCCTCGATCACCCGCTCGGTCAGGCGATCCGGAACACCGACCTCGATCTTGATTTTGGGCAGAAAATCCACCACATACTCCGCGCCCCGGTACAACTCGGTATGGCCTTTCTGCCGGCCAAAACCCTTGACCTCGGTGACGGTAATTCCTTGAGCGCCGACTTCCGAAAGCGCCTCCCGAACATCGTCCAGCTTGAATGGTTTGATAATTGCGGTGATCAGTTTCATAAATCAACATCTCCTGTGGTTCGGAACACCCCAAGTAGTCTCGGCCCGTTCCGGTCCCGGCCGGAACTCGCGCCCGCCGTGACGCGCCATTTTAGTGCAATACCGCCAGTCCGCATAAACCGGAAATTCCCGCTACACTCAGATTCACCATCCGCACTCTGGAGGCATGACCGATGATTGATCCCCCCAATTTTGATGACCTGACCAAGCGTTTCATCGAAGCGCTCCCACCCGGTGTTCGACAGTTTCAAGTCGAGATGGAAAAGAATCTCCATGCTGCCCTGCAAGCGACGTTCGCCAAGCTGGATTTAGTGACGCGGGAAGAATTTGAGGTGCAGCAGGGCGTGCTGACCCGCACCCGCGCCAAAGTCGATGCGTTGGAAAAGCAGGTTGCCGAACTGGAAGGAAAGGCGACCGGCGGCAAACGGCGGAAGGTGGCTGACAAAGCCGCCGAACCGGACAGCGGCGACTCACCCTCGCACTGAATCAAGGCAAAACCGCTTCGCCGCCACTGCACCACTGGCTGACCGCCCCAGGATTCGCATGTCGCTCGCTATCGTCTACACCCGCGCCCAGGTTGGCATCGACGCGCCGCTGGTCAGTGTCGAAGTTCACCTGTCTGGCGGTTTGCCCGGGCTGTTCATCGTCGGCTTGCCGGAAGCGGCAGTGAAAGAAAGCAAGGATCGAGTGCGTGGCGCGATCCTGAACAGTCACTTTGAATTTCCGATCCGCCGCATCACCATCAACCTGGCCCCCGCCGATTTGCCCAAGGAAGGCGGGCGTTTCGATCTGCCGATTGCGCTGGGGATTCTGGCCGCATCCGGGCAAGTCAACCGTGCCCGGCTGGATCAATATGAGTTTCTCGGCGAACTGGCGCTGGGCGGCGAACTGCGCGGGGTGCGTGGGGTATTGCCGGCAACGCTGGCCTGTCGCGATGCCGGACGCACTTTGCTCACTCCGCAGGATAACGCCGCCGAGGCCATCCTGGTCAATGACGCCAAGGTGCTGGGCGCGGGGCATCTGCTGGATGTATGCCGGCAACTGGCCACGGGAACCGCGCTGCAACCGCCGATCCCCCAGCCGCGTGCGCCGCTGGATGCGGTGCTGGAACGGGATTTGAGCGACGTGCGCGGTCAGCATCACGCCAAGCGGGCATTGGAAATTGCTGCCGCCGGGGGTCACAACCTGTTGATGATCGGCCCGCCCGGCACCGGCAAAACCATGCTGGCCAGCCGGCTGTCCGGCATCATGCCGCCGCTGACCGAAATCGAAGCGCTGGAAACTGCCGCGATTGCTTCAATCAGCGCCCAGGGGCTGGACTTGAAACAATGGGGAATCCGGCCATTCCGGGCACCGCACCACACCGCCTCCGGGGTGGCGCTGGTCGGCGGTGGCGGACACCCTCGCCCTGGTGAGATTTCACTGGCCCATCACGGTGTGCTGTTTCTGGACGAGCTGCCGGAATATGACCGGCGAGTGCTGGAAGTGCTTCGACAACCACTGGAATCGGGCTGGATTACCATTTCCCGCGCGGCCCGGCAGGCTGATTTTCCGGCGCAATTTCAACTGGTAGCGGCAATGAATCCCTGTCCCTGCGGTTATCTGGGCGATGCCGAACGGCGGTGCGCCTGCGGTCAGGAACAGGTGCGCCGTTACCGGGCACGGGTGTCGGGGCCGCTGGCCGACCGGATCGACCTGCATATTGAAGTACCCCGGCTGGCGCACCGGGTATTACGCGGCGAAGCGCCGGAAGAGAGCAGCGCCACGGTGCGCGCGCGGGTCTGCGCCGCCCGCGACCGGCAATTGCAGCGGGCGGGCCGGCCCAACAGCCTGCTAAAAACCCGCGAGATTGAGCGCCATTGCACCTTGAGCGACGCCGATCACAAACTGCTGGAGATTGCCTTGGAGCGGCTGGGTTTATCGCCTCGCGCTTATCACCGGATTCTCAAGGTATCGCGTACCATTGCTGATCTGGCCGGCAGCGATGCGATTAAAACGCAGCATCTGACTGAAGCCATCAGCTATCGCGCCCTGGATCGGATGCAGCCCCGTTAAATAGCCCCGTCATTTCCAAATCGGCATCGGCGCGGATCTCGGCCAGCAACCTGATTTTTCAAGCGTTCCCGTCGTTACATGAGAAATTCCCATGTTCAACTCCAAACTGAAGCTGATCCTGTTGGCCGTTGCCGGCTGCATGATCGCCATATTAGCCATTTCAAAGCTGAATCAGTGGATTGTCCAACCCGCCTTCGATGAGCTGGAACGTGCGCAGGCTTTGGAAGATAACGGCCGCGCCGAAGGCATGATTCAGGGCGAATTGCGACAACTGGGCGAACATCTGAACGACTGGGCTAAATGGGACGATGCCTATGCCTATGCGAACGACCCGGATTCGGCGTTCATTTCAGCCAATTTCAGCAACTGGCCGATGCTGGAAAAGGGCTTTCGTCTTAACTTCTGCCTGATCCTGGATCGAAACGGGCGGATTCTCTACCGCGGCGGCTACGATTCCAACTTGGGTGGAGCGGTAAGTCCCGCCGTATTTGCCGGCGACCCGCCCGCCATTCTCACCGTCTTTCAACCGGCGCTGACCAGGGAAGAACCGGTCGATGGTCTGCTGCGAACCGAGTACGGCGTGCTGTTGCTGGCGGCTCGCCCGATCCTGACCACCCAAGGTACCGGGCCGGCCAGCGGGGTGGTGATCTTTGGCCGGTTTCTGGATCCGCCGCTGCTGCACACCCTGATCGCACAAACCCAGATGAAATTTGCCGTGCTGTCGGAGAACGGGTCGCCGCTGTCGGCGGAAGAACAGACATTGTGGCGAACCCTGACCCCCGGCGTACCTGTGGTGTGGCGGGACGTGGCCGGGCAGCAATCCGTCTATATGGCGCTGGCCGATCTCGCCGATCAGCCGGTCGTGTTGCTGCGGACTCCAGTCCGAGCAGAAATTACCGCTATTGGCCAACGCACCAAAGAGATTCTGGATGGAGCGACCAGCCTGATGCTTGTGACGCTGACCGTTCTGATGCTGTACCTGCTGATGCTGGTCGCGCAGCGGCGACGGGCGGAAACCGTGGCGGCGGCTCGCTTGGCTGAGTTGCATGAACGCGATCGGTTGTTCCGCCAATTGTTCGAGCGATCCGGCGATGCCAATTTGCTGCTGGATCGAGACGGCTTCTTTGATTGCAACGACGCGGCGCTGGCGTTGCTGGGCGCTGCCGCCACGGTCCAGATTCTGGGTTGCCAGCCGTGGCTCCTGTCGCCGGAACGGCAACCGGATGGCCGGTTGTCCGCGGAAAAAGCGCGGGAACACATCGAAGCTGCCTTCACCGACGGTCACCGGCGCTTTGAGTGGGTTCATCGCCGACTGGACGGGCGCGAGGTCTGGGTCGATGTCGTGCTAACCGCGATTCCGTGGCAGGGTCGGCAGATCCTGCACACCGCTTGGCGTGACATGACTGGACATAAGCGGGCCGAGGAGCGCCAGCGGCTGGCCAGTACGGTATTCGAGGGGACCCAGGAAGCCGTTGTGGTGCTGGACGCCCAGCTCAACATCGTCGCGGTCAATCCGGCCTTTACTGCCTTGAGCGGCTATACCGAAACCGAGGTACTGGACAAGGAACCGTCCTTTTTGCGCGGCAACCGGCCCGATGCCTATTACCAGGCCATCGGCCAAGCCGTGACCGAGAAAGGCTATTGGCAGGGCAAATTCTGGGGCCGGCGCAAGAATGGCGGGTTCTGCCCCACCTTTTCCACTCTGACTGAAGTACGGGATGCGGTCGGCCAGATCACCCATTATGTGGGCATTGCTACCGACATCAGCTCCCAGAAGGAGGCCGATATCCGTATCAAGCATCTGGTCTATTACGACGCCCTGACCCAGTTGCCGAATCGGATGTTGCTGGCTCAACGGGCCGATCAGGCACTGGCCCAGGCGGCCCGGCGGGGTGAGGAAGCGGCACTGCTGTTTCTCGATTTGGATCGGTTCAAGGAACTCAACAATACCCTCGGTCATGCCGAGGGTGATGCCCTGCTGGTGTCGGTGGCCGCGCAAATCAAGGAGATGACGCGAGAGACGGATATCCTTGCCCGGGTGGGCAGCGACGAGTTCGTCCTGCTGCTGCCCGATACCGGTCAGCTCGGCGCCGCACGGTTGGCCGAAAAGTTCTTGATCGCGTTTCGGAAGCCGTTTGCCATTGCCGGCCATAGCTTGCGGATCACCGTCTCCATCGGCATTGCCCTTTATCCCCACAATGGAACCACGTTCAATGATCTATTGAAAAACAGCAATGCCGCCCTGCACCAGGCCAAGCAGGACGGCCGCGATACCCTGCGGTTTTACGATGGAGAAATGAATCGGACGACCTTGGAGCGGCTGGTGCTGGATACTGAATTGCGGGCGGCGATCCAGTCCGGTCAGCTCCGCGCTTATTTTCAACCCAAGGTGTATCTGGTCGATGGCCGGCCGGCTGGAGCCGAGGCACTGGTGCGCTGGCTTCATCCCGAACATGGCCTGATTCTCCCGGGCCACTTTATTCCGATTGCCGAAGCCAGCGACCTCATTTTGGCTATCGGTGACTGGATGCTGGAGGAGGTCTGCCGGCAACAGGCCGCCTGGCGCGAAGCCGGGCGGGTGCCGTTTACGGTGGCGGTCAATCTGGCGGCCCGTCACTTCCGCGATCCCCACTTGGTCGAGCGGATTCAACAGTTGTTGACCACCTATCGTCTGAAACCGGACGCGCTGGAACTGGAACTGACTGAAACCACCTTGATTGAAACCGGCCCGCAAACGATAGCGATGCTGGTGACGCTGCACCAGATGGGTGTGGGCCTGGCGATTGATGACTTCGGCACCGGCTATTCCAGTCTGGACTATCTCAAACGGCTGCCGATCACGGTGCTGAAAATTGACCAGAGATTCGTGCGCGATCTGGCGACCGAAGCCGATGACCGGACCTTGGCGGCAACGATTGTGACTCTCGGTCACGGGCTGGGGCTTTCCGTGGTAGCAGAAGGGGTAGAGATCGAGGAACAGCGGTATATCCTGCTGGAACAAGGTTGCGAACTGGCCCAGGGCTACCTGTTTAGTCCGCCACTGCCCGCGGAGGAGTTCGCGGCGTGGTGGGACCAGCAGGTTAAGGTGACACAACCGAACCCCAAGGGATCGCGGCAGGCGGTTATGACGCCGACCGGTTAGCGCCGGAGTTCAGTCGAAACCATCAAGCACCGCCCGCTTTTATAGCCATCCGGTTGGAGTTGTGAAATTTCCCCTCGCTGAGGAGCGAACCACCCCGGCCCCTGACGGGGCCACCCCTCCTTACTCAAGGAGGGGAAAAAGCGATGTACCGTGCTGGTTTTATCCCCTCCTTGGATAAGGAGGGGTGGCGCGAAGCGCCGGGGTGG
>CAIRMO010000049.1 GCA_903879705.1 uncultured Candidatus Competibacteraceae bacterium | reverse complement strand
GGGGCCACCCCTCCTTACTCAAGGAGGGGAAAAAGCGATGTACCGTGCTGGTTTTATCCCCTCCTTGGATAAGGAGGGGTGGCGCGAAGCGCCGGGGTGGTTCGAAGCGGCAATTCCACAACTCAGGTCGGATTCCTATAACGCCCGGCACTGCCGTTGCAGGCTTGAGGCTGATGGTTCGCACTCAGTTGCTGGGCAAACGCGACAAACGCGCTGTCCGGCACCGGGCGGGAGAAATGGAAACCTTGCGCGTACTCACAGCCGAGTTGATTCAGCAGCGCCAGTTGCGCGACGTCCTCAACACCCTCCGCTACTACTTTCAAGTGCAGGCTGGACGCCATGCCCAGAATGGCTTTCACCAAGGCGCGATCACCCGAGTCATTGACCATGTTAGAGACAAAGGAACGGTCAATCTTGATCCGATCCACCGGAAACCGCCTGAGATAAGACAGCGATGAGTAGCCCGTGCCAAAATCATCAATATCCACGCGGATGCCCAGCGCCCGGATCGCTTCCAGCCAGTGCTGGATTGACAGCGAGTCGGTGAGCAGGACGCTTTCGGTAATTTCAAAAGCCAGCGCCGCGGGATTCAG
Source organism: uncultured Candidatus Competibacteraceae bacterium (assembly GCA_903879705.1). Classification (GTDB taxonomy): domain Bacteria; phylum Pseudomonadota; class Gammaproteobacteria; order Competibacterales; family Competibacteraceae; genus RXIV01. The sequence continues at coordinate 6,592 of CAIRMO010000049.1, read as the reverse complement.
GTCGTAGCGTTGCAGGAGCGTCCGCACTCTCTTCACCGTCAGACCGCGCAGAATCTGAATGCTGGACAAATTCACCGAGATCGGTACACATAAACCGATCTGCTGCCAACGCTGGATCGCCTGGCATACCCGTTCCAGTATCCAATCGCCGATTTCCTTGATTAAACCGGTTTCTTCAGCCAGCGGGATAAACTCGTCCGGCGGCACTAATCCACGCTGCGGATGCTGCCAGCGGATCAGCGCCTCGGCCCCGGCCAGTTGGCCGCTGACAATATCGAGAATCGGCTGGTAGTAAACGATGAATTCATCACGCTCCAACGCGAGCCGCAGGTCGACCTCCAGCGCCAGTTGCTGCGCCAATTGATTGGACATGAACGGTTCGTAACGCTGATAGGTGTTGCGCCCGACGGTCTTGGCCTTGTTCATCGCCAAATCGGCGTGGCGCAGCAGATGGGTCACATCCTGGCCGTGTTCGGGGTAGAGCGCGATCCCGATATTGACGCTGATGCAGACGGAATGACCATCCAGATCGAAGGGTTCCGTGAATTCACCGTTGATTTTCTCGGCAACGGCGCAGGCATCCCGGCCATAGGCCACATCGGACAGCACCAGCACAAACTCATCGCGGTTGTAGTGGGCGATGGTGTCGATTTCACACAGACAGGTTTTCAGCCGCTCGGCGACTTTGCACAACAGCAGATCACCCGAAGCGTGCCCCAGGGTTTCGTTGACCTGATTAAAACGGTCGAGTCCAAGAAACATCAGCCCAACTTTTGTAGCATGCCGGTGCCCCCGCTGGATCGCCTGATCGAGCAATTCGTGCAACTGACTACGATTAGGCAGGCCGGTCAGCGCATCGTAATGGGTGCGGAACAGAATCTCTTCTTCCGCCTGCCGACTACGGGTGATATCGCGAAATGACCAGATTCTCCCTACGAGTTGCCGATCTTGTAACAGCGGCAAGGACTGGCGCTCGAATACTCGGCCGTCATTAAAGTAAAGCAGGTCCAAGCGCTCATCCAGATTGCTATAAAGCCGTTTCACCTCGTTCAGAAAAGCCTCAGGATCGACGAGTTGATCCAGGACAAACTGCAGGAGGACGCTGTCGTCCGAACCCTTCAGTGCCGGCGGAATCTTCCACAGTTCCAGGAAGCGGTCATTGGTCAACAGCACTTTACCTTCACGATCCACTACCAGGATGCCATCGGCGGTGGATCGCACAACGGCCTGGAGCTGGATTTGGCTGTGCCGTAGCGTCCGCATCACCTGCTGCGATTCGGTCATATCCAGGAGGATGTTGATGGTGCCGGTTTCGCCGGAATCGGGTGCGGTAAACGCCGCCTGGTGGATGACAACCTCACGCGGTTTGTGATTCGCCAGGTGGATTTGCGCCGGATAAAGCCGTTGTCCAGCCGACCCGAAGGTGGTATCGCTGCCCGGCGGGATCAGGATCTGTTCATTCAGCACTTGCTTGAGCATGTCCAGCGCCGGCTCAGTCAGGCACTCGCCGCACCGGCAATGCAACAGGTCGGTAAACGCCTGATTGCGAAGCAGCAGCCGGCCCTGGCTATCGCTGACTACGACGGGCACCGGCAGGGTGTCCATCAACACCCGTTGAAATTCCGCATACCAGACCAACTCCCGCAACGCGGCGCTGACCCGCAGGACAGAACACACCCGCTGGACCAGAATGGGCCAGATGATCGGTTTGATGATCAAATCGGTAGCGCCAACCTGATAGGCCCGCTGGATGGACCCGTGATCGTTCAGTCCGGTCATCATCATGACGGGGATCTGCAACCTGGCCGGCATCCGGCGCACCTGTTCGCAGGTGGCGAACCCGTCCAAGCCCGGCATCACCACATCCAGCAGGATCAAATCGTAGTCCGCCGAGGCCAGAAACTGCAGCGCATCTTCGCCGTTGTCGGTTTCCGTTACGCTAAATCCGCCTTGGATCAAGGTTTGGCTGGCAAGCAAGCGCACCTGCGGATCGTCGTCTACCACCAGAACTCGTGGATTTCCCATTAGATTGTCTCCTCTGCAAAACGGTTGTGATGTATTCGGCACAGAGCGGTTTTGACCCGGCCAAACTCCTGACGCAAGACTTGAAGATGTTCAACCGCCTGTTCCGCACATCCCGCTCTGGCGGCGCTCTCGATTGCGCCACAATGGGTTGCAAAGTGCAGGGCGCCCAGGTTGGCGCTGCTTGATTTCAGGGTATGGGCCGCACGAATCAGCGTGTCCTGATCGGCGGCTTTGGCCGCGGCTTCGGCGGCGTCCATCAATATGGGGCTATCGCTCAGGTACAGCGCAATCACCTTCGCCAGCAGGCTGGGTTGACCTGGGGTCTGCACGGCTTGAATCGCCGCCAGCGCGGCTGGAGCCAGTACCGGATCGACCGGCGCATCCCGCGCGGCACACTCCGATCCGGGCGGCGTCCAGCGTTGCAGCATGGCCGCCAATGCCGTGCGGGTAAAAGGTTTGGAGAGGAAGTCGTCCATGCCGCTGGCCAGACAGGCGTCCCGATCGCCGCTCACCACATTGGCGGTAACGGCAATCACCGGCAGTCGCCGTCCACCGTCCGCGTGTTCCAAAGCGCGCAACTGGCGGGTGACTTCGTAGCCGTCCATATCCGGCATCTGACAGTCCATCAGCACCAGATCGTAGTGAGCGGCGCTTAAGGCGCGCAGCGCCTGATGGCCGCTGCCCACCACCTCCACCGTATGACCCAGACTTTCCAGCAGAAGCAGGGCCACCTGTTGATTGACCCGGTTATCTTCCACCAGCAGGACGCGGAGGTTCCGGCTGGAACCGGTGCCGGCAGTCAGCGGCGGGATCGGGAGGGACGGGGCACTGCCGGACGACGTGGCGGCCGCCAGCGTGACCGTGAACCAGAAGACCGAACCTTGGCCGGGGACGCTTTCCACGCTGATCTGGCCATCCATCATTTCGACCAGTTGCCGGGTAATTGCCAGCCCCAGGCCCGCCCCGCCAAAGCGGCGGGCGTGGCTGTTATCCGTCTGGAAAAAGTTCTCGAACAAGTGAGCCTGCGCCGCCGGGGCCATGCCGATTCCGGTATCGCGCACCGCGCTGTGCAGCAGGACCTCGCCCGCTGCATCGGGTTTGACGGTCAGCCACACCTCCACCTTGCCGCGTTCGGTGAATTTGATGGCGTTGCCGATGAGGTTGGTGAAAATCTGCCGCAGGCGGTGGGGATCGCCGGACACGATGGTCGGGGTTGGTGCGATATGCCAGACCAGGGCCAGCCCCTTGCTCCGCGCCTGATCCAGCAGCATCGCCCCCACCTCTTCGACGACTTGGCAGGGATCAAAATTGACCTGTTCCAGTTCCAGCCGCCCGGCCTCGATCCTGGAAAAATCCAGGACATTGTTGGTGAGCGCCAGCAGCGCTTGCCCGGAACTGTGGATCATCTCGGCGTAACGCCGTTGCGTCGGGTCCAACCCGGTATCCAGCAACAATTCACTCATTCCCAGCACCGCGTTCATGGGGGTGCGGATTTCGTGGCTCATGGTGGCCAGGAACTGCGATTTGGCCCGACTGGCCGCTTCCGCCGCCTCTTTGGCGTGCTGCAACTGGACGACATGCGCCGTTCGGGTGTCTACCGATCCGGCCACGCCCGGCATGGTCATGGCCGTCTCCCGCTTTCTGACGGGGGAAGGGTTGATCCAGGCTCCAGCAGATCCGGGGCGGACCCGGCGCTGATACCCAGCAGGCGATCCACGTCCAGCAACAGGGTTATACCGGTTTCGGTATTCACCAGACCGCTGACGAAGGCCGTATCCACCTCCGCCCCAAAATCCGGTGCCGGTTGAATCTCGCTGAGCCGCACCTGAAACACATTAGAGACACCATCCACCGCCATTCCCATCGTGTGTTCACCATCCTTACTCCGCGCCCACGCCACAATCACTACCGTGGTTTTGTTGCAGGCGGCGCTCCCTAGCCCAAACTGCACCAGCAGGTCGATCACCGGCACAATGGCGCCGCGTATGTTTTGCACGCCGAGCATGGCGGCGGGCATGTTGGGAATGACGGTCACCGGGGTCCAGCCCCAGACTTCCTGAACCTTGAGAATGTCGATGCCATAATGTTCACCGGCCATATGGACGGTCAGGTATTGCCGATCATCGCTGCCTTGCCGGCGAACACTACGATATTGACCCCGGGGACTGAGATCGCGGAGATCGTGACGCTCCAGAGTTGCCAATGCCGTTGCAGTCATCGTCGCGTACTCCTAAAAGTGAGTGATAGTTCGCGTTAAGGGTGAGGGGCGCTCAGAACTGTTCCCAATCGCTGTCTGCGCTGCTCCGTGCCGCGAACAGATGCCCGTGTTCGGCCTCATGCCAGCCACCGTTACCGCCGCGTGCATTGGGCTTGGGCCGAGGGGTTTGCGGCATTGCGGGTCGGCGAGCCGGTGGCGACGCTAGCCGGGGTGCCAAAGCAGCGGCGGGCCGTGAGTGGGGTTTGCTGGAAACAGGCACCGCACGCTCTACCGCGGGCCGTCCTTCACTCAGCGCAAAACCCATCCGGTGTTGCAGATCGCGGGTTTGATCGCTCATCGCCTGACTGGCGGCAGCGGTTTGTTCCACCAGTGCGGCATTCTGCTGAGTGACCTGATCCATTTGCAGGATCGCCTGGTTAACCTGTTCAATCCCACTGGCCTGCTCCTGGGCGGCGGAGGCGATTTCGGCCACGATGTCGCTGACTTTTTTGACCGCGTCGACGATTTCCCTGAGGGTTTGCCCGGATTGACCGACCAGCTTGCCGCCGTCTTCGACCTTGTTCATGCTGTCCGAGATCAGACCCTTGATCTGCTTGGCAGCGTCAGCACTGCGTTGCGCCAGTTTCCGCACCTCGCCAGCCACGACCGCAAAGCCCCGGCCCTGTTCCCCGGCGCGGGCCGCTTCCACCGCGGCGTTGAGGGCCAGCAGATTGGTTTGGAAGGCGATCTCGTCGATCACGCTGATGATGTCGGCAATCTTGCGGCGGCTCTGGTTGATCGCGCTCATGGCAACAATCGCCTGATCGACCACTTGCCCGCCCTGTTCGGCCTGGTGCCGGGCGGTGAGGGCGAGTTGATTGGCCTGACCGGCGTTGTCGGCGCTCTGTTTCACCGTACTGGTCAGCTCTTCCATGCTGGAGGCGGTTTCTTCCACGGCACAGGCCTGTTCTTCGGTGCGTTGCGACAGATCGGTGTTGCCCTGGGTGATCTCAGCGGCGGCAGAACTGACCTGGTTGGTGGCGTGTTTGATCTGGGCGAACGCCCGGGTCATCGCCCAGCCGATCAGCGCCGCGATCACCAGACTTGCCGCCATGACCGCCAGAATCAGATTCAGCGCAAACTGCGAGAAGGCCAAAGCGTCTACCCCGATCTTTTCGGCGTCCTGACTAATGGATTCCTGCAACCCGGTCAGCCGGACGCCGGTCTGATCCGAGATCGGAATCGCCGAAGCCATAATTTGGGTGTATTCGTCATACAGCGACGCATACGATGGCGGGCTGGCGGCTTGAGCCATCCGCCCGATCTGCTCATCCAGGCGGACACTGATGGCACGCCATGCCCGATATTCCTTGTCGAAAGCCTGGTAAAAACGATCTTCCTCGACCCCGCGTGGCAGAGCGGTGTATTTTTTCAGGGCGTCCTCGATCTTGCGCCAGCCGGTTTCCCGCTGTTGTGCAATAGCGCGCAAGGCCGGTGGGGTATCGGCGTTCCACTCCGGCCCGTTCTTGACTTGCCAGGCCAGAACGCGCAGTTCCGCCCGTTCCTTATCCACCGTATTCACCAACAACACTGAGGGCACGTTGTTACCGCTGATCCAGGTCAGATAGTTGGTCATGCTGTGGAGTCCAAATCCGCCGATGCCGCCGACCACGGCCAAGGTCAACGCCAGCCCGAAAAAACCCAGCCATAACTGAACGCGAATGCTCATGACACGCTCCCGAACCGGGGAATGGCTGATCCAGACCCCAGCCGATCCAGGGCGAATCCGGCATTGATGTCCAGCAGGCGATCGACGTCCAGCAACAGGGTCATGCCGGTTTCGGTATCGACCCGATCGCGGGCATCGATGTCTTCCCGCGGGGTGAGGTCATCGAGATCGCCGAGATCGCGGCGCTCCAGAGTTGCCAATGTCGTTGCGGTCATCGTTGAGTACTCCTGAAGTGGGTGGCCGTGGGGACCTAGCCAGTTAAGGTATTGCAGTGAAAAGGGTGTCATCGTCGAATACCCCTTAAATTGAGTCGGGCGCTATGGCCCCACCGAATGTTCAAGAGGCCCGCTTCTCGCCGCGAATGGTCGGAGAAGACGGGCAGTGGGGAAGGATTCTGGAGGGGATTTGTGAAGCGGGGATTAACTCGATGTAAATTTTTGTAATACGTCGCCGTACATGCGTTAACTCAAAAAAGTCTTTGATATTCAATCTGTTGTTCAACAGCGATCCGGATTGAAGCGAAATGTATACCTATAAAATTCAATTTGTTACAAAAAATTGGGCGAAACTTGCCGCGGTCAGCACGGGCAGGTTAGATTTTGTGAAGTGCAGTAACTGTAGGCATCCTAAACCGGTTGTAG
>CAIRMO010000048.1 GCA_903879705.1 uncultured Candidatus Competibacteraceae bacterium | reverse complement strand
GTTTCCTCCACATCTAGCGGTCGCCAGATTAAACTTTGATCCCAAGGCAGGCAGTGAACTATGGTTTTAAATAACAACTTGATTACAAACCGGAAGATTATACCCCAAACTATCGGCAATTTCTATGCCGAACTCTATTGCGTCTACGGCCAAGCCACGCCCCCCGCCGGGAGTTTTGCCCAGGTCAGTGCGGGCGTGTATCACACCTGCGGGGTGTTGGCGATGGGATCGGGTAGCATACTCTTGGTTAGCAAGACGGGTAGCGGCACGGTTACCAGTAACCCTGCGGGAATCGACTGCGGGGCGACCTGTTCAGCCCGTTTCAGTATGGGTAGCAGCGTGACCCTCACCGCCGCTCCGGACGCCAATTACAGCTTTAGCGGCTGGAGTGGAGCCTGTACGAACACGACTGGAACCTGCGCGGTGACGGTGGACGCGGACAAGAGTGTGACGGCCACCTTCACCCTGAATAACTACACCCTGACGGTCGCCAAGTCTGGCAATGGCTCAGGCACGGTGGGCGGCGGCGGCCCGTTTGCCTACAACACGACCGTAACCCCCACGGCGACGGCAGCGGCGGGTTCAACCTTTGCCGGCTGGAGTCCCGTCAGTTGCGGAAGTCCATTCAATCTCATCGCCAATACCACCTGCACTGCCGCCTTCGCGCTCAAAACCTACCCGGTAACCGCCGTTGCTACCCCGGCCTTGGGCGGCAGCATCACCCCGCTCACCCGCACCGTCACCCACGGCGCGACTACCACCTTCACCGTTACTTCCAACGCTGGCTATACCGCAGCAGTTACCGGCTGCGGAGGCACATTCAATCCTGTCACCAAGATTTACACCACCGGTTCTATTACTACTGCCTGCGCGCTCACTGCCAGCTTCAAGCCGGTGCTGACGGTTCTGACGGTGGGTAAGACCGGCACCGGGGCGGGGCTAATCACCAGCCAACCGGTTGGACTGAATTGCGGCACGGTCTGCGCTGCGCCCTACCCCCTCAATACCGCGGTATTACTCACGGCCAAAGAAGCACCGGGTTCGGCGTTTGCTGGCTGGGTCGGCGTCTGTACCGTCAATCCGGCCAATCTCCGGCAATGCACCGCAACCCTGAACGTGGCCAGGACCGTGCAGGCCCGTTTCAACACCACCACGCCGGGGACTACCGCTTTGACCCTCTACAAAACTGGCGTGGGGCTGGGCACGGTTGTGAGTATTGCCCCGCTCCCGATGGGCAAGATCAACTGCGGTTCGGTGTGTGTAGCGAACTTCCCCACCACGGCTACCGTTACCTTGACCGCTACCCCGGCCAGTGGCTCGGCCTTCGCCGGTTGGGTCGGCTGTACGCCTAAACTGGGCCTCCCGCTGCAATGTACGGTAGCGATGAACCAGGCCAAAACTGTTACCGCCGCTTTCATCCGCTGACCGGCGGGTGCAATCATAGCCGCCGGGGTGAAATGCCCCGGCGCCGAGTCCCAAAGCATGGTTTCGGGGCATTTCGGCAGATTTCCTGCAACAATCAATCAAACACGCAGGAAATAACCGCTATGACTGCTGAAGCCGGGATCGCGCATCTGCGCCTGGAAGCCCATCCGGAAGGCGGCACTGTGAGCCTTGCGCGTCTTGGTGTCGCTCATCATCTCGACCCTCGTGTTGATCGCTTTTTCTTAGCTTAAACCGCTGTCCGATTTTCGGGTCCACTATGCCATTAACGGCTAATGACAACTCGCCAATTCCTTAAAGGAGTCGTTGCCCACGGCGAACGGCGGTACAAACGGTTGATCCATGCCGGCCAACAGAATCAGCGTGACCGCCATCGCCATAGTAAAAATGAACAGCGTTATTGCGCGGGCGTGCGGTTTTTCAAGATGCACCACGCCGATCGCAACTTGCGTCATAAAGCCGAGAAAAAGCACGATCATCCATTTACCGAAGTGGCTATAGGTGTTGCTGAGCTGGATACGGTCAACCCGATACTGGCGGACTTGATTGAAGGCATTCAGCATCTCCCGGCGCAAGGTAGCGTCGACCTGCGCGGTAAATGCCGGGGCCGTCAGCAGCGACAACAAGTGATCAAAAGCGGCCTCGGTGACCGGCGACGCCTCACCGTCCCGCACCATGACGGGCCATTCCTGCTGCACGACCGATTTGGCATAGGCGCAGATCGGCGCGGTTATGGTTTGTCCCGCCGGTCCAATAGCCTCGGCGAAATGCAGCAGATAATTCAACTGGCTGGCTTCCTGGAGAACGACTTGTTGCGCCTGCTCGGCTCGTTGCCAGATGTCAGCGCTCATAAAACTCACCGACAGGCCGAACAGCGTCGCAAAAACCGAGACATAGGGAGGCGCGATACCGGTACAATTGCGCCAGAAAGAGGCCACCCGCGGGTATTGGAAAATGCCCCACACACCGGCGGCAGTGGCCAGCCAGAACAGCAGGGTCGCGGGGACGGCCAGCCATAATGGAAAATTCAACCAGGTTTCGATCATTGATTGTTCCTCGTTCGCTATCGGGTTTATCGCCCGAATTAGGAGTGTGCTATACGCCTTTCATCAGGGCAAAAAATCCGTGCGCTCTTATCCGGCCAGCTCGCCGGTCTCATGTTGGCGCTTTTTCGCATTGCAGCACTGCTCCCCTTATCCGACAATACGCCGCATCGCGTCCAAAAGGCCTTTAAGGGGAATCCCGTGGTTTACCAACATCGTTATCTGGACGGCAGCCCGCTCGCCCTGCCGATCGGCAAGGTGGTCTGCATCGGCCGCAATTATCTCGACCATGTCCGCGAACTGAACAACGCCGTGCCCGAAACTCCAATCCTGTTCATGAAACCGGCGACCGCGCTGGTCAGTCTTGATGAGCCGATCCGGCTGCCGGCGGGGCGCGGCGCGTGTCATCACGAAGTCGAACTGGCGGTGCTGGTCGGGCGGGAATTACGGAATGTGGATGTCGAAACGGCGCGGATGGCGGTCGCCGGTTACGGCATCGCTTTGGACCTGACCTTGCGCGACCTGCAAAATGAGTTGAAGAAAAAGGGCTATCCTTGGGAAACCGCCAAAGCCTTTGATGGCGCCTGCCCACTCTCACCGTTCCTGAAACCGGACGCCTTGCCCGATCCGCAAGCGACCGATGTGGCGTTGCAGGTCAACGGCGAATGGCGGCAGCAAGGCAACACCCGGCAAATGATAATCGGCATCTTCGCCCTCATGGCCTGCATCTCCGCCCACTTCACCCTGCAACCGGGCGATGTCGTGTTAACCGGTACCCCCGCCGGGGTTGGGCCATTACCGTCCGGCGCGGCGCTGCGGCTCCGCCTGGCCGACCACGACTTCAATGCGCGGCTGGCATGAACATTCTGATCGTCTACGCTCACCCCAATCTTCGCAGTTTCAACCAAGCCATTCTGCAAACGCTGGACACCGCCTTGCGTGAACGAGGCCACCTGACCCAAACGCATGACTTGTACCGGATGCGATTCCGGGCGGTGTTGGACAACGACGATTTAAACCGCAACTGGCGCGGCGAACCGACTGAAGACATCCGCCGGGAACAGGAAGCGGTGTTATGGGCGCAGGGCCTGGCGTTCATCTATCCGGTCTGGTGGTTCGGGCCACCGGCGATTCTGAAAGGCTGGGTCGACCGGGTGTTCACCCGCAAATTCGCTTTCGAGTTCGGCCCGGAAGGCATGAAAGGGCTGCTGACCCATGAGCGGGCGCTGATTCTTAACACTTTAGGTGGCGAAGAGGCGACTTATCAACAGCAAAATTGGCACCCATTGCTGGTCCGACCGATGAGCGAGGGTGTTCTCAGCCCTTGTGGCGTTCGTGAGGTGATCCACCGGATCTTTTACGAAGTGACCAGCGTTTCCCCGGCGGAGCGGCGGGCCATGCTGGATGAGGTCCGGGAACTGGCGGCTGGTTTTTAGAGGCCGTGACTATCCCTAAAGTCTGAATCACGGATTCACCCGATGAAACCCTTCCGTGCAATCCGTGAATCGTTGGCTATCCGTAATTCAGACGGGGGTACTGAGTCGTCACGGTTCCTTAACCTTTGCTCACTCAAACAACCCCGCGACCGACAGGTAACGCTCGCCGGTGTCGTAGCAGAACGTCAGAATGCGGCTGCCATGGGGGATCTCCGGCAATTTCTGGGCGACCGCCGCTAGCGACGCCCCGGAGGAAATCCCGATAAAAATCCCTTCCTCCTTGACGCAACGCACCGCGAATTTGAACGCATCTTCGTGGCTTACCTGGATAACGCCGTCGAGCAGGTCGGTATTCAGCACTGCGGGAACGAAGCCGGCGCCGATCCCCTGAATCGGATGCGGGCCGCGTGCGCCGCCGCTCAGCACCGGCGAAGCAGCCGGCTCGACGGCAAACACCCGTAGCTTTGGGAAATGTTGCTTCAACACCTCGGCACAACCGGTGATATGTCCACCGGTGCCAACGCCGGTGATCAAATAATCGAGCCCGTCGGCAAAGTCGCTCAAAATCTCGCGGGCGGTAGTTTTGCGGTGAATCTCGACGTTGGCCGGGTTCTCGAACTGCTGCGGCATCCAGGCGTTCGGCGTATCCCGCACCAGTTCCCGAGCCTTCTCAATCGCGCCCGGCATCCCTTTTTCCTTGGGCGTCAACACCAGTTCCGCCCCTAGCGCCGCCAGATAGCGCCGCCGCTCCAGCGACATCGATTCCGGCATGGTCAGGATCAGCTTGTAGCCTTTGGTAGCAGCCACCATCGCCAGGCCAATCCCGGTATTGCCGGAAGTGGGTTCCACAATGAGCGTATCCGGTTTGAGAAGGCCGCGCTGCTCAGCGTCTTCGATCATGGCCAGTCCGATCCGGTCCTTGATGCTGCCGCCAGGATTAGCCCGCTCCAGTTTCATCCAGACTTCAACCTTATGGTCAGCAAACAGCCGGTTAATCCGGACGTGCGGGGTATTGCCAATCGTTTCCAGAATGTTGTGCGCTTTCATCGGGAGCTTCTCCAAACCGGTAGTGGATGCTGTTGCGGAAGGCGAAAGCCGGCTTTCGCCATGGGGCTGCCCGGTCGAAATTCGTCAGCCCCGGCTGGGTAGAACGAGGCAATGCCGGGTCAGCCTGTTAAACTTGCCGCTTCATACTGCGGTAAACAGAGTAGGCACCTACTTAACAAGTAAAAGAATAGTAGGCTATTTTTTATGTTACCCAGGAATATAACCCGGATCGCCGCTGGCCTGAAAGGAGCTAATGCATGTCTGAGTCACGTTTTCGCGGGACGGATCGTTACGTCGTCACCGACGATCTGATGATGGCGGTGAACGCCGCCGTAACTTTGGGACGACCCTTGCTGGTCAAGGGCGAACCGGGCACCGGCAAAACCCAACTGGCCGAAGAAGTCGCCCAAGCCTTGAATCGGCCCTTCATTCAGTGGCACATCAAATCCACCATCAAGGCGCAACAGGGCTTGTATGAATACGATGCCGTTTCCCGCCTGCGCGACTCGCAATTGGGTGAGGCGCGGGTTCATGACATCGGTAATTACATCGTCCCGGGCAAGCTTTGGGAGGCGTTTGCCAGCGAAACTCAGCCGGTCTTGCTGATTGACGAGATCGACAAGGCCGATATTGAATTTCCCAACGATCTGCTGCTGGAGCTGGATCGGATGGAGTTTTACGTCTACGAGACCCGGCAGGTCATCAAGGCTCGCCAGCGCCCGATCATCATTATCACCAGCAATAACGAGAAGGAGCTGCCGGACGCCTTTCTACGCCGCTGCTTTTTCCATTACATCCGCTTTCCGGACAAGGAGACCATGGAGCAGATCGTGCGGATGCATTACCCGGGGTTGAAAAAACGGCTGCTGAGCGAGGCGCTGGAGGCGTTTTTCGAGATTCGTGAGGTGCCGGGATTGAGAAAGCGCCCATCGACTTCGGAACTGCTGGACTGGATCAAGCTGCTGGTGGCCGAAGACATCCCGCCCGAAGCCTTGCGCGGCGACCAGCGCAAGTCGATTCCGCCGCTCTATGGGGCGCTGCTAAAAAACGAGCAGGACGTTCACCTGTTTGAACGGCTGCTGTTTATGAGCCGGCGCAAGAAAGATTGAAATAATGGGAAACTTCCTGGCGAGCAATGAGGCCTTCCGCCCATGATGACCGACTTTTTCTTCAAACTGCGCAAGGCCGGCATTCCCGTCACGCTAACCGAGTTTCTCACCCTGCTGGAAGCGTTAAGCCAGCGCGTCACTGCCCACAATGTCGAGGAGTTCTATTACCTGGCGCGGACCGCGCTGGTGAAAGACGAACGCCATTATGACCGCTTTGATCAGGTGTTCGGTTCGCATTTCAAGGGGCTGGCGACCCGGTTTGACGAGCTGGCCGGAGCCACGGTGCCGCTGGAATGGCTGCACAAACTGGCCGAATTGACCCTCAGCGACGAGGACAAACAGCTCATTGAAGCGATGGGCGGCTGGGAAAAATTGATGGAAACCTTCGCTCAGCGCATGGCCGATCAGGAAGGCCGTCATCAGGGAGGCAATAAATGGATCGGCACGGCGGGCACATCGCCGTTTGGCGCGTACGGCTACAACCCGGAAGGCATTCGCATCGGTCAGGACGCCTCCCGCCACCGCCGGGCGGTCAAGGTTTGGGATCGCCGGGAGTTCCGCAATCTCGACGACACGGTGGAACTTGGCACCCGCAACATCAAGGTCGCGTTGCGACGGTTGCGGCGTTTCGCCCGCGAAGGCGCCGCTCAGGAACTCGACCTCGATGACACCATTCGCTCAACCGCCCGTAACGCCGGTTATCTCGATCTTAAAATGGTCCCGGAACGGCATAACGCGGTGAAGGTGCTGCTGTTTCTGGACGCCGGCGGCTCGATGGACGATCACGTTCAGGCCTGCGAGGAACTGTTCTCGGCGGCCCGCAGTGAATTCAAGCATCTGGAGTACTTCTATTTTCATAACATGGTTTATGAAGGCTTATGGAAAGACAACCGCCGCCGCTATGCCGAAAAGACCGACACCCTGATGGCGCTGCGCACCTTTGGCCCGGATTACAAACTGATTCTGGTCGGCGACGCGACCATGAGTCCGTATGAAGTCACCTATCCGGGCGGCAGTGTTGAACATTTCAATCCTGAAGCCGGCGATGTGTGGCTAAAGCGGTTGCTGACTGCCTGGCCGCACGCCATCTGGTTAAATCCACAGCCGCAGAATCGGTGGAGCTACGTCCCTTCGATTCAGATGGTGCGGGAATTGATGAGCGAGCGCATGTATCCGCTGACCCTGGAAGGTCTGGAGCAGGGGATTCGGACGTTGCAACGGACGCGGTAAGTCCAGCCCGGCTCAACTTCGATTGCGCGGAGTCCCACCTACCGCCACACGACCACTTCATCCAGCCGTCGGCGCGAACTGGGTTCCGGCAGTTCCGCCGGGTAACCCAGGCTCAGCAGGGCCAGTGGAATCAGCCCCGGCTCCAGTCCCAGCGCCGCATGAACCTTGTTTTCTTCGAAATAACCCACCCAGGTTGATCCCATCCCAGCAGCCACCACGGCCAGTTGCGCGTAGGCAGCGGCAATGGTGGTGTCCTGAATGGCATACAGCTTTGCCCCACGTTCGCCAAACGCGGTTTCCGAACGGGCCGGATCGGCGCAGAACACCAGGCAGACCGGCGCTTCGGCAATAAACGTCTGCTGGTGAGCGGCATGGACCAGCGCCTGCCGTTCAGCCTGATCGCGCACCACGATGATCCGGTAAGACTGCAAATCGCCGGCAGACGGCGCAGCGCAGGCCATTTCGAGAATAGCGTGCAGCTTGGTCGCTTCAACCGGCATGTCCGGCTGATATTTGCGAATGGAATGACGGTGGCGAACCGTGGTGAAAAAATCCCACATGGCGCGGTCCTCGAAGTTGGTGGATCGCTCAGCCTGCGCCCTTGACCAGTGCGTTCAGCTGGGGCAAGTCCGGAGATTGCGGATAGTTGCGCTCCAGCACCCGCAGGCTGTCAGCCGCTAACTGCGGCATCCCCATTTTGATATAAGCCTGGGTCATGATGCTGAGGGCATTCTGGGCGGATGGCGTGCGAACGTAGGTTTCCAGCACATAAGCGGCGCGATTGACCGCAGCGACATAAGCGCCCCGTTTGAGGTAATACTCGGCGACGTTGATTTCATAGGCCGCCAGACTGTTGTGCAAAAACAGCATCCGCTGTCGGGCGTCTTCGGCGTATTTGCTGTCGGGGAATTTGCGCGCCAGCTCGGCAAAATCGTTGTAGGACTGTCGGGCGGTGTTGGTGTCAGTCCTGGAACGGTCACTGGGCGCCAACCGTTCGAGCAGGGTGTTGATGCGTTGGAAGTTGACCAACCCTTTCATATAGTAAGCGTAATCCACATAGGGATGACGGGGGTTGGCCTTGATGAAGCGGTCGGCGGCCGCAATTGCGGCATCCGGTTCGCTGTCCCGGTACTGAATGAAAATGGTGTCAATCTGGGCCTGCTGGGCGTAACGGCCAAACGGATAGCGAGCCTGGATTTTGTCCAGATATTCAAGGGCAGTCTGATAGTTGCCCTCATTCATCGATTCCTTGGCTTCGCTGTACAGTCGCTGGGCCGACCAGCCTTTGGTCTCGTCGATTTTGTCTGGAAGCAGGGAACAACCCGCCAGCAATGCGGCGATGAGTGGGCCAATCAGCAGTTTGGGTGTGCGGCGCATGGTGGAGAATATCGAACGGCGGTTGTCGGAAGTCGCGGGGGCAAAATGCAGCATGAAGTCCAGTATAACGCCCGAACCGTTAAAAACCATCCTGCCGATTGCTGAACTGAACCTTGGAGAACCGCCATGAAGTCGGTCGAGAATCACCCACTCGGTCAAAGTGCATGACCGAACAGTTCATCCTGCTGTTGCCGCTGGCCTGGCTGCTGTGGATTCTGCTGGTCGGGATCGGGCTGATTCTGGAACGACGCTCGCCGACCGCCACCCTGGCCTGGCTACTGGTGCTGCTGTTCATGCCCTACTTCGGTTTTATTGTGTACCTGTTGCTCGGACCGCGCCGGTTGCGCCGTCGCCGCTTGCGCTATAGCCGCGCCCGCGAACGGTTGATTCAATCGACCCACCGGTTACGCCGCGACCGCGCTATCGCCCCTGACTTTCCCGCCTCTGGCCTGGAGCGGCAACTGGCGACCCTGCTGGAGCGAACCGGCCAAGGTGTGCCGATGCCGGCGGTCAGCGCGACCCTGCTGGAGACCGGCGATGTTTGTTACACGGCGTTGGAAACCGCTATCGCCGCCGCTCGCCACCACGTTCATCTCGAATACTATCTCTGGCAACCCGATAGCATTGGAACCCGGCTGCGCGATGTGCTGATCGAAAAAGCCCGTGCGGGCATCCAGGTCCGGCTGTTGCTGGACGCTATCGGCTCCGACCGGATCAGCAAGCGCTTTCTGCAACCACTGCGCGATGCAGGCGGCGAAACGGCCTGGTTCAATCCGCTCAACCTGCGCCGGTTGCGGCCCAACCACATCAATTTTCGCACCCACCGCAAAATCGTGGTCTGCGATGGGCGGATCGGCTTCACCGGCGGGATTAATGTCAGTGCTGAACACAGTACCGCCGCCAGTGGCCCGGACGCCTGGCGCGACACCCATCTGCGCATCGATGGCGAACCGGTCCATCGTTTGCAATTCATCTTTCTGGAAGGCTGGTATTTCGCCACTGATCAAGCGCCGTTCACCCCGGAATTTTTTCCGCAGTTCCCGGAGTCATCAATGGGGCCGTGGTTACAAATCGTGGAATCGGGTCCGGATAACAACCGCCAAGCGATCGCCCGGTTCTATTTCGCTGCGATTGCCAGCGCTCAGCAACGGATTTTATTGGCGACGCCTTATTTTGTACCGAGTGAAGCGCTGACTGCTGCGCTGATCAGCGCCGCTTTACGCGGGGTCGAGGTGCGGATTCTGGTGCCGAAACAGAGCGATTCACGGTTGGTGACCGCCGCCGCCCGAAGCTATTACGACGAACTGGCCAGCGCTGGCGTTCGCATCGATCAATATGGCCCGGCGATGCTGCACGCCAAGTTGCTGGTGGTCGATGAACGGGTAGCGGCGGTGAGCAGCGCCAATTTCGACAACCGCAGTCTGGCGCTGAATTTCGAGGTGATGGCCGTGATTTATGACGCCGGACTGGCCGGACGCCTGGCCAGCAGCTTTGAAGCAGACTTGCACCAGGCCAGTCGCTACGTCAAACCCGGCCGCCGCGCCACGTTCAGTCAACGACTGGGCGAATCTACCGCCCGATTGCTGTCGCCGCTGTTATGAGCCTCACCTCTGCCGTTCTCAACCCTCCGCCATCAGCGCCGGGCGCGGCCAAGCCTTGAGAATCGACTGCACCACGGTGGCCAGCGGGATAGCGAAAAATATGCCCCAGAATCCCCACAGTCCGCCGAAGATCAGTACGGCGGAGATAATAGCGATGGGGTGCAAATCGACCACCTCCGAAAACAACAGCGGCACTAAAATATTGCCGTCCAATCCCTGAACAATCAAATACACGCCCAACAGCCACAGGAACTCGGAACTCCAGCCCCACTGGAAGAACGCCACCAGCGCCACCGGCACGGTCACCACCACCGCGCCGATATAAGGCACGATGACCGATAGCCCGACCATCAGCGCCAGCAGCATGGCAAATTGCAGGCCCATGTAAACGAAGGCGACGAAGGTGGCGATCCAGACCACCAGCACCTCAAGAAACTTGCCGCGCACATAATTGCCCATCTGCCGGTCGACCTCGCGCCACACCTGTTGTCCCAGGGTGTGATCGCGGGGTAGAAACCCGTGCAGCCAGTTGAGAATCAACTCTTTATCCTTGAGGAAAAAGAACACCAGCAATGGCGCCAGCACCAGATAAATCGCGATGGTGATGAAGCCGATGCCCGCCGCCAGGGACCACGACAGCGCTTTCTGGCCCCACGTGGCGATTTCGCTCCGGATCGCGTTGATGACTTCGAGAATCTGCGCTTCGGTGATGAATTCGGGATAAAGAGCAGGCAGGCTCAGCAACAGGTTCTGACCCTTGACGATCATGTTCGGTAATTGCTGCACCAGTTGAGTCATCTGCTGCGAAGCCAGCGGCAACAGCCCGAACAGCAGGAACAGTACAAAGGCGATGAACAGCACGAACACCACGACCACGGCCAACCAGCGCGGCAGACGCCAGCGTTGTAGCAGTTGCACGACGCCTTCCAGCAAATAGGCGATGACCATGCTGGCCAGCACTGGCGCCAGATCCCGGCCCATCACCAGCACCACACTGACGCCCAGCACCAGCACGATCGTCAGAATGACCGCTTGCGGATCATTAAAAAGCCGCTGAAACCAGTCGCTGATAATTTTCATGATGAGTTCTACTTTGTCAGAGATAGCCCAGACCCGGTTTTTCGCGGCGATTCGATTAGCCGGCAATGATCAACCGTCCCGCCATCAGCAATACTACAGTCAGAAACATCGGGCGAATAAAAGGCGCTCCGTAACGAATTGCGCTATGCGCGCCAATGAATGATCCAATCATCAGCAACAGGCCCATGCTGAGTCCAATCGCATAGTTGATATTGCCGAATGCCATAAAAGTCAGCAGGGCAGTGAGATTGCTGATGAAGTTCATGAATCGGGCCACGCCTGCCGCCGCTACTAAATCCAGCCGGAACAGCTTCATCGTCGCTGCCATCCAGAATGCGCCAGTACCCGGACCAATAAAGCCATCGTAAAAACCGATTAAACCGCCAGTCAGCCATTTGACGCTGCACCGAATGGCGTGCAGTGGCAAGGGCGGTTCCGGGTGGGTCGTTGAGGATCGGACGCGGCGCGGCCAGGCCAGATAAGCCGCCGCCAGTAAAATCGCTAAGGGCAACAGCTTTTTCAACACGCCCGAACTCATCATGTCAATCAGCACGGCCCCGATGAATGCGCCGACGAAGGTGGCAAGGCTCATTGCCCACCACAGATTCGGTTGAAATAACCCTTTGCGGATAAAAGTCAGCGAGGCGCTGAAAGTGCCAAAGGTACCCACCAGTTTATTGGTGCCAACCACCAGATGCGGCGGCATTCCGATACTCAGCAGCGCTGGCATCACCAGCATTCCGCCGCCGCCGGCAATCGCGTCAATGAACCCGGCTAATAATGCGACTCCACCTAAGAGCAGCAGGGTAGCGAAATCCAGCGCGATGACCGTTTCCATCAGCCCAGCAATCGCTCCAGAACGCCCCGATAAATCCGGCTTAGCCGTTCCAAATCAGCCACCGCCACCCGCTCATTGAGTTGGTGAATGGTGGCGTTGAGCGGACCGAGTTCGATGACTTGCGCACCGGTCAGAGCAATGAAGCGGCCATCAGAAGTGCCGCCGCCGGTGGAAAGTCCCGGCTCCCGCCCGGTTTCAGCGCGGACGGCCGCAATTGTGGCAACGACCAGTGCGCCCGGCGGGGTAAAAAACGGCAATCCCGACAGACTCCATTCCACGTCGTATTGAAACACCTGCCCGGTCTTGACTTCTTCATTCAGCAGCCCGGTATCAATAATCAGCCGGGTGCGCTCCCGCAACTGTTCAACCGTAATGGCCGGCGAAAAGCGGAAGTTGAACCGCAGTTCCAGATCACCGGGAATGACGTTGACTGCGCCAGTCCCGGAATGCAGGTTGGAAATCTGGAACGAGGTGGGCGGGAAAAACCCGTCGCCCTGATCCCAGACTTCATCAGCCAGCGCGGTCAGGATGGGGCCGATGGCGTGAAGCGGATTCTGAGCCAGATGCGGATAGGCGACATGACCTTGAACGCCATGCAGTCGCAACCGGCCATTGAGGGAACCGCGCCGGCCATTTTTGATGACATCGCCAAGCTGGCTGGAACTGGACGGTTCGCCGATCAGGCACCAGGCGATCTTCTCGCCACGCGCTTCCAGCCGCTCCACCACTTTGACCGTGCCATCGACCGCTGCGCCTTCCTCATCGCTGGTGATCAGGAAAGCGATGGAGCCGCGTGGCTGCGGCTGGGTGGCGAGGAAATCTTCGCAGGCAATGATCATCGCCGCCAGACCGCCTTTCATGTCCGCTGCACCGCGCCCATACAGCCAACCCTCACGGATTTCAGGGGCAAACGGCGGCGAGGTCCATTGCTCCAGCGGGCCGGGCGGAACTACGTCGGTGTGACCGGCAAACACCAATAGCGGCTCAGCCTGACCGAGGCGCGCCCAGAGGTTGTCTACCTCGCCAAAGCGCAATCGTTCCACATGGAATCCGATCGCCGCCAACCGGGCCGCCAGCAGCTCCTGACAGCCGGCGTCAATGGGCGTCACCGAAGGGCGGCCGATTAAATCAATAGCAAGATCCAGCGTGGCGGACATTGAGAGGTTCCGGCGGCATTATTTTTTGCGCTTTCAACTCCGCCCAGCCATCTCGCGCAGGGCGTCATAGCGGCGGCGCTGACTCTGGTTAGCAAAATACCTCGGCATGATGCTCTCGACCGAATGCGGGGTAATGCCGAGTTCGGCGAACCCACAGCTATTGCCGCTGCGTACGCTATCCACTTGCAGGGATAGATAGTTGTCGGTGGAGAACACCTTCACCGGCAACAGCCCCATGAGCTTTCCTTGCAGGCGCGCCAGTCCATCGGGCAAGCCCACCACCAGCCGTTTCAGACCCAGCATCCGGGCAATATCCTCAACCAGTTCCTTGAAGGCGTAGACCGTCGGTCCGCATAATTCGTAGCTTTTGCCAATAGTCGCGTCATTTTCCAGCGCGATCTCAAACGCTTGCGCCACATCGCCAACATAAACCGGCGCGAACCGGGTATTCGGACATGCCACCGGCAACACCGGACTGAGCTTGAGTAAGGTGGCGAACTGGTTATAAAAGTTGTCGTCCGGCCCGAAAATGATCGACGGTTTAAAACAGGTGACGGCCAGATCTGGCGCGGCCAGGACCGCCTGCTCACCGGCACCCTTGGTAAACAGGTACTGGCTTGGCCCCTTGGCCGCGTCAGCCCCCAGCGCGCTCATGTGCAGCAACCGATTAACTCCGCTCGCCCGGCAGGCGTCAACGACCTTGGCCGGCAGTTCCGCATGAACCGCCCCGAAGCTCTGGTTAGAGTATTCGTGCAGGACGCCAACCAGGTTAATGACCGCATCGCAGCCGCTGAACTGCTGCTGCAAGGTTTTAGGATCGTGGACATCAGCTTCGATCAGGGTCGCGCCGGGCAAGACTTCAATTTCACGATGCCGTTCAGGGTGCCGGGTCAGCACCTTGAGCGCATAGCCCCGGTTAGCCAACCGGGTCGCTAGATGCCGGCCAACAAAACCGGTGCCGCCCAACACGCCAATTTTCTTGATTTTCATAGGTATTCCTGTTCATCGCTGTTCTTGCGCTGGCCGTGGCGGATTGAATGCCACGGAATGATGGTTGATCGGGACGGGGACATACCCGGCAATCCCTTTTACAATGGACTTCAATCGTTTTGCGCGAACGTGTTTCATGGCGCAATTTACCATACAGGCCTCTCGAAAGAGTTGTCGCGAGTTAGGCGTAGCACGGGCTTCCAGCCCGTGTTGAAACGGGCAAGATGCTCGTTCCACACCACAAACAAACGAAAGTCCTGACCTGTTAAAAAAGGATAACCCTCTTGGACGCAATGTTGCCGATCCTGTTGTTGTATCTGGCGCTGGGCGCATTTGCCGGCGTTATGGCTGGCCTGCTGGGCGTCGGCGGCGGGCTGATCATTGTGCCGGTGCTGGCCGGGATTTTTCACCACCAGCAGATCAGTGAGGCGCTCATCATGCATCTGGCGATTGGCACCTCGCTGGCGACCATTGTCGTGACTTCAATATCCTCGGTTCGCGCCCATCATCAGCGGGGCGCGGTGCTATGGACAGCGGTCTGGCGGCTCACCCCCGGCATTGTCATCGGTGCCTGGGTGGGGGCCGTCATCGCTGAGGCTTTACCCAGCGCGGTGCTGAGCAAGGTCTTTGCGGTGTTCGTACTGACCATCGCGGCGCAAATGGCGTTCGGCGCGAAACCGGCACCGCATCGGGAATTGCCGGGGACGGCAGGGATGGCGATGACCGGCGGTGTGATTGGCCTGGTATCGGCCATCGTTGGTATCGGCGGTGGCTCGTTGACTGTGCCGTTTCTGACCTGGTGCAATATTGCCATGCGCCAGGCAGTGGCGACTTCAGCCGCCTGTGGTGTGCCGATTGCCTTGGCCGGGGCGCTCGGTTTTATCGTGACCGGCCTGAATGCCACCGGCTTACCCGCCTGGAGTTTGGGCTATATTTATAGCCCAGCACTGATCGGTGTTGCCGTCGTCAGCATGTTGACCGCGCCGCTGGGCGCAAAGCTGGCCCATACCCTGCCGACGGCAATCCTGAAAAAAGTGTTTGCGATCTTTCTGGTAGTGATCGGAATTAAAATGTTGTTGATCTAGGTTAAATTGCTGCCGAGAATATCAAAGGTTACGCTGGAATTTTTGGGGGCCAGCCACAAAAATTCCAAACCCTTAAACCACTTCATTGGAATCTAAATCATGTCTTTTGTTAAAAACCGGTCGTTTGCATTCAAGATTGTTAGTTTAAATGTAGTGAGTTTAATACTCATTGCAGGGTTAATTAGTCTCACCGTTTTCTTTTTACTGAGCCGCCAAATGGAAGATTACGCAAGGGCTGAACAAGCAGTTAATATGCGCGTTGCTTGGTCAGTGATTAAACAAAAAGGAACGGATTTTAGAATCGAGGAAGGAAAATTATTTTTGGGAGATCATGCAGTCAACGACAATTTTGAGGTTGTCGATACCATTAAAAATCTGGTGGGGGGCACCGCAACGATCTTTATGGGTGATACCCGGGTCTCGACGAATGTTCTGAAAGCCGACGGTTCACGCGCTATCGGAACGAAGTTGAGTCCAGGTCCAGTCATGGATGCCGTATTAGGTATGGGACAATCCTATCGAGGCGTGGCCGATATTCTTGGTAAAACCTATTTTACGGCCTACGACCCGATTAAAAATGCCGCTGGAAAAGTGATCGGTATCGTCTATGTGGGACTTAAAAAAAGCGATTTTTTCTCAATTATCGACCAGTTGCTGCTCGCTATGTCAAAAATCGCCTTGGGAATTACCTTGATCCTGAGCGGTATCATGTACCTGGCTATCAAAAGCCTCATCCGTCCCCTTGGTGGCGAGCCGGTGGAGATGGCGGCGATCACCCAGCAGATCGCGCAGGGTGATTTAAGGGTGCAATTTGACGATACCGGTCAGAAAACCGGCATCTACGCCGCGATGCGCGACATGACCGTGAACCTGCAGGACATCATTCGCCACGTCATGCAGTCCGTTGCCCAAGTCAATTCCGCCGCCGCCGAGATCACCCAAAGCAGCGCCGATCTTTCGCAGCGCACCGCGAAACAGGCGGCGACGCTGGAAGAAACCGCATCAAGCATGGAAAAGTTGACCAGCACGGTGAAGCAAAGCGCCGACCATGCGGGGCACGCCAACCAACTCGCCAGCGCCGCCCGCACCCAGGCTGAACAGGGCGGGCAGGTTGTTGAGCAAGCGATTGTCGCGATGAGCGCGATCAATCAAAGCAGCCGCAGGATTGCCAATATTATCAGCGTGATTGACGAAATCGCGTTCCAAACCAACCTGCTGGCCCTGAACGCGGCGGTGGAAGCCGCCCGCGCCGGTGAGCAGGGGCGGGGCTTTGCGGTGGTGGCCGGCGAAGTGAGAAAACTGGCCCAACGCAGCGCCGACGCCGCTGGAGAGATCAAGGAGTTGATTATCGACAGCGTGAGCAAGGTCAAAGACGGCGGCAAACTGGTGGAACGCTCCGGGCAGACCCTCAAGGAGATCGTCACCTCGGTTAAGAAAGTCAATGACATCGTGGCCGAAATAGCGGCAGCGACGCGGGAGCAGGCCGGCGGGATTGAACAGGTCAACAAAGCCATTTTGCAGATGGATCAAGTGACTCAGCAAAATGCCGCGCTGGTGGAAGAAACCGCCTTGGCCAGTCAGGCCATGGGCGATCAAGCGCGGAAACTGCAAAACCTGATGGGCTTTTTTACGCTGGACAGCCGGCGATAGTTCGATGACCGCTTGCAATCCTGTCTGGCGCTGGTCGGCGCTAAGATATTGCCAGACTGTAGGAATCCGATTCAAGTTGTGGAATTTATCGTAGCACGGGCATCTTGCCCGTGG
The DNA here is from genome assembly GCA_903879705.1 of uncultured Candidatus Competibacteraceae bacterium. GTDB lineage: Bacteria > Pseudomonadota > Gammaproteobacteria > Competibacterales > Competibacteraceae > RXIV01. The sequence goes on along the minus strand of CAIRMO010000048.1, from coordinate 2,480 downwards.
GCTAAACACGGGCAGGATGTCCGTGCTACCTCTACAACCGGTTTAGGATGCTTATAGACCGGGCCGTAAAGAACATCTTTCGCCGTAACCTGGAGCATTCCATGTCCATCAAGAAACTGTTTACCACAGCACTACTCATCATTGCCTTAGTGATGATGCTGCTGTTTTTTGCAATCTACCGCCTGGGTCAAACCAATAGCGATCTCATAGCGGCTCACATTGCGCGATATAACTCTTACTTGTTAGCCGACGAGCTGCGGCAAAGCTCCGACGACCTCACCCGGCTGGCAAGAACCTATGTGGTTTCGGGCGATCCCCGCTGGGAGCAGCAGTATTTCGAGATTCTCGACATTCGCAATGGCAAGAAGCCTCGCCCCGCCGGTTACGAGAAAATTTACTGGGATTTTCGCGCTGCCGGAGTAGAACCCAACCGGGGTGTTGGAGCGACCATCCCGCTAGCCGATTTGATGAAAAAGGCTGGCTTTAGCGAGGTCGAATTTGGGAAGCTCAAGGAAGCACAGGCCAATTCAGACGATCTGGTGAACACAGAAACCGTGGCTATGTACATGGTCAAGGGGCTGTTTGCCGATGACGCAGGCGGATTCACGCGCAAGGGCGAGCCTGATCTTGCAAAGGCGCGAGCCATGATGCACGACCAGAATTACCACAGCTTCAAGGCCAAAATCATGAAGCCGGTTGATGAATTTCTCACCTTGCTCGATCAGCGCACCCAGACGGCGGTGGATGAGGCGATGTACGCCAAACAATTCTGGTATGTCGCGCTGATGGTTTTTGCGGTGCTGCTGAGCGGTGTTTTCGTGGTACTCCTGATACTGCTGGCGAAGCGCATTATTCGTCCGCTTGGCGGGGAGCCGGCGGAAATGGCCGCGCTCACGCAACAGATTGCTCACGGTGATCTCACCGTACACTTCAGTGACACCGGGCGGGAAACCGGCGTTTATGCGGCCATGCGCGATATGGCGATGCAGTTGAAAGACATTGTGGGTAATGTCACCCAAGCCACCACCCAGGTCAGTTCTGCTGCTGCCGAGATTGCCCAAGGCAGCACTGAGTTGGCGCAACGCACCGAGAAACAGGCGGCGGCGCTGGAAGAAACCGCATCGAGCATGGAAGAGCTGACCAGTACCGTGAAACAAAGCGCCGACAATGCTGGGCAAGCCAACCAACTCGCCAGTGCCGCCCGCACCCAGGCTGAACAGGGCGGGCAGGTCGTGGAGCAAGCGATTGTCGCCATGACCGCGATTAACCAAAGCAGCCGCAGGATTGCCGACATTATCAGTGTCATTGATGAGATCGCCTTCCAGACCAACCTGCTGGCGCTGAATGCAGCAGTGGAAGCCGCCCGCGCCGGTGAACAGGGGCGGGGCTTTGCGGTCGTCGCGGGGGAAGTACGCAAGCTGGCTCAACGCAGCGCCGACGCCGCCAAAGAGATCAAGGGATTGATTACCGACAGCGTGAGCAAAGTCGAAGACGGCGGCAAACTGGTGGCACGTTCCGGGCAAACCCTCAAGGAGATCGTCACCTCGGTCAAGAAAGTCAGTGACATCGTGGCCGAAATGGCTGCGGCTGCCCGGGAACAGGCCAGCGGGATTGAGCAGGTCAACAAAGCTATTTTGCAGATGGATCAAGTGACTCAGCAAAATGCCGCGCTGGTGGAAGAAACCGCCTCGGCCAGTCAGGCGATGGGCGGACAGGCTAACGAACTGCAACGGCTGATGGAATTCTTCACCCTGGATCAATCCTCATTAGTGGCAAACCGCTCTGGTGCGGTAACGTCCACGGTTAGGCCGAACCCCCCCCGTCCGGCGGTTTTGCCGACCAGCGGGTTGGCGCGGAGGCGAAGCGAGGTTCAGCCGGGTCTAGCGATGACACACAAGCCTCGCGCCGCCGACCCGTCCGGCAATGCCGTGTTCTTCAAGTGGACCAAAGGCCTAAGCGTCGGGGATGCAACCATTGATCAGCAGCATCAGCGCCTGATCGAGATCATTAACACTCTGTATGAAGCCATGCGGACACAAACCACCCATGCCCGACTAGGTGAATTGCTGGAGCGGTTGATTGCTTACACCGACGAGCATTTCAGCTATGAAGAAGGCCGGTTGCAGGCGTGCGGCTATCCCCACCTGGTTTCGCACCAACGACTCCACACCGAACTGCTCGGTCAGGTGCGCGATCTGCAAACCAAATTCAATCAGGGTAAACGAAACATTAACATGGAGTTGATGAACTTCCTCAAAACCTGGTTGACTGAACATATCCAGAAAATCGACAAGCGTTTCAGCCCTTATTTAACTGGCGACGCTTGAACGACTATAGGCATCCGACCTGAGTTGTGGAATTGCCGCTTCGAACCACCCCGGCGCTTCGCGCCACCCCTCCTTATCCAAGGAGGGGATAAAACCAGCACGGTACATCGCTTTTTCCCCTCCTTGAGTAAGGAGGGGTGGCCCCGTCAGGGG
>CAIRMO010000047.1 GCA_903879705.1 uncultured Candidatus Competibacteraceae bacterium | reverse complement strand
GTTCCCAGGCGGTCAGCCGCGCTCCTTGCAGCCAGGGCCGGGTTTCATCCGCGTAGACCCGATCAATCAGTCCAGCGGCATAACCGGCGCGAATCACCCCCAGCGCAGTGCCATAGCCGCCGGTCGCCAGCGCCCCGGCATTGCAATGGGTCAGCACTGATCCGCGCTCGCCCAGCAACGCCGCGCCCAACTGGCCCATCCGGCGATTGGCGGCGATATCTTCGGCATGGATCGCCCGCGCCTCGGTCAGCAACGCTGCTTCCGGGTCGCCGGCCAGTCCCGCCATCCGTCGTTCCATCCGCCGCAAAGCCCAGCACAGATTGACCGCGGTCGGGCGAGAACTGGCTAAGATCGCCAGATCGAGGCCGATTCGGGTTTGCCAGGCCGCCAGGGCTTCGGCATAGCGCGCGCGCGCTGCCAGCACCACGCCATAACCAGCGGCGATGCCAATGGCTGGTGCGCCGCGCACCACCATGGCGGTGATGGCGCAAGCCACCGCGTCCACAGTGGTCAGGCGCTGATAGCGCACCGCTCCGGGCAGCAGCCGCTGGTCCAGCAGCTCCAGGGCGTCGTCGCGCCAGGCCATTGCACACACCCGGTCAGAGGCGTCAGACATCAGGGTTCAATCCAGGCAAAATATCGCCAGTCAAAAATTATCGGGAACGACAGCCCATTTCGGCTGTTGTATTTTTACGACAAAAGCAGGCTGACCGGCGATTATCGCAAAAAACCGCTTGCCAAAATACCGGGATAGTGGGCAGAATGTCGGCATTTATTGTTGGAACAACAATTATTTTGCAATTCTGACACAGTGTTGTATCATTACACACCATGACCGGTGGTTGCCGTTCGGGTATGCTGGTTGAGAAAGGATGATGGCGGTTCAACCAACCCGGTTCTCGCGACCTGATGTGTCGGCGTCATGCACCGAAATTCTTAATACCTGTTGGGAGAGTATAGCGATGAAAGTAAACCTGAATAAGCTCAGCCTTGGCTTGGCTGCTTCGATCATGCTGTTCGCTGCGCTGCCGGCGCACGCGATCAACAAGTACGGCTGCATCTATGCCGTAGACCCCTACGACAAGATCGTCAAGGATCCCTACGGCAATTGCATTCGCACTCCGTATTGGTCTGCCGAGAAGAATGTTCCTGAGTGCGGTGGCCTTGTGGCGGCGGTCGAGCCGCCTCCGGCTGCGCCCGTGACCGACATTCTCACTTTGGGCGCTGATGCCTACTTTGATTTCGACAAGGCCTCACTCAAGCCGGCAGGCCGCACCAAGCTGGACAAGCTGGCGTCCGATCTGCGCCGGGTACCGTCGGTTTCCTCGATCCTGGTGGTCGGCTACACCGACAGCAAGGGTACCGATGCCTATAACCTGCACCTCGGCCAGCGCCGCGCTGATTCGGTCGCCAGCTACCTGACCGCCAAGGGCGTTTCTGGCTCGCTGATCAGCACCCGGAGCATGGGCAAGGCCGATCCGGTTGCGTCCAACACTCTGCCTAACGGCAAGGATAATCCGGCTGGCCGCGCTCTGAACCGCCGCGTGGTCATCACCGTAACCGCCCAGGAACACGTCATCAGCCAGTAAGCGGCTGGCGTTTCCCCCGTATCCTCTGCGCCCCGGTCCCCCGGGGCGTTTTTTCGCCCGGAATGCGCCTGCCGCTGGCATCCGGCATTCCCCCGGAGGACCCCGCATGACCGAACCCTGCATGACCGAACCCCGCATGACCCAAGCCATCGCCACCCTGATCAACGCTCGCTGGATCGTTCCGGTCGAACCGGAAGGCCAAGTGTTGGAACACCACGCCCTCGCTATAGACAGCGGGCGCATTCTCGCCATTCTGCCCCAAGCTGAAGCCGCTGCTCGCTATCTGGCGGATACCTGCCTGACGTTCGACCGGCATGTGCTGATGCCCGGCCTGATCAACGCTCACACCCATGCCAGCATGACTTTATTGCGCGGACTGGCCGATGATCTGCCGCTGATGCGCTGGCTACAGGATCATATTTGGCCGGCCGAGGCGCGCTGGGTGGACCCGGATTTTGTCCGCGATGGAACCCAACTGGCGGTGGCCGAACTGCTGCGCGGCGGCACGACTTGTTTCAACGATATGTATTTCTTCCCGGAAGTCACTGCCGCAGTCGCCCGCGAAGCCGGGATTCGCGCCTGCATTGGCTTGATCGCGGTGGATTTTCCGACCGCCTACGCCGGCAGTCTGGACGAGTATCTGAGCAAGGGCCTGGCCCTGCATGAAGTGTTGCGGGACGAACCGTTGCTGCACACCGCGTTTGCCCCGCACGCGACCTACACGGTATCAGCCCCGGCGCTGGAGCGGATTGGGCGACTGGCGGCGGAGTTGAACCTCCAGGTGCATACCCACGTCCACGAAACGGCGGCGGAAATAGCTGAATTTCAGGCCCGGCACGGCTGCCGGCCACTGCAACGACTGGACGATATCGGTTTGTTGTCGCCCCGACTGCTGGCGGTTCACATGACCCAGCTTGAGTCCGCCGAGATTGAACGGCTCGCGGCTACCGGGGTTCACGTCGCCCATTGCCCGGAATCGAATCTCAAGCTGGCCAGCGGGTTTTGTCCGGTGGCCCGGCTGGACGCTGCCGGGGTGAATGTAGCCATCGGCACCGACGGGGCGGCCAGTAACAATGATCTCGACCTGTTTGGCGAGTTGCGCACCGCCGCGCTGCTCGGCAAGGGCGTCGCCGGCGATGCCAGCGCACTACCCGCGGCGCGGGCATTGCGGATGGCGACTCTCAACGGGGCCAGAGCGCTGGGACTGGCGCACGAAACCGGTTCGCTGGAACCGGGCAAAGCCGCCGACGTGATCGCAATCGATCTCGGTGAACTGGAAACCGAACCGGTTTACCATCCGCTTTCGCAACTGGTGTACGCAGTCAGCCGCCGGCAGGTCAGCGATGTCTGGGTGGCTGGCCGGCGGGTGCTGGCCGAGCGCCGGTTGATAACCATGGACCCGGACGAAATCATCCGCAAGGCGCGGAACTGGCGAAACCGGATCGTCGCCTGACTGGATGATGATCAAACCCGACTCACAGGAAAACCGCACATGACAACGGCTAAGCTCAACGTAGACGCTGAGGAAATCGCCAAATTTGAGGAATTCGCCAGCCGCTGGTGGGACCCGGATAGCGAATTTAAACCGCTGCACGATTTGAATCCGTTGCGGCTGGACTACATCGACCAGCGGGTTGGTGGTCTAGCCGGGAAACGGGCGCTGGATGTCGGGTGCGGCGGCGGCATTCTGGCCGAAAGCATGGCCCAGCGCGGGGCGCAGGTCCTCGGCATCGACATGGGCGAAGCGCCGCTGGCGGTGGCGCGTCTGCATCAGATGGAATCAGGCGTGGCGCTGGATTATCGCCGGATCACCGCCGAGGAACTGGCCGACAGTGAACCGGCTGGTTTCGAGGTCGTAACCTGCATGGAGATGCTGGAACACGTTCCCGATCCGGCTTCGACCATTCAGGCCTGCGCCCGCTTGGTCAAGCCCGGCGGCCACCTCTTCTTCTCGACTATCAACCGCAACCCGAAATCCTATCTGTTCGCCATTATCGGCGCGGAATATGTGCTGCGGCTGCTGCCCAAAGGCACCCACGACTACCGTAAATTTGTCCGTCCGTCGGAACTGGATGGCTGGGCACGAGCGGCAGGGCTAAGTCTTGGTGATTTGACCGGTCTGCACTACAACCCGCTGACCCGGCGCTATTGGCTAGGGCCGGGAGTAGCCGTCAATTACATGGTTTATTGCCAACCGGAGACGGCAGCATGAAACCACTGATCCACCACACCGATCCGCCAGCCTGCGTCTTGTTCGATCTGGACGGGACGTTGCTGGATACCGCGCCGGATCTGGCGGCGGCGTTGAACCGGTTGCGGCGGGAACGGGGCGAGCCTGAGTTGCCGTTTGCCCTGATCCGCCCGACGGTTTCGCACGGCTCGCCGGGGATGCTCAAAGCCAGCTTTGGGATCGAGGCGGAAGACGCGGGTTATGCCGAACTCAACCAGCGGTTTCTGGCGCTGTACCAGGAATTCATCGCCGTTGAGACCGCGCTGTTTCCCGGCATGGCCGAGGTGCTGGCCCACCTGGAGGCTCAGGCAATTCCCTGGGGGATCGTGACCAACAAGCCGGGGTTTCTAACCGAACCGCTGCTAAAAGCGCTGGGATTGTGGACGCGAGCAGTGTGCGTAGTCAGCGGCGATACCCTGGACAAGCGCAAGCCCGATCCGGAGCCGTTGTGGTACGCCTGCGAGCAGGTGGGAGTTGATCCGGGCCGGTCACTGTATGTGGGCGATGCCGAACGCGATGTGCAAGCCGGCAACCGGGCCGGAATGATCGCGCTGGCCGCGGCGTTTGGCTATCTGGCCGTGGAAGACCGCCCGCAGGAATGGGGCGCTGCCGGGGTACTCAGACAGCCAGTCGATTTGTTCAACTGGCTGGGCGCGGCGGCGCTGATCCCGGCCACCGCCGCCACAGTCGATGCCACCACGGCGGAAACCGGAATGCCGCCGACCGCGCCCATAACACGGTGACGTTGTCCTGGTGGGGACGCTGGCAAGCCGCTACTGCCGCCAGCAACCGCCCGCAGGGCAACTCCCCGCGGTGAACACTGCTAAGGACGCCGGCGATTTCGGCCTCGCTCAATGTCAACATCCCATCGCTGGCCAGCAGAATCTGATCATCGCGCTCCAGTGCATGAGCCTGGCGCGGCAAATCCACCAGTTCCATCTCATGGCCGGTGACGGCGCTGATCAAGGCATTGCGGTCAGGATGATGGGCGGCGTCGGTGGCGCTTATTTCCCCCTCGTGAACCCGCTGCGCCAGGATGCTGCGATAGGCGTGATCCTGATTTAGCCGGTGCAGCCGCCCCGCCCGCCACAACCACAGCGGTGAGTCGCCCACGCTGATCCAGTACAGCCCCGCGCCGGCCAGCACTACCGCCAGCAGCGTGCAACCCATCCCGTCCAGACCGTCCGGGTCGGTTGCCGCCTCCCAGCCCATCCGCTCATTGACATGGGCCAAGGTGCGCTCCAGCCGCTCAGGAATGGTAGATCCTAGCGCTATGTCATAGGTTTCCACGAACGCCTGAACCGCCAGGGTGCTGGCCCTGGCTCCACCCCGCTCGCCGCCCATGCCGTCGGCCAGCACCAGGAGCAAATCTCCGGCTTCCAGTTCCGGCGGCAGCTCGAACACCCCGTAATCATCCTCCTGCCGGGACCGACTACCTTGCGCCATATCTTCATCGTGAACCCAGGCCGCCATGCTGCGTCCCCAACGTCAGTTGTTGTCGCGCCAGTCAAAACCCGTCCCGCACAAGGGGACGAATCTTAACCGGGTCTGTCCCAGTTGCAGGAGGTCGCCGTTGGTCAGTTCCAGCGATTTCGACGCGGGTTCACCATTGAGCAAGGTTTCCGCCGCGACCGATTGCAAATAGAAGTGGCGGGAACGTGCGGTATAGATAATCGCCGCCTGATTCTCAAGGGCGACCGCGGCATCGCCGAAGTCCAGCCGGACCTTGGCGCCCACCCCACGACCGATATCGTTGACGCCATAGCCCAACGGCAACACTGTGCCTCGCCCCGGCCCGGCAATAATCACCAGCCAGCCAACCACCGGGTTGGTCAGAGCATCCGTGGCTACTACCGGAGCGGCGGTAGCAGCAGCGACAGCAGCAGCGGCAGGCGACGAACCGGGTCGAGGTTTGCCGTCAGCCCGGGCTACCCGCCGGGTCGGATCGAGCGGTGGCGGTGTCTCCGATGTTCCTTTCTTCAAACCACGATACAGGGGCATAAGTTTTCCTCTTTGGCATCAACCGCACGGGCGGCGTTGCTCAGGCATCGCCGATCCGGAAATGCAGGCGCACTTCGCCCAGTTCCACGATGTCGCTGTTATTCAGAATCTGGACCCGGGTGCGCTTGCCATTAACCCAAGTGCCGTTAGTCGAGTCCAGATCGCAGATCTGGAATACACCATCAGGCAAATGGTAAATCTCCGCATGGCAACCCGAAACCGAGTCGTTATCCAGACAAATATCGTTGTCCGACGCCCGGCCCAGCCGGCATAGCGGTGAGGACAACCGTAAATCGCCTTTACCCGGCGTATCGGTGCGGATAAACCGCGCCCGGACCCGCGTTGGGTCTGGCAGACTGCGGCACCAGCGCGAAAAAGGCCAGAAATTGAAGTTCATTTGTTATTGAATCCGGTATCAGTAGGGTTATCCCAGTAACCAGGACGCTTGGATGAGGCTGGCGCTGGTCGCGTATGAACCGGCAGCGGCGCTGATTCAATCTCGGGCTTATTTCTTCGCCGGCGCTCAGTGTGTTGCTGGACACGGGATGGCGGTTTGTCCACAACGGTTTTACCTGATGACTTCCTCGATGTGGATTCCGTCGGAAGCCTGGGCGGAAGCTGATGCGTTGGGCGCGGTATTGGGAGCGCATCGGGATTTTCGGTCACGACGGGCGGTGTCCCGGAAACGGCAGTTACTGGTTCCGCTCGCTCCTCCGTTATGCCGGAGGTGGATTCCGGGGCCATCCCCGGCGACGGCAGCGGCGGTTCTGCCTGGGCATCAGGAGGTGACCGTGGGGTCGTTGCAACCGGTTCCGCCGCTTCTACCGCCGGGGAGGGTGGGGTCGTTGCAACCGGTTCCGCCGCTTCTGCCGCCGGGGAGGGTGGGGTCGTTGCGACGGGTTCCGCTACCGGCGATGGCGGCGGCGCTGCATCAGCGACTGGCGGTGGGGACAACGCTGCCGGGGTCGTTACCGCCGGAGAGCGTGTAGTGGTCGGGTCGTCCGGCGGCGAAGAGTTCCCGGGCGCTGACGGCCACAGCCAGATAACGGTTGCCGCCAACGCCACCAGAACCCCGCTGCCGGCCAGAACGCCCAGCAACCGTCGCCGGGAGGCACTCTGGTTGAAAGACGACTGCAAAACACTGTGTCGTGGTTTGGCCACCTGCGGATCGACGATCGGCAGATGCGTGATGTTCGGCCCTTCACCAGACGCCTGCTCCGCCATCTGAATCATCGTGGCCTGATCGGGCCGCTCGGTCAGTTGCAACGCGATCGGCGGAATCACCGCCTTGCTGGGCTTGTGCAGCGGCATCATGATCACGGTATCGTTGCTGTCTTCGTCCGGTGAACTGACCAATGCCGCCTGCATCTCGGCGACGGTGCGAAACCGGTGTTCCGGTCGCACGGCCAGCGCCCGGTCGATGCTGTGAAGCAGATTGGTGCTGTAACGCCCAGCGCCCACCCTGGCCGCCGGCTCCAGCGTATCGTCCAGCAACCGCTCGGCGGCTTCCGCCGGGGTATGGCCGGCAATGCAGCGGTACAGCACCGCGCCCAGGGCGTAAATGTCGGTCCAGGTGCCGTAGCGGTCATTGCGGGTGGTGTACTGCTCCGGCGGTGAATAGCCGGGGGTGACCAGGCTGGTAACGCTCTTGCTGTGCCGGCCAATCGCCTCCCTCGCCGCGCCAAAGTCGATCAGGATCACCCGATGGTCGCTGGATCGCACATACAGGTTGGAGGGCTTGATGTCGCGATGCAGGAAACCCTGATCGTGAACCGCCTGCAAGGCCGGCAACACGTCCTCCAGCAGGCCGCGCACCTCGTCCTCACCGAGAGTCTCGCCGTCCTGCAGAATCGCGCTAAGTGGCTCGCCTTCCTCGTAATCCATGACGATATAGGCGGTGCCATGGGCGCGGAAATAGCGTTTGATTCGTACTACAAAGGGATGCTGCACCCGCGCCAGCACTCGCGCCTCATCGAGAAACCGCTCCAGCCCCCAGACATAGTCGGAAGGCTGGCCCTCGTTATTGCTGGCCTGGCCTTGGGTATTAGGATGAACCGTCACCCCGTTGGAATCGCGGAACGACCATTCAACCGGAAAATATTCCTTGATGGCGGTCCAGTTTTGCAGATGGGTATCCAGCGCTTTGTAAGTCACCCCAAAGCCGCCGGCACCGAGAATGGCGTCAATCCGGTACTCATCCAGCATACAGCCGGACGGCAGGGCGTTGGCGCGGCGGGAACCGCTTCTGGGTGGGGAAGTTGGATTCGGGTTGGTGGTCATGGCGGCGGCTCGAAACACGATCCGTCGTGAACCGTGATGAAGGACAAGCCAGCATTGGAATCGCGGCGGGTGTGTACCCAACCCTGAGCCGTGGGTTGACTGCCCAGCGGAAGCTGACCGCTGAGAATGGCAGCGATGGAAGGAACATCCATGACCGGGTCAGCTCCCAAGAGGATTAGAGCGATTCCTGATATTTGTGGAAATGCAAGGTCTTAGCCTGACCGACCCAGTTTTCGCGGCGAATCCGACCGACCGACTTCATCGCGGCTTCGAGCCGGGCAATGTCCGCATCATTCAGGGTACCCAACTGCCGGTAACTGGAGATGCCCTGTTTACGCAGTTTCTTTTCCAACGTCTGGCCGATCCCGGAAATGAGTTTCAGATCGTCGGGCTGAAACGGAGTCGGTGCAGCAACCTTAATCACGGGTTCAGCTACAACAACCGGCACGGCGACCGCAGCCGGTTCCGGTTCCACGATGACCACAGGTTCAGGCACGGCGACCGCAGCCGGTTCCGGTTCCACGATGACCACAGGTTCAGGCACGGCGACCGCAGCCGGTTCCGGTTCCACGATGACCACAGGTTCAGGCACGGCGACCGCAGCCGGTTCTGCAGTCACGATGGGGTCCGGCTCAGCGACGGGTTCCGCTACAACGGTCGGTTTTGGAATGACCGAAGCGGGGTTGATGCGGGCTGCTTCAGGAGCGGCGACCAATTCGCCTTGGCGCAAGATGGTGAAGTAGTCATCCCACCACTGGTTCTGCGTCTGAATCCAGCGTTGCAGCACATCCTCCATTTGTAGCACCCAGGCGTTCATCATTTCCGGTGTGCCCTTTTCCTGGGCGATTTGATGGACCCATTGCTTCACCCAGTCCTCTTCCTGAAGCAGGGTTTTTTTGACCGTAGTCTCCCAGGTTCTCAGATTCTTGAGGTAGGTCTCGCGCCAGGTTTCAATACCGGCGGGTGGCTGGAACGGCACTGCCGCACACAGGCTTTCCCATAAGCGTTTCTGGGCGTCGGTCCAGGTTTTAAAGATGCCTTCATTGATCCACTGCTTCACCTTGCTACCCTCCGCCAAAAATTAAAAAATGATCTCACAAAGTTTCATTGCTGTTTTTCGCAGTGTCTCCTTTCACGTTCAACATGACAAGAGCGCTTGCTGACCGGATGAGGGGCTGCCGACACGGAGATCGCTGTGATCCTCCACCTCGGCATTGTAAGTATGCTTCGTATTCGCCAACGCTTTGTCGACGAAGGGCTACCGACTGACGACCGATCTGCGCCCTGTGCTATCGTGGACTGCAAACTGTCGCGTTGCGCTTGAGCGTCTCGGTCTCCAACAACCCTAACCGTTGACCTCATCGCCAGCAAGGCTGAGAGGCTGTCCAAACCCATCTCTATAATCGTTCGCCTTGAACAGCGGCTCGTTGGTGCTTTAACCCAAGGATTGCTAACCGCATATAGAGATCAGCAGGGGGAATAATGCCAAACCATCGCTTTATCATCAGAGCCATGACCCGGCAGCACGTCGATTTCGCCATCGACTGGGCGGCGGCAGAAGGCTGGAATCCGGGTTTAACCGATGCGGATTGTTTTCATGTCGCCGATCCTGATGGATTTCTGATCGGGGTACTGGACGAGGAGCCGATTGCGGCGCTGTCCGCCGTGCGCTATGGCGACCGCTTCGGCTTCCTCGGTTTTTATCTGGTCCGGCCTGAGTATCGCGGTCAAGGCTATGGCCTTCAACTTTGGGACGCCGGCCTGGCACGTCTTGAAAGCCGCACGATTGGCCTGGACGGGGTACTGGCGCAACAGAGCAACTACCAAAAATCCGGCTTCCAATTGGCTTATCGCAACATCCGCTATCAGGGCAGCGGCGGCGGGCCAGTTCCGGGCGGTGCGGAAATTATTCCGTTGTCGGCGCTTGGATTCGATGTCCTTTGCGCCTACGACCAACCGTTTTTTCCCGGTGACCGGCGGCAATTTCTCCAATGCTGGGTTGCGCCGCCGCACCGCATAGCCCTGGGCATTCAGCACCAAGGTCAATTCGTCGGGTATGGGGTGCTGCGCGCTTGCCGTTCGGGATTCAAGATTGGCCCCTTGTTCGCGGATCGTGCTGAATGGGCGGAAACCCTGTTTCTGGCGCTGAAAGCTCAGGCTCCCGCCGGCGCTCCGCTGTATCTGGATATACCCGAAGTGAATCCCGCGGCGGTCGCGCTGGCTGAACGGCATGGCATGACCGTCGTGTTTGAAACCGCCCGCATGTATCGAGGGCAAGTCCCGGAATTGCCGATCAGCCGGCTGTTTGGCGTGACCAGTTTTGAACTGGGATGACCGGAGGTGGCGCGATGAACCACCGCACTCAAGACACGCCGGGCGTTTATCACACCGGCCACGATGACGCGGAGCGCCGGCTGCGCTTTGACCGGGGCACCTTGCTGCTGGAGGGCGTAGCCGAACTGCCCGCCGGGCTGGACGCCTGGTTTCAGTATGACCCACGGGTAGACGCCTATCGCGCTCCGGCGCATTGCTACAGCGCGATCATCGGCCCGCTCAAGGGGCGACTGGCGGGTAATCGCGCCCCGCGCTATCAGCGCCGGGAACTGGTCTGCGCGCTGGAGATGACACCTTATCCGCACCAGATTGAGGCGCTGGCGGCCTGGCAGGCGGCGCACGGGCGGGGAGTGGTGGCGTTGCCGACCGGGGCCGGCAAAACCCTGGTCGGGTTGCTGGCCTTGGCGTGGGCACGACGGGACGGGCTGGTGCTGGTCCCGACTCTGGATTTGATGCACCAGTGGTACGCGCTATTGCGGGCGGCATTCCCGGATCAGGAGATTGGCCTGATCGGCGGCGGCTATCACGAACCCCAACCGCTGACCATTGCCACTTACGATTCGGCTGCCCGTCATATCGAACGGCTCGGCGACCGGTTTGGCCTGCTGATTTTCGATGAAGCCCATCACCTGCCTTCCGAGTTCTACCGGGTTATTGCCGAATTTTCGCTCGCGCCCTACCGGCTGGGCTTGACCGCCACACCGGAACGCAGCGACGGTCGTGATGCTGACTTGCCGGAGTTGATCGGCCCGATTGTTTATCGCAAACGCCCGGAACAACTGGCCGGCGATGTACTGGCCGAGTTTCAGATACGGACGATTCACGTCGATCTGTCGCCCGCTGAACGTACCGCCTATCAACAGGCGCTGGATGAACGCAACGCCTTTTTGCAGGCGCAGCAGATTTCGCTAAGTACGCTAGATGGCTGGAACCGGTTTGTCATGCGCTCGGCGCGTAGCAGCGAAGGTCGGCGTGCGATGCTGGCCCACCGTGCGGCCCGGCGGATCGCTCACGCCACCCCGGCCAAACTGCGGACGCTGGGGATGATTCTGGCCAACCATCCGGGGGCGAAAACGGTGATTTTCACTGAAGACAACGCCACCGCCTATGAAGTCTCGCAGCGGTTTCTGATTCCCTGCCTGACCTATCAAACCGCCGTCAAGGAACGGCAGACGATTCTCGATCTGTTCAAGTCCAGCGGGTATACGGCTATTGTCGCCAGCAATGTGCTGAATGAGGGTGTGGACGTGCCGGATGCTTCGATTGGCGTTATCTTGTCGGGTAGCGCCTCCGTGCGCGAGTTTGTACAGCGGTTGGGACGGATTCTGCGGCGCGGCGAGGGTAAAAAGGCAGTGCTGTACGAAATCATCGCCCGCGAAACCCGCGAGGAACAGGTCGCGGAACGGCGGCGGAATGTTGGGCATGGAAGGCCCGGACAAGACGAAAAAGAGGGAAAAGAGGGAAAATCGGAAGCCGTACTGCGGCTCGAAACCACCAAAAAACCAGATTCTCAACAATCGCTTTGGGATAACCTCCAAAGTTGACCAAGAGACAGAATCTGGCCCCGGAAAACTGGACATCGCCTCAAGTGAGGTTTCTGTTCTAATCACCGGCCTTTGGCAGAGTCAACATGGAAGAACTAGCGATGAAAAAGACGAGAAAAAATCACTCCTGTAAACAAGGAATCTCCTGTCCATTTCCCGGTGATGCGCTACACAAAGAAAAAGCCGGCTTGCGCCGGCCTTTCCATAAAGCAAGTCACTGGGCGCGGTGTTAATCAGTGCCGCGCCCTTGGACTTTAAGCTGCTGTAGCAACGCTCCAGACTTCTGGCGCTTTCTCAGCCCGTTGACCAAACTCTTGGCGCTGGATTTCAAGTTCTGGCGGCAATTGGGCACCGAACTTCTCGAAGAAGGTCTTGATCTCCTCGATTTCGCTGAGCGCTTCGGCGCGACTGATATTGGTGATGGTCTCGAACTGGGCCTTGGAGAAATCCAGACCGGCCAAGTCCAGATCTTCATAACGCGGCATTAGGCCGAACGGGCTTTCCACCGCGCCGACCTGACTATTAACGCGCTCCACGATCCATTTCAGCACCCGCATATTCTGCCCGTAACCCGGCCAGACGAACTTGCCATCCGGGCCTTTGCGGAACCAGTTGGTGCGGAAAATCATGGGCAGTTTTAGCCCGGACTTCTGCCCCATCTTGACCCAGTGACCCCAGTAGGCCGCCATGTTGTAGCCGCAGAACGGCAGCATGGCGAATGGATCGCGGCGGATGCCGGTAACGCCAATCGCTGCTGCGGTGGCTTCCGAACCCATCGTGGCCGCCATAAAAACGCCGTGGTTCCAGTCGAACGCCTGATAGACCAGCGGGAAGGTCTTGGACAGGCGACCGCCGAAGATGAAGGCGGAAATCGGTACGCCAGCCGGGTCTTCCCAAGCCGGATCAATGGTCGGACATTGCCCGGCAGGAGCGGTAAAGCGGGAGTTGGCGTGTGCGCCGACTCGCCCGCAATTCGGGGTCCAGTCGTTGCCCTGCCAATCGATACCATGCGCCGGCGGCTCTACGCCCATCCCTTCCCACCACACATCGCCATCGTCGGTCAGCACGACATTGGTGAAGATGGAGTTCTTTTTGCAGGATTCCATCGCCATCGGGTTGGAATCATAGGAGGTGCCGGGGGCGACGCCAAAGAAACCGGCTTCGGGATTGATCGCTCGCAGGGTGCCGTCAGCCGCTGGCTTGATCCAGGCAATGTCATCACCGACCGTCAGCGCTTTCCAGTTGCCGAAGCCCTTGGGTGGCACGATCATGGCCAGGTTGGTCTTGCCGCAAGCACTGGGGAATGCCGCCGCGACGTAGGTCTTTTCGCCCTTGGGATCTTCCAGACCCAGAATCAGCATGTGTTCGGCCAGCCAGCCTTCATCGCGGGCCATTGACGAAGCGATGCGTAGCGCCAGACACTTCTTGCCGAGCAAGGCGTTGCCGCCGTAACCGGAACCATAGGACCAGATTTCGCGGGTTTCCGGGAAATGAACAATGGCTTTGCGGGCGATGACCGGTTCGCACGGCCACGGCACGTCTTTCTGACCGGGGGCCAGCGGCGCGCCGACCGAGTGGACGCACGGCACAAAGAACCCGTCACTGCCCAGCGCCTCCAGCACTTTGCTGCCCATGCGGGTCATGATCTTCATGTTGACCACGACATAAGCCGAATCGGTGATCTCGATCCCGATCTGGGCAATCGGACTGCCAATCGGCCCCATGCTGAAGGGAATGACGTACATCGTGCGGCCCTTCATGCAGCCGCTCATCAGTTCTTTCAACTGTGCCCGCATTTCCTCCGGCGGTGCCCAGTTGTTGGTCGGGCCGGCATCCTCTTTGTTTAGGCTGCAAATGAAGGTGCGGTCTTCAACCCGCGCCACATCGGACGGGTGCGAGCAGGCCAGATAGGAATTGGGCCGCTTTTCCGGGTTCAGCTTGACGAAGGTGCCGGCGGCGACCATTTCGGCGCACAAACGTTGATATTCTTCTTCCGAACCGTCGCACCAGACCACATGATCCGGCTGGGTCAGGGCCGCAATTTCATCGACCCAACTCAGCAATTTGGCGTTGCTGGTCCGGGTTGCGCCGTCGTGAGTAATTGCCATCGATGGACTCTCCTCTGTGATTGACTGTGATCGTGGGTTAAGACGGGTTAAACGGAGTGGGGGAGCGAGGTCCGCGCCGAGGTTAACTTGATGCGGGTTTCAATCCTTGTTGTATTGGATTAGCCATTGCGAAGCCGGTTTCATCACGGGAGCTAAGGTTATCATTAAGCAGGCCGGGTTGCCACCGGAGCGACCGCTTCCCATGCCTCGTGCAAGGCCAGCCATTCCTCTTCCCGTTCGGTCAGTTGCCGATCGGTTTCGCCTTTTTGCAATAGCCATTCCTTGAGCCGGGCTTTATTGGCGTCGTCGTAACTGGCCGGATCAGCGAGAGCGACATTTAAGGTTCGCTGTTCACCATGCAGTTGCTCCATGCACTGCTCGATTTTCCGAATCTGTTGCTCCAGCGGTTTGCGCTGGAGCGCCAATTGCTGGCGGCGCTCGGCGTCCTGACGTTTCTGATCGCGGCGGTCAACCGCGTTGTTGCCGTTGCCGGTATTACGCGGATCGGCAGCACGTTGCCGGGCATTCAACCAGTCGCGGTAGTCGTCCAGATCGCCATCAAACGGTTGCGCCTGACCTTCAGCTACCAGCAACAACTCGTCGGTAACGGTGCGGAGCAAATGCCGGTCATGGGAAACCACGATCAACGCCCCGGAATAATCCTGCAAAGCCAGGGTCAGGGCGTGACGCATGTCGAGGTCAAGATGGTTGGTCGGTTCGTCCAACAGCAGCAAGTTAGGTCGTTGCCAAATCAGCAGCGCCAAGGCCAGCCGGGCTTTTTCACCGCCGGAAAACGGTGCGACCGGGGCTAGCGCCTGTTCGCCAGCAAAGCCGAACCCGCCGAGAAAATCGCGCAATTGCTGATCAGTGGCCCGTTCGTTCGGTTGCTGTAAATGGCGCAGCGGACTCCAGTCGGGCCGCAACTGCTCGAGTTGGTGCTGGGCGAAATAGCCGATGCTCAAGCCTTGGCCGGCTTCGATCTGCCCGGCCAGCGGGGGCAATACCCCAGCCAGCAGCTTGATCAGGGTTGATTTACCCGCGCCGTTCGGACCGAGCAGCCCCAGCCGGGCGCCAGAACCGATCACCAGATTGACGTGGTCCAGCACCCGCCGTTCGCCATAACCCGCTGCCACTTTTTCGACCGCCAACAACGGATTGGGCAGCCGATCCGGTTCGGCAAAACTGAACGTAAACGGGGAATCGACATGGGCGGCGGCGATCCGCTCCATCCGCTCCAGCGCCTTGATTCGGCTTTGCGCCTGGCGTGCCTTGGTGGCTTTGGCGCGAAAGCGGGTAATAAAACTCTCCAGATGGGCGATTTCGCGCTGCTGCTTGGCAAAAGCCGCTTGATGCAGCGCCAGCCGGGCGGCGCGTTGATCTTCAAACGCGCTGTAATTGCCGGGGTAAAGGGTAATGCCGCGCTGGTCGATGTGGGCGATGTGGTCGGCGACGTTGTCCAGCACATCGCGGTCGTGGGAAATCAGCAACAAAGTCCCCGGATAAGTCCGCAGCCATTGCTCCAGCCACAGCACCGCGTCGAGATCAAGATGGTTGGTCGGTTCGTCCAGCAGCAGCAGGTCGGAGCGGCACATCAGCGCCCTCGCCAGATTCAGCCGCACCCGCCAGCCACCCGAAAATTCCGCCACCGGCGATGCCCGTTGTTCCGCAGTAAACCCCAGTCCGGCCATCAGCTTACCGGCGCGGGCCGGGGCGCTGTAACCGCCAATCGCGTCAAACCGGGCATGAAGTTCGGCCTGACGGGTTCCATCATGGGCGGCTTCGGCGGCTTGCAACTCTCGCTCAATTTGGCGCAGTTCGGCATCGCCATCCAACACGAAGTCCAGCGCGGGGGTCAGCAAGGCCGGGGTTTCCTGAGCGACATGGGCGATGACCCAGCGCGGCGGCAGATCCAGATCGCCCGCGTCCGGGTGCAATTCAGCCAGCAGCAGGGCGAACAGGCTGGACTTGCCGCAGCCATTGGCCCCGATCAAGCCGACTTTCCAGCCCGGCTGCACGGTCAGGGCGACGTTTTCTAACAGCGGTTTGCCGCCGCGTTGCAGAGAAAGCTGTGAGAGGGAAATCAAATGCGGGGCGTCCTGTTCAGAGGCTTCGGCAAAATATGAAATTATTCCTTAGAATACGGCTTCCAGGGTGTCAGCACTGGGTGTGATTTAAAGTCATGCAGGCTTCATGCTAAGGGCTAAAGGTTAAATTAATGAAAGTCAGTGAACAATGGCTGCGCGAATGGGTTGATCCGGCGGTTTCCGGCACCGGACTGGCGGCGCAATTAACGATGGCTGGCCTGGAAGTGGATAGTGTTGAAGCCGCTGCGCCCCCATTTGAAAAGGTGGTGGTCGGGCAGGTGGTCAATTTAATTCCACATCCCGACGCCGACCGGTTGCGGATAGCGACCGTGGACGTGGGCGGTCCTCAACCACTGCAAATTGTCTGCGGCGCGCCGAATGTCGCCATCGGTTTGTGCGCCCCGACCGCGCTGATCGGCGCAGTGTTGCCCGGCGGGTTCTCTATTAAAAAATCCAGACTGCGCGGCGTCGAATCGCAAGGCATGTTGTGTTCGGCCAAGGAACTCGGTCTGGCGGAAAGTTCCGCCGGGCTGCTGCCGTTGCCGCCGGCCAGTCCGCCGGGGCAAAGTGTGCGTGAGTTGCTAAAACTCGACGATGCGTTATTGACCATTGAATTGACGCCGAATCGTGGCGATTGCCTGGGAATGGAAGGCGTTGCGCGTGAAGTGGCGGCGCTCAATCGTTGCGAATTTCGCCCGTTGCCCGTCGCGGTGGTGGAACCCGTCATTGATGTCACCTTTCCGATAGTCCTGCGTGATCCCGCCGATTGTCCGCGCTATGTGGGCCGGGTAATTCGCGGGGTTAATCCGGCGGCGGAAACCCCGCTGTGGATGAAGGAACGCTTGCGCCGGGCCGGGGTGCGGAGCCTGGGACCGTTAGTGGATGTGACCAATTATGTGATGCTGGAACTCGGCCAGCCGATGCACGCTTTTGATCTGGGCCGGTTGCGCGGTGGCATCGAGGTGCGCCGCGCCCAGCCTGGCGATCGGCTGGAATTGTTGAACGGCGTAATCGTCGAGCCGGACGGGGAAACCTTGCTGATTACCGACCAGCAGAACCCGCTGGCCTTGGCCGGGATTATGGGCGGCGAAATCAGCTCCTGCACCGAGGCCACCCGTGACGTGTTCCTGGAAAGCGCCTTTTTCACCCCGGCCAGTATCGCCGGTCGCGCCCGCCGCTATGGGTTGCAGACAGATTCTTCCTATCGTTATGAACGCGGCGTCGATCCGCACCTGCAACGCCGGGCGGCTGAACGCGCTACCCGCCTGCTGATCGACATGGCGGGCGGTCAACCGGGACCGATCAGCGAGGCGGTTTCGCTCGCGCATTTACCGGTGACGCCGGCGATTCGGCTGCGGCCCGCCAGGCTGCGCTTGTTGCTGGGGCTGGACATTCCTGCTGCCGAGGTCGAGGACATTTTGCGGCGGCTGGGGATGGCCGTAACGACTGAAGCCGATTATTGGCTGGCGATTCCACCGAGTAGTCGCTTTGATCTGGCCTTGGAAGCCGATTTAATTGAAGAAATTGTCCGCATTCACGGCTATCACCGCCTGCCTGGCAACCGGCCGCTGACTCGGCTAGCGATGCCGCCGCAGCCGGAAGGACGAGTTGCGCCGGAACGGTTCAAGGAGGCTTTGGTTCAGCGCGGTTTTCAGGAAGCCATTACCTACAGTTTTGTCGATCCGGCGTTCCAGAAAGCGCTTGATCCGGAACGGGAACCGCTGGCGCTGGCCAATCCGATTTCCGCCGATCTGGCGGTGATGCGGACCAGCCTGTGGCCGGGGCTGATCAAGGCGCTGATTTACAACCAGAAACGCCAACAAACCCGGGTGCGGCTGTTTGAGCAGGGTTTGAATTTCATCCCGTCCGCCGGTGAACTGCGCCAGGAGTCCTTTCTCGGCGGTGTGGTCACCGGAACGGTATGGCCGGAGCAATGGGGACTGGCGAACCGGCGGGTGGATTTCTTCGATCTCAAGGGCGACGTTGCCGCTTTGCTGGCGCTGACCGGGGAACCGGAAGCGTTTACCTTCGTCGCTGCGGGTCATCCCGCCCTGCATCCCGGTCAGAGCGCCCGCATCGAACGGAAAGGCGTAGTCGCCGGCTGGCTGGGCGCGTTGCATCCACATGTAGCGCGAAAACTGGATGTGGAAGGGGACGCCTTGGTGTTTGAACTGCGGCTGGAAAGTGTGCAGACGGCGCGAACCCCGGCGTTCCATGAGCTATCGCGATTTCCGGCCAGCCGCCGCGATCTTGCTATTGTGGTCGATGAACGCATCACGGCCCAGGCCCTTCAGGACTGCATCCGCCGCTACGGTGGCGAATTGCTCCGCGAAGCGTGGCTGTTTGACGTTTATCGGGGCGAGGGGATTGCCGATGGCCAAAAAAGTTTGGCTTTAGGCTTGATTTTACAGGATTTATCGCGCAATCTTACCGACAGTGTGGTCGAAGAGACCGTGTCTGAAATTATCGCGGGACTGGCGGAACAGTTCGACGCAACGCTGAGGAGCTAGGTACATGACATTGACGAAAGCCGATATGGCGGAAAGGTTGTTCGAAGATCTGGGGATCAACAAGCGGGAGGCTAAAGATCTGGTCGAGATTTTTTTTGAGGAGATTCGCGGCGCTTTGGAGCGGGGCCGGCACGTCAAACTGTCCGGGTTTGGCAATTTCGATTTACGCGACAAACAGCAACGTCCTGGTCGCAATCCCAAGACGGGTGAGGAAATTCCCATTACCGCCCGACGGGTTGTCACCTTCCGGCCTGGTCAGAAACTCAAAGCGCGGGTAGACGCTTTCAAGGACGAAGCGCAGCAATAGATTCAACATCTGCTTGGCAAACCGGGCGGATTCAATTAGCATACCCGACCTTCACGCGACCACCCAATCGGTTGCATTCGGGGCGTAGCGCAGCCTGGTAGCGCACCTGCATGGGGTGCAGGTGGTCGGAGGTTCAAATCCTCTCGCCCCGACCAGACAAAACAAAAAAACTTAGGCCTAGTGGCCTAAGTTTTTTTTTGCAGAAATTCTCAGTATCAGGCGTCCGATCTGAAAACATAGGCCATTGGCTTTGATAGAACTCGTTGATTTCATAGAAGTTAAGCAATGAGAATTGCTGTCTTTCCAACGCTTGCCCCGGAATCCGCTGCATGAATACCCTGACCTTAACCCGCCCCGATGACTGGCATTTGCACCTGCGCGACGGCGCAGCTTTGCAAGCGATCGTTCCACACAGCGCCCGCCAGTTCGCTCGCGCCATCATCATGCCCAACGTGCGCCCGCCGATCACGACGACGGAACAGGCGCTAGCTTATCGGCGGCGAATCCTGGATGCCGTGCCGCCGGGTCTGGAGTTTCAGCCGCTGATGACGCTGTATCTGACGGATCAAACGCCGCCTGCCGAAATTGTCCGGGCCAGGAATTCCGGCTCTATCGTCGCCGGCAAGCTCTACCCCGCTGGCGCGACGACACATTCCGATGCTGGCGTAACCGATATCAACCACCTTTACCCGGCGCTGGAAGCGATGCAACAGTGTGGAATGCCGCTGCTGGTTCACGGTGAGGTCACCGATTCCGACGTGGACATTTTCGACCGGGAAGCGGTGTTCATTGAACGGGTGTTGACGCCGTTGCTGCGCGACTTTCCGGGGTTGAAGATCGTGCTGGAGCATATCACCACCCAGGACGCGGCGGATTGGGTCCGGGACGCGCCAGTGACGGTCGCGGCCACCATCACAGCCCATCACCTGCTCTATAACCGCAACGCCATTTTTCGGGGCGGTATCCGGCCCCATTATTATTGCCTGCCGATTCTCAAGCGCGAGCGGCACCGGCAAGCCTTGATCCGGGCGGCGACCAGCGGCAATCCCAAGTTCTTTCTTGGCACCGACAGCGCCCCGCACCCGCGTCAGGACAAGGAAGCGGCCTGTGGTTGCGCCGGGTGCTATACCGCTCATGCCGCACTGGAGCTATACGCCGAGGCGTTTGACGCCGCCGGAGCATTGGAGCGGCTGGAAGCCTTCGCCAGTTTTCACGGCCCGAATTTCTATGGTTTGCCGCGCAACCTCGGAACGCTGACCTTGCAACGCCAGCCTGCTCGTGTTCCCGAAACGCTGCCATTCGGCAATGATCGGCTGATTCCGCTGCGGGCCGGGGAAATGCTGAACTGGCGGTTGATCGCTTGAATTACGAGTAGGGTTTTCACTCTAATTTTTATCGCTAAAATGCGCCTCGGCGCGGCTTGAAACCCGCTGGAAATCATTAAAACTGGCGTTTTGAGTCAAGGCCGTTTAAATCAAGACCTTTCATCGAGGAGAGCATCATGGCAAGCGTTGCGTTGAAAACCATCGTAGAAACCCCCGCCGTCGCCAACATCCGTGAATCGGCCAATCGCATCTGGCTGGCGGGGTTAGGCGCTTTCGCCAAAACCCAGGAGGAAAGCGAGAAGCTGTTCCAAACCCTGGTGCAGGAAGGCGAGGCGGTTGAAAAACGCGCCAAGCACGCCGCCGAAGTCCAGTTTGAAGGCACCAAGGGCAAGGTGGTTGGGTTTCGCGGCAAAGCCAACGAGCAGTTCGACCGCCTGGAAGAATTGTTTCAGGAGCGGGTCGCCCAAGTGCTGCACCGGATGGGCGTCCCGAGCCAGAATGACATTCAGGAATTGACCCAGCAGGTTGAGGCGTTAAATCAAAGCGTTCTGGCGCTGAAGAAATAAGCGACTGCTTTAAAACCCGCTGAATTTTAACCAGGACCCTGCGGCGCACGCCGTGGGGTCTTGGTTTTTTATGGCGTAAAAATCAGCGGTTGATCCAAGCCGACCCGCCACCACCGTAACGATTGACCCAGCCGCCGCCATTGACCCAGGCACCACCGCCGTGGTTGACCCAGGCACCACCACCGCCACCAGACCGGTTGACCCAGCCTCCGCCACCA
Source organism: uncultured Candidatus Competibacteraceae bacterium (assembly GCA_903879705.1). GTDB lineage: Bacteria > Pseudomonadota > Gammaproteobacteria > Competibacterales > Competibacteraceae > RXIV01. The sequence goes on along the minus strand of CAIRMO010000047.1, from coordinate 19,469 downwards.
CCACCGCCGCCATAGCGGTTAACCCAACTGCCGCCCCCGCGAACGGCAGCCGAGCCGCCCGCGCCACGAGCCGCCGCCCAAGCTTGGGCCGGGTTAGCGTGGGTCAGCGCACCGCCGATCACCGCACCGCCGATCACCGCCTGTGACCATTTGCCCAAGCCGCGCAGAAACGTCCGCCGCTCCTCGGCAACCAGCGCCTCGACCGGTTCAGACCGGGTTTTACCATCAAGTTGATCGGTCATTACCGTTCTCCACTTATGGTGCTTTCTTGGCGGGGGCTGCCGGAGCTGGCGCGGGAGTCGCTGCTGGCGCGGGAGTTGCTGCTGGCGCCCCCGCTTCTGGCGGCGGACCGCCATCTTCAGCCAAGTTGGAGGTGTGCAGGGCCTGGACGCGCCAGCCAGCCTTTTCCTTCTTCAGCACCGCCGACACATTCAGCTCGAACTCGCGGGGCTGGCCGGACGGATCGCTATCTTTCATGACGCAGGAAGCCATTAACCAAGCATCGTTACCCTCTTCGCCCCCGGTCGCCTCTGGACATTGGTGACTTAGCGAACCGGCCTTGAAGGTCTCAAAAAAATGCTTGTAGGTCTCCTCGATCGCCGCCTTGCCTTTCCAGAATTCGCCGGAACCGGTGCCCATCAGCGCGACGTTGGGATTGTCAGCATAAAGCGCCATTAACGCCTTGATATCCTGCTTGTTCAGGGCTTCATGGTGCTGATTCAGCACCGCCTTGAGTTCGGCGCTGGCTTTCTCGGCGTCCGGGGCCTTTTCCGCCGCCAGCACCGACAGCGTTAATGCGCAACCCAATGTCGCAGTCAATAACAGTCGATAATTTTTTTTCATCGGAATCAATCTCCAAACACAGGTTATCAACGGGACTTCCGGGACTTCACCATGCCACTCCCTGGCGTCTATTGGGCGGTTACCGGCCGTGAATCTTGTCCAGCCACGCCCGCAACTGTTGCGCCCAGCCATCAAAGGCCTTTTGGGCATAGGCCCAGGTCGAATAGGCTTTCACATAATCAGAAACGCCGGTGTCAATCGCATTGCCAACGCCTTTCGAGGTATCCACCACATATTTCCGACCCACTTGGGTATCGGCAAACTCGGCAATCACCTGGTTAGTCTGGCTGTCGACAAACTGCGCGGCGATGCCAGTGCGGCCCAGATAAGGCGCGGAACCGGGCGGACCACCCGTCGCCACTCCTGAAGCCATATCAGGAATTGCGGCGAAAGGCACCACCAGCGTCACAACGCTCATCTCCGGTTTGGTCGGCACCAGATTGGCGATAACGATTTTTACCCGCATCACCCCCGGTCCCGGCTTGGCAACAACCGGATAGGTCTTGCCCAGCGCTTTCACGATGGACTGCTGAAAATAGTCAGTCAGGGTTTTCAGCTCAGAGGGATCGATCGCCTTGTAGTCGGCATTGCTGGCTAACTGAATCCGGATCGGCTCCAGCAGGATTTGGTTGTACCTGGACAGCTTGGCGCTGGGATCGATCCACCGGTAAGCACCATCATTGCCAGGTACCGGTTGGAGACGGTCGGGATAGGTCAGATACTCGGCATAAGCGGCTGGTCCCGACGGCTGCTGGCTGGCCGGGTCAGTCGCGCAAGCCGCCGCCAAAAGGGTCAGCGATGCGACGCCGAGCAAAGAAAGACTGCGCATGATTGCAAGCTCCTTGAAAATTGGAGTTGGTTGGAGTTAGTGAGAGACAGGATCACAGGAACAGGCAGCGACGTTTTTGAGATTCCTGTCAGTGATGAGGGGGATTTTCCTCCTGTAAATTTTTCTTGGGTCGCGGGGGCGATAGTGTACAACGGCCCGGAAGCTGGGTTTATCGGTTCACCGCCCGCGCCGAAACAGCCGATCCAGTTCCTCCAAGGTCAATTGCGCCCAGGTGGGTCGACCGTGGTTGCACTGACCGCCGTAATCGGTGCGCTCCAGGTCGCGCAAAAGGGCGTTCATTTCCAGCAGATTCAGTCGCCGGTTGGCCCGCACTGCACCATGACAGGCCAGATCGGCCAGCAGGTTCAAAATAGCCGTTTCGGAACGGTCGCTGGTCTGTTGCGCGGCCAGATCGGCCAGCATGTCGCGCACCAGACCGGCAATGTCCGCGCCGCCCAGCAGCGCCGGAATTTGCCGGACCACTACCGTTTCCGGTCCCAACAACGCCACATCAAAACCCGCTTGGGTCAATAAATCGCCCTGTTCCTCAACCTGCCGCCGCTCCGCCGGATTGACCGTCAGCGTGACCGGAACCAGCAAGGCCTGGATAGCGAGGCCGCCTTCGGCCAACGCGGTTTTCAGCCGTTCATACAGAATACGCTCATGGGCGGCGTGCATGTCCACCACCGCCAGCCCCGCCGGGTTTTCCGCCAGCACATAGCAGCCATGCAACTGTCCGATGGCATAACCCAACGGCGGTTCGGGTTCAGGCTCGGCTGCCGCACTGGCGGTAGGCACAGGCGCGGATGCCGCAGGCGCTGCTTCATGCAATTGCCCGTAAGCGCTCATCCGCTCCTGCACCCCGCGCAAGGGTAAACCGGACTGGCTGGCGGGGCTAAACCGGTTGATCAGCCCACCACGCTCCCCGACTTGAATCAGCGGCGACGGCGCGGCACCGGGCCGTATTTCCGCCAGTGCCGTCTGGACCGTGCGGCGAACGAAGTCGTGGACGACCGAGGCTTCCCGGAACCGCACTTCCTGTTTGGTCGGATGGGCATTGACGTCCAAAGCAGTCGGATCGAGTTCCAGCGACAGCACGGCAGCGGGATGGCGATCCCGGTACAACACATCCTGATAAGCCTGCCGCAGCGCATGGCTAATCACCCGGTCGCGTACCGGCCGGCCATTGACGAAGAAGTGTTGCAGGTCGGGCTGGGGGCGGGAGGCTTCCGGCAGGCCGATCCAGCCCCACAACCGTAGCCCGGCATCTTCGCGGTCGGTAAACACGCTGGCAGCGATGAATTCCCGCCCGCACAGTTCCGCCACCCGTTGCGTCCAAGCCGCCTGATCGGTCGCTGGCTCCAGATTCAATACCGCCCGCTGGTGATGCGCCAGGCTAAAACCGACGGTGAACCGGATCAAGGCTAACCGGCGGACGCCTTGTTCGATATGGCCGAACTCGGTGCGTTCGCTGTGTAAAAACTTGCGGCGGGCTGGCACGTTGAAAAACAGATCGCGGACTTCAACGGTGGTTCCGATCGGGTGCGGGGCCGGCATGGGTTCGTCAACGGTGTCGCTGCCATCGCCGCTGATCCGCCAACCGCTGTCCTGACCGGCGACCCGGGAGGTCAAGGTCAAGCGTGAGACTGAGGCCATGCTGGGCAACGCCTCACCGCGAAAACCGAGGCTGGCGACTTGCTGGAGATCATCAAAACTGGCAATTTTGCTGGTAGCGTGGCGGGTCAGCGCCAAGGCAAGATCGTCGGGCGGAATGCCGGAACCGTTATCACGGACCCGAATCAGCCGAACCCCGGCCTGTTCGACTTCAACCACAATGCGGGTGGCTCCAGCGTCGAGGCTGTTTTCCAGCAGTTCCTTGACCACCGAAGCCGGGCGTTCCACCACTTCGCCGGCGGCGATCTGGCTGATCAGTTGCGGCGGCAAACGCTGGATGCGGGGAGTCAAGAGCGGTTAAAGGCTAAAGATTGGTGGTTTGCTCCCCGCGCCCGCGGGCAGGAGAGGGGTTGGGGGAAAGGGTGGCAGGGTTACTTGATCGTCTGTTGCAGCACATCCAGCACCTGCTTGGCACCAGCGGAATCATCCGGCTGATCGTTGTTGTTGCGAACCAGGACCGTGGTTTGCTGGCCTTGGCCGGCCAGTCGCACCCGATAACGGGTTCCCGGCGGCGGTGCATCCGGCTTGCCGCGCCAGAAGGCCAGTTTGGAAAACCAGCCATCGTCGCCTGATTTCTGATTCTCCAGTTCCGGGTCGCGGTATTCGACCACATACAAGCCCTGGCTGCGATTCTGTTCCTCGACTGCGTAATTGCTGCCATCCAGCGCCAGTCCTACCAGCCGCCAGGCGCGGGAATAATCCTCGCTGACGACGAGCTGGCTTTCGCCGCCTTCCTGAACCAGCCGCACCCGCGGCCCGGGCGTCGTTGCCGCTTTGGCCTGTTGCGTCTCGGCCCGCTTTTCCGCCGCCCCCAGATAGACCGTGAGCCGGTTGAGCATTTCGGCTTCCAGTTCCGGGTTGGAGGGACGGCGCTGCCAGATATAGGCGTTGCTGGAACTGGCGGTGGTCCCGCCGACCGACACTTCTTCAACCCCATAATGGGTCACATAAATATCGGTACTGTTGCCATCCGCCGATCGCTCCAGCCGGGTGCGGAATTTGTCGCGGGTCGGGGCCGAATACAGGATGTCCGCGTATTTTTTCAGGAGGTTGCGCAGACCATCTTCGGGAATATCAGCGCGATTCTCGACCCAGTCGGTTTCCATGATGCCAATGGTGGGATCATCCCGCTTCAGGTTAAACCCAGTGCCGAGCCAGAATTCGCGGGTTTTGGGCCAGACCTGATCCGCCGGGGCGGTGACGACCAGCCAGCGCTGGTTGCCATCCTGCAACACGGTGACGCCCGGCTGCGGCGGCAACACGGTTTCCGCTTTTTTAGCTTGTGGCTGCGCCCCAGCGCGTTCCTTGGCGTAAGCCGATAGTTTGGCGGAACCCGCCGGGTTCATTTCCGGCACTACCAACGTGTCATCGATGGTGGATGAAGTCAGATCCGGCGGGATTTCCAGCGGTTGCGCGACGGTGCTTTGCCGGTAATCGGGCCGCCGATCCGGCAACAGCGTGTCAAAGTTCTTGGAACAGCCGGCCACGGTCGTCAACGCGGCGGCAGACAGCACCGCCATCCGCCACGGGAAAGATGAATGCTGAATCATCATGGTGTTCAAAGCACTCCCGCCTGCTGCATGGCTGCCCGCACCGCTAGGTGGAACGACTCGGACAGCGGCGTCAGCGGTAAACGGATGCCCGGCGGAATCAGACCGAGTTGACTGACCGCCCACTTCACCGGGATCGGGTTGGATTCGAGGAACAGCGCCTGATGCAACCCCGTCAATTGTTGATCGATCGCTTCGGTGTTGGCGCGGTCGCCAGCCAGCGCCGCCACACTCATCTCGTGCATCAGGCGCGGCGCGACGTTGGCGGTCACCGAAATCACGCCCTTGGCCCCGCTGAGAATCGCCCCGGCGGCAATGCCGTCATCGCCGCTGTAGACATCCAGCCGGTCGCCACAGCGGCGCACCAGTTCCTGAATCCGCTCCAGGGTGCTGGCTTCCTTGATGCCGATAATGTTAGGCACATCAGCCAGTCGCTCGACGGTTTCCGGCTTCAGATCGCAGGCGGTCCGGCCTGGGACGTTGTAGAGAATCTGCGGGATTGGCACCGTGTCGGCGATCAGCTTGTAATGCCGATACAACCCTTCCTGGGTCGGCTTGTTGTAGTAGGGCGTCACCAGCAGGCAGGCATCCGCTCCCGCCGCCATCGCCTGCTGGGTAAGATGCAGCGCCTCAGTGGTGGAATTGGCGCCAGTGCCGGCAATGACCGGAATCCGATTCTTGACCCATTCCACCACCTTGCGAATCACGGTGATGTGTTCTTCAAAATCGAGCGTCGGTGATTCGCCGGTGGTGCCGACGGCGATAATGGCGTCGGTGCCGTTCTCGATATGGAACTCCACCAATCGCGCCAGCGCCTCGAAATCCAGGGTGCCATCCGCCTGCATCGGCGTTACGACCGCCACCATGCTGCCACGAAACATAGTCTGCTGCTCCCGGTTATCCTGCAATCGCCGCATGGTACGAAGACCGGGCGGGCTTGACAAGCGTCGTCCGATGCGGTTTTCACCCTCGCCGGATCCTTGATACACTGTTAATCATGATCCTTTGTCTCCCCGCCTTCAGGAAGCTCCGCCCGATGAAAAACTATCTGGTCATTTCCGCCTTGGGCGAAGACCGTCCTGGTCTGGTCAACGAACTGTCCCGCGTGATCCTTGACTGTGATTGCAGCATTCTGGATAGCCGCATGACGGTGCTGGGCGGCGAGTTCGCTATCCTGCTGCTGGTGCAGGGCAACTGGAATACCCTGACCAAGCTGGAAATGCACTTCAAGCGCCTGGAGCAGGCGCTGGGCATGACCATCGTTGCCAAGCGTACTGAACACCGCGTTCCAGCCGGCGATACCTTGCCTTATGCCGTAGAAGTGGTGGCGGTCAACCAGCCAGGCATCGTCCACCATCTGGCCAGCTTTTTCGCCAGCCGCTCGATCAACATCGAGGATATGGTGACCCGCAGTTACAGCGCCCCCCATACGGGTACCCCGATGTTTTCGGTCAACCTGGCGATTGGCATTCCCGCCAATATGCACATCGCCATGTTGCGCGAGGAATTTCTGGATTTCTGCGATGAATTGAATCTGGATGCGGTGCTGGAACCGATCAAGGGCTAAATCGGTGCAGTGTGAGGTCGAGTCGTCGGATTCCCGAGGGTAGAATCGCCGCCATCCTGAGAACGGCTGGCGGCGATTGAACAAAATTTCCCATGACCTGAACCTTTGGCCGGGTGAAGCGAGAACCACCCGGCGCTAGACCGGTTAGTCCATGGTGACCGTCATGCCCGTCACGTTGCCCAGATTGAGATCCAGACCTTTGGTTCGCGACCGCAGGCTCATGATTACGCCATTTTCGTTCTGCAACCGCAAGCCACCCACGCCACCGCCCAAAGCGATGCTCGCTGCCAGCTGGGTGTAGGTGCCGGGAAATTGAGATGCCGCCTTCAGATCGTACACCTCGCCGACGGCGCTCATCTTGGAAATACCCACGTTGATCCCTGCGCTTAACCCATTAAGCTTGAACGGATATTTTTTACCTTGGAACGTCAGTATGCCACTGCCGGTGCTGCCACCCACAATCAGCCCGAACTGTTTTTCAGTAATCGAGACTTTGCCAACGGGTTGCTTGGCGACATCCGCCGCCATCACCAAACTGCCCACCAGCAGGGTCGCGGCCAACAGAATCTGGCCGGCCATGTTGCGATAGTTCTGCATCATCATTTTGCTCCTCGCGATTAAAACGCTAACGGGTCTGATCGCCTTTTGCTTTATGGGCAGTCAGAAATTTGGAATTAAACACCGGATCAGGGAAGGGAACGTCCGGTGGTTATGGGCGAGTCCTCATCGATCCGATGGGTAATCATACATAAGGTTGTTACCGCTTGTCGTTCCTTCAGGAACAGCGCGACGGTAACCCAGGGTTCATGTGGATCTCATTGATGGAAACAAGGGCAGACGGCTACACCATGCTTTTCAGCCACGAAAAGCGCAAAATTTAGGCGTTTCAATCCCAACCTGTGAGAACCGCGCCGTGTACCGAATGCTCGATTCGCGTTTGACCCCTCTGTTCAATGCCGATCCGCGCTCGCTCTTCAAAGATCGTCTGCTCGGTCTGGAACGGGAGGCGGTGCGGGTTGCACCGGACGGCTACATTTCCCAAATCCCGCATCCCTCCACGCTCGGTTCGGCGCTGACTCATCCGTATATCACCACCGATTATTCCGAGGCGCTGCTGGAAGTGATCACGCCGCCGCTGTCCACGCCCGACGCTACGCTGCGCTTTCTGGATGACGCTCATCGGTTTGTCTATCCCCGGATCGGCGATGAACTGCTATGGTCGGCCAGTATGCCCTGCATTCTCGCGGGAGAAGCCAGCATTCCGATTGCCGCGTATGGCCGGTCCAATCTGGGCCAAATGAAGCACGTTTACCGGCGCGGACTGGCTTGGCGCTATGGACGGATCATGCAGGTCATCGCCGGCATTCATTTCAATTTTTCATTATCGGATACGTTCTGGGCAGCCTTTCAGGAATGGGAAGGCGACCGCCGTTCACTCCAGGATTTCCGCTCTGAATCCTATTTTGGCTTGATTCGTAACCTGCAACGGTTTGGCTGGCTGATGCTGTATCTGTTTGGCGCTTCGCCCGCGGTGTGCAAATCCTTTCTGGATGGCAAATCCACGACTTTGCAGGAATTTGACGACCACACCTGTTACGGGCCTTACGCGACTTCGTTACGGATGAGCAATGTCGGCTATACCAACCGCACCGAGAAAAAGAGCGGCGTCAACATTTGCTACAACTCGTTGCCAGAATATGTCGCCAGTCTGACTCAGGCGACGCTGACGCCGTGGCCGCCTTATGAACACATCGGCGTCAAGGTGAATGGCGAATACCGGCAACTCAACGCCAATGTTCTGCAAATTGAGAACGAGTATTACGCTTCAATGCGGCCCAAACAGCCGCCACTCGGTAATGAAAAACCGGCGCTGGCCTTGCAACGGCGCGGCGTCCAGTACGTCGAATTACGCTCGGTGGATATCAATCCGCTGGAGCCCTTGGGAGTCAATGCGCCGCAATTGCGTTTTCTGGAAGTTTTCCTGCTGTTCTGCCTGCTGAATGAGTCCCCGCCACTGGATGCCGAGGAACGACGCATGATTGACGACAACCAGATGAATGTTGCACTGACGGGCCGCGATCCGGTGCTGGTTTTAAACCGTCGGCGCGATCCGCCATTGTGTTTACGAGTTTGGGCCGGGGAAATTCTGGAACAATTAACGCCCATCAGCGCGTTGCTGGACATCGGCGAAAATGGGCGACCCTATGCGGCGGCGTGTGCGGAACAGACTGAAGTATTGGCGAATCCTGACTGCTCGCCATCCGCCAGGATTCTGGCGGAAATGCAGACCCGTGGTGAAAATTTTTTCTGCTGCGCCAGGCGGTTATCGGAGCAACACCGCCGCCATTTTGAGGGGCGACCCTTAGCCGAAGATCGAGAACAATTTTTCATTGAAGCGGCAAAACGATCCTTGCTTGAACAGCAGAAGATCGAGGCAGGGGATGCGATTTCATTCGATGAGTTTCTGCGCGGCTACTTTGCCCAGGTTTGAGCGCCGTGGCGGGCAAGGTTGATTGGAGACGCCAATGCGCATGGGATATGGGTATGACCCACGCCAAATTTCCAAACAAGATCTTGGCGAACCGGTCGCTGACTGGTCCGTACATCACCGACCGGAGTATTACTGCGCTGGATTTCCCGATTACCGGGATTTAACCCACTTTAGCACGCGGCTTGGTGCGTGGCGTTCAGTGGATTCAAGCCTGCTCAAGCGCCGCGTGGATCGCCCGCAAGCTGACTGCTGCGCCGGCCGCCAGCTTGTAATCCACCAACCGGGTCACATGGGTATCGCCGGGATTGATTTCCACCGTGGGAATGCCAGCTTGGCTGGCCTGCGCCACCGGCCCGGCGATGTACGGAAACACGCTGGTTGTGCCGATGCTGAACACCAGATCAAAGCCCCGGTCCAGCTCCGCGTACAGATGCTGGATCGCCGCAGAGGGCAACGCCTCGCCGAACAGCACCACCCGCGGTCGCACCAACATCTGGCAGCGTGGGCAGGACGGCGGCATCGACAATTCACTGTAGTCCGGCACGGTGGCCGTGTAGTCGCAGCGGGTGCAAAACAGATCATGAATATCGCCATGAATCTCGATCAGATTACGGCTGCCAGCGTCGCGGTGAAATCCGTCAATGTTCTGGGTCAACACGCACACATCAAAGCGATCCTGCCATTCGGCAATAATGGTGTGAGCGTCATTGAACCGCGCCCCCCGGCAGGCGCTTTCGATCTGGCCCAGGTATTTCCAGGTGATGGCCGGATGGGCCTCCAGCATCGAACCCGACAGCGCGGTTTCGATCGAAAAATTTTCCTCGGTAGCCTGGTCATTGTATAGCCCGCCAATGCCGCGATAGGTGGGTAAGCCGGAATCGGCGGAAATGCCGGCGCCGGTGATCAACAGCAAACGCCGGGCGTGGCGCAACTCCCCGACAATCCGGGCGACAACGGCAGAATCAGGATGGGACATGGCATGACCTCGCTGGATACGGTGGTTTAACCGGCTAACCGGCTATAAAGCCCCTTGAACTCCAGGCTCAATTTGTGGCGGGGATCGAGATAAATCATCGGCAGTGCCTTGGCGAAGGGCGTGACCACGACGCAAGCACCGACTTTGTCGGCGAACATCTTGTAGGCCAGGATATCGTCGAAGAAATGCACCAGGGTTTTCTTCCGCTCATCCAGCGCCGCGCCGAGCAGATAGCGGGAAGCATTGACTTGGGGGTCCAGATCTACAACCCGGGTCTGCCGGCCCCGAGCGGCGCTGATGGTGGCCAGGTTATATAGCCATCCGGTTGGAGTTGTGGAATTTCCCCTCGCTGAGGAGCGAACCACCCCGGCCCCTGACGGGGCCACCCCTCCTTATCCAAGGAGGGGATAAAACCAGCACGGTACATCGCTTTTTCCCCTCCTTGGATAAGGAGGGGTGGCGCGAAGCGCCGGGGTGGTTCGAAGCGGCAATTTCACAACTCAGGTCGGATTCCTATAATAGAGGCAGGACGGTAATATTGCAGCAATTCCCGGTCTTGTTGTTTTATCTAAATGATTTATAAAGGCATTTTTTATTAAACACCTCTTAATTTTTGAGAAAAAACGCTTATAAATCAACTATAAAGCAAGAGACCGAGAATTGCTGATAAGGTGGCGATGCAAGCCACGCCGCATAAACCACGATATAATCTGCGGCGCAGGATGCCCAAAAAGTCGCACGGGCTGCCGGGCAAGCAGCGCCAGCCCGTCTGAATCCGGCCGGCTGGCGACCCGCGAAATGACCACGACTCTGCACCATAACCCATTATTTTTACTGTATTTTCAGACCTACGGAGCCCTAAGCCATGAGCCACACCTGCTGCATCGAACTGGATGGAAAGTCCCACGAATTTCCAGTGGTTGAAGGATCTGAAAACGAACTGGCGATTGACATCAGCGCCCTGCGCGACCGCACCGGCTATATCACTCTCGACGACGGCTACGGAAATACCGGGTCGTGCAAATCGGCGATTACCTACATTGATGGCGATCAGGGCATCCTGCGCTATCGCGGCATTCCGATTGAACAACTGGCGGAAAGCAGTTCGTTTGTAGAAACCGCCCAGTTGGTGATCTGGGGCCAGTTGCCGACCATAGCGGATCGGAGACGGTTCAGCGCGCTGCTCACCGAAAATCAGATGATGCACGAGAGCCTGCGCAATCATTTTCATGGCTTTCCACCCAATGCCCATCCGATGGCGATTCTGTCGGCGATGCTCAACGCCATGAGTTGCTATGAGCCGGAAATGATGGAGATCGATGATGATCAGACTTTGGAACGGGCTGCGGCCCGCATCATCTCCAAGGTGCGTACCATCGCTGCCGCCAGTTACAAGATGTCGGTGGGTCAGCCGCTGGTCTATCCGCGTACTGATTACAAATACTGCCAGAACTTTCTGCACATGATGTTCTCGATTCCGTATCAGGATTATGAGCCGACCCCGGAAGTAGCCCGCGCCCTGAACCTGTTCCTGATCCTGCACGCTGATCATGAGCAGAATTGTTCGACCAGCACAGTGCGAATGGTAGCTTCCAGCCGGGCCAATGTGTTCGCCAGTTGCGCCGCCGGGGTGTGTGCGTTGTGGGGGCCGTTGCATGGCGGGGCTAATGTGGCGGTGATCGAGATGCTGGAGTTTATTCGGCAGTCGGGAATGAGCGTCGCCGACTATGTCAGCCGGGTGAAAGCCAAGGATTCAAAATTGCGGCTAATGGGTTTTGGCCACCGGGTCTACAAAAATTTCGATCCGCGCGCCAAGATTCTTAAGGCCGCGGCGGACCAGATGCTGGCGAAAATGAACAGCAACGATCCGTTACTGGAGATTGCGGGAGAATTGGAGCGGGCTGCGCTGAGCGATCCATATTTTATCGAGCGCAAGCTGTATCCGAATGTCGATTTCTACAGCGGCATCATTCTGCGGGCGATGGGCATTCCGGTGAGTATGTTCACCGTCATGTTTGCAATGGGCCGCCTGCCGGGCTGGATCGCCAACTGGAAAGAAATCCACGACGATCCGAAGTCGCGCATTTACCGGCCCCGGCAGGTTTATGTTGGCAATACCATCCAGGATTTCGTGCCGAAGCATTTGCGGTGAGGGGATGGGAGGTATTAATGACCCAGTAGTGTGGAGTCAGGCGCTACTGGTCCTGTTTGGATCTACGCCGGGATAAACAAAACAAACTCTATTTGCAACTGAATTGAGGGATCTGAGTAGTTACTGGATTCCTTACTAACCCTCAATTTTCAGACTGTTAAGGAATCACAGGTTATGGTGGAGTGAAGTCTAACTTAATGGCAGAAAGGTGAACGCATACCCGGCGTTCATGGCTTGCGCACTTCCCGTTTGAGTGCCGCCAAATCGGCCTCGATCTCGCTGTTGGTCTCCATTTTCAGAAACTCCCGCTCGATCTGGCTGTATTCGCCATACAGTTCTTCCCGCGCTTCCATCCGCGCTTCCATTTCCCCAACCTTGTCGGCCATCCGTCCAAATGAATGATTGAGATCGAGGCCGGTCTGAAAGCGGTCCTGCACTTGATCCATCTGTTCCCGGGCTTGGGCGGCCCGTTGCCGCGCCACCAGACTGCCTTTTTTCAATCGCGCCTCTTCCAACTTGGCCTCCAGCGCCCGCAGTTGCGACTTGAGCCGCTCGCCAGTCCGGCGGGCCGATAGCCAGGACGCATCGAGATTAGCAGCGATGCCGTCATGTTCCCTCTTGCGGGTTAACGCCTCCCGCGCCAGTGATTCATTACCTGCGTCCAGCGCCAGCCGGGCGCGATGCTGCCACTCTTCGGCTTGCCGACGCTGACTGTCCAGTTCCCTGGAGAGTAGCTTTTCACTCGCCACCGCGTCGATTACCCCTTCGCGGGCGCTACTGATGTTCTCCTCCATCTCGCGGATGAGTTGCTTGATCATCCGTTCCGGGTCTTCCACTCGATCCACCAAGTCGTTGATATTGGCGGATATGACATCGCTGATACGCTTGAATAAATTGGCCACGGGACACCTCCGGTTGATTGCAGCAGGGGAAGGAATCGTTTGAGTATAGTCGCCAAATTTTTTGTTGAGCAGTGTTTAATTGGCGCACAGGCAAAAAAATCGCGATGACATGGCGTTGGCGTCTAACCGGATTAAAAGCCACCCGTCGAAAGAGCTGCACGGATCAGAAGGAGCTTCGTCGCTGAAACCGATATACAGCAGCGTCCAGCTCCGGCGGCAAGACCAGCCGACTCAGCGTCTGGTCTTCTTCGATGGTAAACGCGGATTGGGCTTGATAGTCAGTCCAGTTGCCCGCCGCGAAACGGTGGCGACTACTAATCACGATATAGCATTGTACGCTGGGCGTTTTGAAAACATACCGCTCAAAAGTATTCCCTGCCGGTGGCCATGAACAAATGACGATTTCCGGCAAATAAGCAGTAAGTGCCGCCCGAGCATCGAGATTAACCACCGATTCCGGGTATTTTACGGCTTGTTGCCAACTGTAATTATCTGTGGCGATAATGTTAATGCCACGATCCACTAAAAACCGGGTCAGTGTTCCATCGCCGGCGGCGATTTCGAGACAGGTTCGTTCGGCCATTATTTTAGCCAGTGCTGCAATCAGTGGCCACGAATAAAAACAATAAATCCCTTTTGGCTGTACTAATGGCATGAGCAGCCGCTTTTGCCAAATCAATGGCCAAATCAGCCGAAACCAGAACAAAGAAACCGGCTTTCTATCCAGATCACGAGAAAAAAGCAGCTTTTGGGTGACATAACCATTTAGATAATTAAACCGAACTTTGCCTTGAGTGACTCCAGTAGCCGTGATCAAACAATGATTTTTCACCGCTAATTGAATCATCCGGTTTCGGATCAGGCGCGGTAGGGCGGTTTCCCATGCTTTAGCGGTTCCAGAACTCTTATGGACGCTATTAAGGGCAAGGGCGGCATAAGCCGATGAACGCTCTACGCATTGCCGCAGGGCTTCAACCTGGCCGCGAGCCAGAACCGCCGATAGCTCACGTTGCACCGTTTCCCATTCTTGTGGGTAGTTGGCGCTTAGTTCATTAAGCGTGGCTTCCTTCTGCAACCACTCCCAAACTTCGGCTGAAGGACGATGTTTCATAACAACGGTTCCAATGCAATCTCATCTGACGTATGGATAAAAAACTTCCAGCCCGCGTTTAAACTGGCTGGAAGTCGCGTTACGATTCAACAGACCTTGATGCCGAAGCGAAAGTCCTGCAGAAAAGCGCCTTAGCCCTTATCTTGGCGGATGGTCAGAAGAATCCGTCGGCTTTTCCGAAGTGGATTTCGGCGGGGAAATAAGAGCGTCAATTTTTGATACCAGTTCATCGGGTTTTTTGATCCAACCGATAATTTTTTCCCGAAACGGCCAAAGAATGGCAATTCCGCCTAAGACCGCAAAAATCGCAAACATAGTTTTCATGAATCAAATCCTCACAACGGACTACCTGAATAACATGAAATAGGAACCCAATCTGAGTGGTAAAACCTGGAATCACTCATTCGGAAAAAAGACCGGGGCCGAGTTAAACTCTTGACGTACTGGCAGTCGGCCCGGTTTTGACCGCTGGATCGCTACGATTTTTAGCCGCAGGGCCAAACCCCGGAATCATGCTGATAGCAAAACGGCGACGGAACGCCAATAGAAATCCGAGATGGATGACGGCGATAATTAACGTAGCATTGGCAGTGATCTCATGGATTTCGTCAACATCATGGGAAGCAAATTCACTAAGCATCCGGCCTGGTTTTTCCCACACTTCATCATCATCGGCGTAGGCGGGTGTAATTGCTTGGGCGGCAACAAAACCCAGCACCCGGACGTGATCCACCATGATCAGGCCGGTGGTCAGCGTGGCACTGGCGGACAGGTACAGCGCGATCACCAGCACCCGACTGACCATGATCGATATTGCGCCAGAGCGAAATACTGGCCGCAGTGCAGGAAAGCCCTTGACCCGGATCAACGCCAGCGCCAGTCGGATAGCGACGAGGACGACCAAGCCATAGCCCAGCCAGACATGCAGCAAATCGCCATCGTCGCCGCTGAAATACACGGCCAAAAACCCGGCGACGAATAGCGCGTGAAACAACCGAAATCGATTAAACGGGTTCATGGCGCGCCTCTAAACCTCAATTTTCGGTCAACAGATCGCCGGGGGTCGGCGGCAGCATCGGCATGGTTTGTTGCGGAAATGGACCATCCAATGCGCCAAAGAAGACGGTGATATCCTTGACTTCGCCATCTGGGTCTGTACGTCATAAAATTTCTCCCTAGGTTTTTGTGAGAGTTTTAGTCTGAGTGCAGCACCTTAATTGAAACTGAATGAGCGATGCCCAGCGTCAGGCGGTTCGATCTGACGATCTACACGATTGACGTAGCCGCCGGCGACAAAATTCCGCACAAGGGCAGCCCCGGTATCACCTGTTCCGATTAGCTGGTGATCAACAAAATCAATCGCGTGTGCCCGTGTGGGCGCTTTGCTGGAGGTTATGGAACGCGATGCCCGCCGAATACACGGCGAGCGACCGTTTATCCTTACTCATCTCTAGGCAAGGGGCAATAAATATCCCCGACTACGCCTGACTCCAACACCGCCCAGCGGGTACCCAGTAGGGCGGATTAGCGAAGCGTAATCCGCCGTTCTGGCCGGTGCCACTGAAGGCGGGTTACGGCTACGCCTAACCCGCCCTACCCGGTGTGGTTCTTTGTTTTCCGTCATTTCCGCGGATGCGGGAATCCAGTCACTCGCTGAAAAAACGGGATACCCGCTTTCGCGAGCATGACGGAAAAAGTAGACAACCCAACATCCTGAATCCTTAACTTAATGGCAGTGGGGATGCTGGGTAGATCGCTGAGGGATTACCGCGCCAGCGCCGGGGTGAGATGCGGCTGCATTTCCTGCAACAGCGCCTTAAAGATTTTAGGATTACCGGCGACGATGTTGCCCGACTGCATGAAATCATTGCCGCTGCCAAAATCGCTGACCAAGCCGCCCGCTTCCTGCACCAGCAATGCTCCAGCCGCGATGTCCCACGGTTTCAGACCGATCTCCCAGTAGCCATCCAGCCGCCCGGACGCGACATAGGACAAATCCAGGGAAGCGGCTCCGGCCCGGCGGATTTCCATGCACCGCCCGAATAGACCGTTGAAAAAACTCAGATAGGCGGTCTGATGTGGGGGATGGCGAAACGGAAAGCCCGTGCCGAGCAGGGCATTTTCCAGCCCGTTGACCCCACTGACCCGCATCCGCCGGTCGTTGATTTGGGCACCCTCGCCTCGGGAGGCGACAAACATTTCCTGCCGGATCGGATCGTAAACCAGCGCCGCTTCCAGCCGGTTTTTATGCCGGAAGGCGATGGAAATGGCGAAATGGGGGATGCCATGCAGGAAGTTGGTCGTGCCATCGAGCGGGTCAATGATCCATTGATACTCGTCCTGACCGGGGCTTTCGCCGCTTTCTTCGGCCAGAATGGCGTGATTGGGATAGGTCTTGCGCAAGATTTGAATAATGTCCTGCTCGGCCTGGATATCGGCTTCGCTAACAAAATCATTGCGCTGCTTGGCGGTGACGGTCAGCCGCTCCAGTTGCTCAAAATGACGGAGCAGGATGCGGCTGGCGCTCAGGGCGGCGCGTTTGGCGATGGTCAGAGCTGGGTTCATGGCGGGCCGGATCAGTGGACAGACGGGGATATGGATAATAGCAAGAACCGGTCTCGCCGGAACGCTGGCCTTGGCCCGACGCTCACCACCTGGGCGGTGTTGACGTTTTATCGTAATCGGCCTGATCCTCAGCGTCCCGCTGTTCGCCGCCAGCATTGACCCGGTTAATAAATACACTTGGGCGGAAAACGCCGGCTGGGTCAACCTCGCACCCACGGAGAAGTAAAATTAGAACCGCCATAATGTCGAAAAACCCAATCACCCTGCGATTGCCCCGTTGACCCTTGGAGCCTCACATCATGCTGCTGAACCCTATCCCGTCACGGCGTCTGGGCTGGACGACCGGCCTGGTGCTGGCCCTGTCCGCTGCGGGTGCGACCGCCGGCACGCTTGACCCCCTCGTTCCGCCGAGCGACCCCACTAGCGCGATGTTTACCCTCACCGATCTCTATAACCGCCTGAATGCTGGAACCACGGGCCTGCCACGTCCGGGCGCGTTTGTGGAACCCGTGGCCGGGCCAGCAGTAACTGGCTACACGCTCAACGAGATTATGGCCAAGATGCCGGCGGTCGATGCTACCAACGGCGCGGCTGTTGCTGACGTGCTGGCGAACAAGACTTTCTGGGGGTTGATCAGCGGCGCGTGGGGGTTGAAGACCGGTACTGGCAGTCCGGCCCCCGTCCCCCAAACCGGCCAGACCCCGACAGTGCCACTCAATCCCGCGCCGGCTGGATCAGACGGTGCCCTGCAAAAAGGTGTGGCTTTACCTATCCCGCGCTTTACCGACAACACCAATGGCACCGTCACCGACAACCTGACCGGGCTGATCTGGTTAAGGAAGGCGAATTGCGCCAATGCCATTCGTGTTTGGACGACCGCGCTAACCGATGTCGCGTCTCTCAATAGTACTGGCACCATGAATGACAATAACTGCGGCGACATCAGTAATAGCAATAGCAACCAGACCGACTGGCGCTTGCCCAATGCGCGTGAGTTATACAGCTTGATTGATTTGGCGTATTGGGGTCCGGCCTTGACAACGGGGCATCCTTTCACGGGCGTCCAGTCCTACTACTACTGGTCGTCGACGAGCGGTGCTTCTGATACCAGCTACGCGTGGGGCGTGAGCCTCTACTACGGCGGCGTGTACCTGAACGGCAAGACCAACGGCAACTACGTTTGGCCGGTGCGAGGTGGACTGTGAGGCGCTTTGGTTATTCGGGCCTTTGACCCTTTGGGGGGTCTGGGGGGCTTGCCCCCCAGCCGCCGGCGATTTTTTGGCCGCAGGTATGGCGTGTTTGACCGAGCGGCGCAGGCGCTTTGGTCGAACCACCCCGTCGACTTCGTCGCCACCCCTCCTTGTCCAAGGAGGGGAAAAGGCGAGGATGCAATTTGGCGCGTTTATGCAGGTGCCATGAGCATGACCGAAACCCAGCCGTGGGATGTGGTGGCGTATCTCGATACCGAGTCCGCCATGATGGCTTATCTGGAGGCGGCGCTGGAGGATGGCGATCCCGGAG
The DNA here is from genome assembly GCA_903879705.1 of uncultured Candidatus Competibacteraceae bacterium. Classification (GTDB taxonomy): domain Bacteria; phylum Pseudomonadota; class Gammaproteobacteria; order Competibacterales; family Competibacteraceae; genus RXIV01. The sequence continues at coordinate 1,288 of CAIRMO010000047.1, read as the reverse complement.
TCATCGCTGCTGCTTTGAGCGACATCGCCCGGGCCAAGGGCCTGACGACCTTGGCGCAGGAGATGGAGCCAGACCACCACCGCCCCTCGCCCGCCGTCCCGAACATTCTGGAATTGGTCACCGTACTCAACGCCGTGCGGACGTTGGGATTGCGGCTGCGGGTACAGACCGCTATGGCTGCAAAAAACGAGGATTCGTGCGCTTTGCCTCTCGCTAACTCGCTTATGCCCACTTGAACAACCCAATATTTAGAGTCCCTTCACTGGAGAAACCCTTTATGCCGCAACGCCACTGCGCTGCACTCCGATTCCTGATTCTACTGGCCGGGCTGATCCTCAGCGTCCCGCTGTTCGCCGCCAGCATTGATCCGGTTAATAAATACGCCTGGGCGGAAAACGCCGGCTGGCAGAACTTCAACTCCACTAATAACAGCGCCAGCGTCCAGGTCTACACCGACCATCTGGAAGGCTACCTTTGGGCGGAAAATGTCGGCTGGATTCGGCTCGGCAGTTTCAGCGGTGGCGGCACTCACCCCTACACCAACACCAACAATACCGACTACGGCGTCAACCGCACCGGCAGCACGCTCGGCGGCTATGCCTGGAGCGAAAACGCCGGCTGGGTCAACTTCGCGCCCACGGGCGGCGGCGTCACCTTGAACGCCACGACCGGCCAGTTTGACGGCTATGCCTGGAGCGAAAACCTCGGCTGGATTCACCTAAAAGGCACCGCCACCGATGCCGCGACCTACGGCGTCGCGATGCTCATTGGCGGCGCGACCACGTTGACCAGCAGCATCAATCCCAGCACCGTCGGCCAAACCGTAACCTTTACCGCCACCGTCGCCGGAACGCCTACCCCGACCGGCACGGTCAGTTTCACCGCTGATGGCACCGCGATCACGGGCTGCACCGCCAAGGTATTGACCAGCGGCGCGACCACCTGCGCCACCGCCAGCCTGAGCGTCGGCAGCCGCACCATCGCCGCCGCCTATTCCGGCGACAACACCTACACCACCAGCACCGGCAACCTGACTCAGACGGTCGGCACCCCACCACCACCACCACCGCCACCGCCACCACCACCACTGGTCGACGGTGCCTGTGGCAGCAGCAACGGCGGCACCTTCACCAGCGCGCCCGGCACTAACCTGTGCAACGCCGGAACTGCCAGCGGCGTGACGGGTAGCGGCCCGTGGACGTGGAGTTGCGCCGGCAGCAATGGCGGCAGCACCGCCAGTTGCAGCGCCCGCCTCGGTCACACGGTCACCGGCAGTGCCACCGCCGGC
>CAIRMO010000046.1 GCA_903879705.1 uncultured Candidatus Competibacteraceae bacterium | reverse complement strand
TTATGATGCGACCTCGTTCAATGTTTACCATGCCTCTGATGGATTAGAGGCTGATGGGATTTTGGGTTTTGGACATAGTAAAGATCGACGCCCCGACTTACTCCAGTTCAAACAGGGGTTAGGCACGCTTGATCCTGCTGGGGTGCCGCTATTAACGATGACCTTGAAAGGAAATGCGGCGGATGATCCGGAGTATTTTCCGGCATGGCAACAAATGAGAGAAACGATTGGGCATTCTGATTTTCTGTTTGTTGGCGATTGTAAAATGGGGTCCTTGGCAACGCGCTTGAAAATTGCGCGAGAAAATGGATTTTATTTATGTCCTTTGCCGATGACGGGACACGTCCCTAATCAATTAGAAAGTTGGGTTAATAAATTACCGGGAGAGCTTGAAGAGATTCAGTTAGAGGGTAACAAGGAGGGGGAGTTAAGAACGATAGGGCAAGGTTTTGAAGTCGAGAAAATCATGCTAGGGCAAGATGAACAGGGTGAATTTCAGTGGTCAGAACGGTGGTTAGTGATTCGCAGTGAGTGTCATGCGAAAAAGCAACAAGCGGGGTTCTTAAAATGTTTAGAGAATGCCGAAAAAGCAGTTAAATGTTCGGCCGCGAAGGGGAATGAAAGCGCAGAAGAATGGGAAATGCGATTAAGAAATAAACTAGAAGAACAAGGGGTTAGTGATTTTTTGACGGTAGAGATACATGAGAGAACCTACCCGGAAAAGCGCTATTTACAACGGGGACGGCCGACGGCGAAGAGTCCGTATTGTTTAGAAACCATAGTAGAACTATCCTGTCGTGTTGATCGCCAAGAAGCGGCGATTGAAGCCCATCAACAGCTGATGGGGTGGCGGATTTATGTCACCAACACGGCCAAGACCCGTATGACTCTGACACAAAGTGTTCGGTATTACCGGGACGAGTACACTGTAGAACGGGGTTTTCATCGTTTTAAGCGGGGTTCACTACCGGTTTTACCCTTATTTCTACGGATTGATGAACGCATTAAGGGCTTAGTTTTTTTACTGTTTATTGCGTTACAGGCTTTAACCCTTATTGAATTTGTTGCGCGCCGGGAGTTAGCAAAAACAGATGAAAAGCTGGCGGGATTAGTTCCAGGAAACCCCAAGAATGCACGGACGCGACCGACCGCGGAACGGTTATTGGCTGCCTTTAAAGAATTAAACCTTTTCATTGAAATACGGGGTGATACCATCGTCGGACATTTGGTCGAAAAATTGAGTCCTTTGCAAGAGAAGATTTTGAGTCTCTTGAAAATTCCCAAAGAGATTTATAATTTGTCTTTCATTAAAGTTCGAACTGATGAGGAAGTCGATCAAATTGAAGGCAATTTTGATCTGGCCATGGCGGCTTGACGAAATCTAAAGCGGACTTGAAAAATCAGCGAAAGCCAAGTTGAATAAATAGGACTTTCGCTTTTCGCCATACCCGCGAATGCGGGAATCCAGTCAGCCGCTGAAAAACTGGATACCCGATTTCGTGGGTATGACGGAAAAGGTAGGTAAGCGAAAGTCATGAATAAAGATAAAACCTGTCGGCAAACGGTATTATAACTGCCAGTTAGCCCGCACTCTTGGTTTTTATTGGCAGCACCCGTTTCATTCTGGAACCGAGCCGATTCGCCGGTTCTTGTGCGCCTAATCGCTGGGTGTAAATCGCGGCGTATTCCATGACCCGTTGCACATAACTGCGGGTTTCCTGATAGGGAATGGTTTCCGCCCAGACATCCGCCGCCATCGAATCATGAGCCGGCAACCATTGGGCGATCTTGTTGGGGCCGGCGTTATAGGCAGCGGTCGCCAATAAAGGATTGTTCTGCAAACGGCCTAGTAACTGTTGCAGGTAGTGAGCGCCGTAGCGGATGTTGAGATCGGCCCGCGCCAAGTCAGGGGTTGCGGTGGCGTCGCGCAAATCCTGAGCGATCTCCCGCCCGGTGGCCGGCATGATCTGCATCAGTCCGACCGCCCCTGCCGGGGAACGGGCATCCGCACGAAAACTGCTTTCCTGCCGGATAATCGCATAAGCCCAGGCCGGGTCGAGCATCTCGGCGCTGGCGCTGTTGATCACGCCATCACGGTAAGCCAGCGGGAAGCGCAGATCGAGATCATCCCAGGATTCCGCCCGGGCAATGGTAGCGATGGCCTGCGGATGCCAAGCCCACTGATGCGCTAACTGCGCCGCCTGCTGGAACGCCGCCCGGTCAAAGTTCTGAATTGCCCGCCGCCATTCTGCATCGGCTTCCGATTCCCGGCCCAGAACATAGAGTTCGCGGGCGCGTTGCAAACCGGGGGAATCCATCAACACCGCATCGAGTTCGGTCGGCGGAATCTGCAAGGGAATGCTGGGAATGGCGTAGGGGAAATTGAGCCGGTCGGCGGCGAGGAAGCCGTGATAATCGCGCTGACCGGCCAAGTTGCGATAAACCGCTTGCGCCTCCTCGGCCCGGCCCAGCGCCTCCAGCGTCCGGCCCCGCCAGTACTGCCAGCGCGGGCTGGCCTGTTCTGTTGGCGATAACTGATCCAGCCCGCGCAGCGCCGCCGCCCAGTCCCCTTGCCGCAGGCTCACCCGCACCCGCCATTCCCGCACTGGCCCATCGACTGCGGCCTCTGGTAATCCGTTCAGTCGGGCTAACGCGGTCGGGTGAAAGTCGCTGGCAATCCACAGCGCCAGCAATCGTTCGGCTTCATTCAGTTGCGGGGCGAACGCCGGGTAACGGGTCTTGAGGGTATCGAACGCGGCAGCGGCGGCCACTGGATCACGCTTGCCCCAGCGTTTCAGGCCATCGTTCAGGATCGCGGCAGTGCGCGGATCAGCAGCGACCAGGCGGGCGGCATCCAGCACCCGTTGCGGACTGTCGGCGACGGCCAGCCAGGCATCGGCCAGCGGTTGATCCGCCGCCGGCAACGCCGCGCGTAGCCCCTTGGCCAGTTCCAGATTGCCGCCGGTCATCGCTAGGGCGAAGCGTTGCCAGACCTGATCCGGGGTGGGATTGCCCTGGATTCGCCAGGCGGCGATCACCGGATCGCACGTTGTTGGGAGAGACGCGCCGCGTAGCCAGAGGGTCGCAAAGTCGCGCAGGGCGGGTTCAGGCTGACCCGTATTGAGCAACGCCTGCCGTCGCCAGCATTCAAAGGTCGGATCGCGGTTAGGAATGGCGTCGCGCAGATAATCCTCCCAGCGTTTGGCTTCAGCGAGCCGCCGCAGCCAGGTATTGCGGAGCGGCCCGGCCAGCGGCGAACCAGAGTAGGTTTGCAGAAAATCGCGGACTTCGCTGGCGGGAAATTCCGGCAACCGGCGGCTGAGATCGCGGTAACGCAGATAGGGATAGAGCGGATAGTCGCGCAGGGCGCTGTAATCAACCGGGGTTCCGTTGCGCAATGCCTGGTCAGCGATCTGGAAGGCGTCCCGCTGGTTTTGCAGCGATTCCGTAGCGTTGGCATCGCCGCCAATACCCGTCGCCAATAAGCCGATCAATAGCCAAGCCCGCCAGTTTGGCGCGGGTTCAGTGGGATGGTTTTTTAACATGTTGGCTGAACCGTTAATGGCGTCGCAACTGGCCCGGTGGATAGCCGTATTGCCGCCGAAAGGCGTTGATGAAATGGTTGACGTGAGAATAACCCAGACGGTCGGCTAATTGTTTCATGGCAATCTCGCTGTCCAGCAGCAGGGTATGCGCTTGCGCCAGCCGGTGGGCGGTGATGAAGCCGACAATGGATTGCCCAAAGGTGTGCTTGAAATCATGGTTCAAGGTGCGGGCGGACAATCCATAACGCCGGCTCAATTCGTCGAGGGTCGGGCTTTTACCTTCCAGGCGGGTCAGGTCTTCGTGCAACCGGTGAACCTGCTCGCGGCGACGTTGGAGCGGGACGGTTTCGCGTAAATCCACCGTGATGTGTTGCGCCAGGCCGCACAGGTATTCCAGCACCTTGGCTTGAGCTAACAGTTTGCGGGCGGCTCCGCACAGGCTGGAGGTCAGACCGGTGTGCAGCAGCGCGGCAATGGCCGGCGGCACCGGTCGTACTCGCGCCGAGGGTACGGCGGCAACGCCCAGTCGGGCCAGCAGCGCCTGCCCCGACGCTTCCCCCAACAGGCGATAGAGTACCGAATCGCCGATCTCGAGCATGGTGACTTCCACCACGGTGGAGGCATCCAGACACGGTGCCATCTCCAGATGATCGACGTGGAGGAACAGGTCATGCCCGTGTCCAAACAGCACTTCGACCCCGGCCCGCTGTTCGTGCAGCAAGACCCGACCGCGCTGGGCCGACTGGATGCAGAGGGTGTTTTCGAGAAATTCGGTGGTGCTTGTGAACAGCGTAACCTGCTGCCCGGCCATTTCAGCAGTGAAGTGGTGGCAGCCGTGTGACAAATTCATCCCCAACGCCAAGTGGTAGCTTTCAATCCAGCCGTGACCAACTTCCGCTGGCATCGGGATGCGGTGACGCAGCACATCCGTGGTCTCGTCTATCTGGAGGACCGGCGCATCGGGATCGAGGAGCCAGTGGATGCTGGCGCTGGAAAAGGCAGTCGACACGGGATCAACTCGGTCGGTCATGGCGACCGTATTGTGAGGGGATTGCGTGATTGCGTAGAAGAAAAACCGGATTGCGTAGAAAATTATAGATGAGATTTCGCCGACTCCAGGGGAGAATGGCCCACTTGCTCACGATCTGGTTGCTGAGGGTGGCGTCAGGTGCGTTGTGAAATGGCTGCGTCGAACCACCCCGGCGCTTCGCGCCACCCCTCCTTAGCCAAGGAGGGGAAAACTGACCGCTCAAACCGGATGGCTGTAGCTCCGTTTTACCGAACATTTGGCAGACCATCACTCCGCAAGAAAGGGGAACACTATGAAGTCGAGTAAATTGCAGCTCATCGGGCACGCCTGTCTTTATGGCGCGTCCCTTTCGTTACTGAGCGCCTGTAATAGCAGTGGCGGCGATAATCCCGCCGCGCCCCAATACAGTTTTTCTCCCATGTCTACGGTGAAAACCAGCACGGGGAAGATCAAAAAGCAGAAGGGAGTCCTTTCGCAGCAAGGGCAAATTAACTCGGAACAATGGGTTGCTTTAAAATTAAGTAATGGCTCTGCGGCGCGAATCCAACCGCCGGCCTGTCTTTTTTCAAGCACCAGTCCATCGGAGTGTCATTTCACCATCCGAAATATCAGTAAGCAAGACCCGGGTTTGAGCTTGAATGCCGTGGTCGGTGACCAAGTGGTGGCGTCAGTGGCGTTGCCGACCTCCACCCCTAAAAAGAATGGGGCGACGCTTGCCGATGATCCCAGCGATTATACGGGTCCGACCGCTGATCCAGTGTTCCATATGGGTGGTGAAGAGCATACTTATTTAGCGATGCCTGTGGTCAATAATACCGGGCAAACCATTCAGCAGTTCCACATTCATACTTGGGTCGATTCGGGCGGCAGCGATATTAACGGCTATAACATGAGTTGGCAGCCTGGAGTAGAACTCGTCCACGTGCAAGGCGATTGGTATGATGTGTGGAAATCCGACTCGTATCAGTGGAATTATCAAGCCTACGGTTATATTGGGGGAAGTTATAAAACCGATGATGGTGAAAGTACGGACTGGACGGTCGGCATCATCATCAACGGCCAATGTTTTAGCGATCACCAGTCATTTACCAATGTTGCCCAAAGCAATCCTCTGGTGGCTCTCGATGATTGGGCGCCTTTCTGTTCTACAGATGATGAGGTGTGTACAAACTCCGAGGGGTTCTGGAGTGAATTTGTACCCGATTCCGATCATCCCGGTCAGTATTCATGGATACTCTATGGTGGTATTGAAACCGGTGTCGATCCAGGAGGATCCCCACATGGCGATGTTGGCGTCATTCGTTCCAACACCCGTTACGGTTCCAGCTTCGATACCGATTACAGCCAGACTTTTCATCTAAGCGCCAATGATAGCGGTCATTGCTCGGGATCTACCAATCCATCGCCGCCGCAGGGCTTTCTTATGCCTACCGGAACGTGGTTACAGACCTGTTGGGGAACCAGTTGGACTCCCTTACAACCCAATGCTAGCATCTATACTTCACCCCGCTACAACCTGTGATTCCTCAAAGGTCTGAAAATTGAGGGTTAGTAATGAATCCAGCTCTTTCTTGTAGGTGGTATGGGTCTGGGCTAAACAGTCGGAAATCGCTTGCTTGAAGTCAGTGAAGTGTG
>CAIRMO010000045.1 GCA_903879705.1 uncultured Candidatus Competibacteraceae bacterium | reverse complement strand
TTTTCCTGTCGGGTTTATGCTTGGACGATGGTCAATTATTGATCGTCGCTACCGATCAGGCGGGCGACCAGGCGATTGAGTACTATGGTGAAAGATGGCAAATCGAAACGATGTTTAGTTGCTTTAAGGAACGTGGATTCACTCTTGAAGATACTCATATTACTCATCGCTTGCGCATTAAACGCCTGTTAGCCGTCCTCGCGATCGCCTTTTGCTGGGCACATCGCACCGGTGAATGGCAGCATGAGAACGTCAAACCGATCAAGATCAAGAAGCATCTTCGCCTTGCCAAAAGTATTTTCAGGGTTGGATTAGATTTTATCCGCGAGGCGTTGTTGAGTATAACGCATTCGCTTGAGATTGCACTACGCACATTGATTCAATTCATTGATTTAAAAGAATATTACAAGATTGAGTAATTTTTGTCATGTACAGAGCAGAGGGAGATGAGTGATGAGTATGGGGCAACTGCTGGTTTTGGTCATCGCTACGGCGCTGCTTGCGAGCCTGTTGACGCTGGTATTGGGCTGGCTGGCCTTCCAGCGCTGGCTTCGTCCGCAGCTTGAAACCCGGCTGGCAATCCTGGCCGAAGGGTTGGAGGCGCGGGTCAGGGCAGGGGCGGGTGCGGCGGGGCAGGACGTGCTGGAGCCATTGCGGACGCAGGTTCGCGGCGGAGTGGAGGATGCGGCAACAACACTGCTGCCCAACCTCCGGACGGAACTGGTGGCGGGCTTCCGGGAGGCGGCGGCGGAGATGCTGCCGGCATTCCGCGACGAAGTGCGGAAGGGCTTTACCGATGCCTTGAGCGCCAGCGATCTGCTGGATCGAACCGCCAAAAAAGTAGTGCGCACCGGCTCATCGCTGATGGAAAGCGGCTTCAACCTGCTGCGGGTGACCCGTCCCAACGATCGGGGCGATGGAGACTCGCGTTAAACCATGCGAACTTTGATGCGCACGCTTTACGCCGTGCTGCTGCTGGCTGGGCTGATCAGCGCGAGTGACTGGTTTTGGCGGGCGGGGCTGCTGAAGGATAGTCAATGTGATGAACGCCGCTATCCATTGGGTAGCTTGCTGGTCACAGTTCCAGCGTTGAAAGTCGTGGTCGAACCGTGGGCCGGTCGGCATCACGTTTACGCCCTCTTTGCCCTGCCTGAAACCTGTCCGCCCGGCAGGCCGATGACGCTGACGGTCGTCGGCGTAGGGCGTTCCTGCGATAGCGCCCAATCGCTCGGACCGGAACAGGAAGGCGTGACGGCACCGCCTGGCCACTATCTGATACGGCGCCACATCCACACCCGCACCGCGCTCTGGTTGCTGCTGCGCGGTCAAGGCGGCCCGTTGCGCCAGCCTGGCAACTGGACTTTGCGTTGCGTCGCTTTCCCGCCATGAGTGCATGAAAAAGGGGCGATCCTGGTCGCCCCTTGCTGATTTCAGTTCCCCGCTTTGCCCGTCACATCATACCCAGCGTTCGCGGCAACCACAGTGATAGCGCCGGCCAATACGTTACCAGGACCAAAAAACCCAGCATGGTAAGCAGCCACGGCCAGACCGCCACCGTCAGTTCAGTGATGCCCATGTGGGTAATGCCGCTGGCGACATAGAGATTCAGGCCGACCGGTGGATGGCACATGCCGACTTCCATGTTGACGACCATCATGATCCCGAAATGCACCGGGTCGATGCCCAGTTTCATCGCAATCGGAAACAGGATCGGGGCCATGATCAGGGTAATCGATGACGGCTCCATCACGTTGCCGGCGATCAGCAGCAGAATGTTGCAGCCCAGCAGGAACAGAAAGACGCTCAGGTTTTGGTCAATCATCCATTGCGCCATCGCCTGCGGGATATTCTCGGAGGTCATCAAAAACGAGAACAACACGGCGTTGGTGATGATGTAAAGCAGCATCGCGCTCATGCTGGCGCTGTCCAGCAGCACTTTCGGCACCTGTTTGAGCGACATATCCTTGTAGACGAACACCGACACCACGAACGCATAAACCGCGCTCATCGCCGCCGCCTCGGTCGGGGTGAACAGCCCGGTATAGATGCCGCCAATGACGATGATGATCAGCAACAAGCCCCACATACTGTCCTTGAAGGTGCGCAGTACGGTCAGGAAGTCGGCTCTCGGCAGGCGTGGATAATTGTTTTTCCAGGCCCGGTACCAGGTGGTCAGGCCAAGCAGGGTCGCTAGCACGATGCCGGGAATAACGCCAGCGATGAATAACTGGCCGACCGAGGTGTTAGTGGCCACGGCGTACATCACCATTACGATCGATGGCGGAATCAGGATGCCGAGCGCCCCGGAGGTGGTGATCACCCCATACGCGCCAACTTAAGGGTGGCTTAAGGAATAGATCATTGAAAAAAATGTAAAAAAAGGGCAAGCTTCAGGTTGCTTCATCACCCAAACGACCGGAGACCGACCGCCATGAGCATGCCCTTTGAAAACAGGGATA
>CAIRMO010000044.1 GCA_903879705.1 uncultured Candidatus Competibacteraceae bacterium | reverse complement strand
TGGCGTAGTCGGCTTGGTTAATCGTGAAGCGGGTGGCCGTGACCGTGCATTCGGTCGGGCCATATTCATTGACCACGGTGTAGGACTGGGGCGTGACCCCTTTCAACGTGTCGCCGCCCACGATCAGCAGCCGCAGCGACCGGTTCCGGGTCAACTGCATGAACTGTTCGCCGAACTGGGTCGGGAAATCGCAGAGGGTGATGCCCTGCTCTTCAAACCAGGCGCTGAGGGCTTCCGGCGCCAACCGCAGTTCTTCGGGAACGATATGAACCGCAGCGCCGCCCAACAGCGGTGAAAACAGGCCAATCACCGAGGAGTCGAAGCCGAAACTGGCGTAGATCGCAAAGGCATCGTCAGCGGTGAGCGCGTTTTCCCGGTTTTCCATGAAGCACAGGTTGACCAGGTTGCGCTGTTCGATGAGGACGCCCTTGGGCTGGCCGGTGGAGCCGGAGGTGTAGATCACATAGGCCAGATGCTCCGGGCCACTGTGGGATTCCAGCGGCGGCGTCGGTTCGGCATAGAGCGCCGGATCGCGAACATCCAGCCATGCACCGGTGAACGCGCCGGCCTTTTCGCGCAATGCGGTCTCCGACAGCAGCAGCGTCGCGCCACTGTCCGCCAGCATGAAATCAATACGCGGTTGCGGATATTCCGGGTCGATGGGCAAATACGCGCCGCCCGCTTTCATGATCGCCAGCGCGGCAATCAGCATTTCCGCCGACCGGTGCAGCAGGATCGGCACGATGCTCTCGGCCTGAACGCCCTGTTCCCGCAGCACTCGCGCCAACGCATTGGTTTTGGCGTCGAGTTGCTGGTAGGTATAGCGCTCGTCCCGGTAGACCAGCGCCAAGCGATCCGGTGTTTTCGCGGCCTGTTCGGCGAACAGTTCCGGGAAGGTGCGGTCGGTCGGTACCGGTAACGTGGCGGCATTGAAATCCACCAGAAGACGTTGCTGTTCTTCAGCGGACAGTAAAGCCAGCGGGCCGCGCCGCCGATCCGGGTACGCAACCTGTGCCAGTTCGTTAGCCAATGCGCCGAGCGCACGCTCCGGGTGGTTCAGCAGACCTTCAAGGGCCTGTGGATACAGCTCCAGCAACTGTTCAACCCCCGCTGCTTCGATGAGGCGTTCGTTGAAAGCGGCCCGTACCGTGATGCCTTCGCCGGGGAAGATCACCAGCGCCAGCGGCATATCGGCCCGCTCCAGAGACGCGATGTCGCCCAACCGCAGCCCGCCGGATCGGTCGCTGTATTCCGTGACGGGATAGTTTTCAAACGCGAACAGGCTATGAAACAGCGGCTCCGGCGTTAGCACCCCGCTCAGGGCGCGAATCTGCTCCAGGCCGATGAAACTGAGCCGGTTGACTTCGCGCCCGGTCTGGGCGATGGCCTGAATGGCGTCGCGGGCGGGTGTTGAGTCATCCAGGCGAATCCGCATCGGCGCGCTGGTGATAAACAGGCCGATGATTTTTTCCACGCCCGGCAATGCTTCGGGTCGGCCCGAAGCCACCATGCCAAAGGTGAGATCGTTCTGGCCGCTGGTCACGGCCAGAGTGACGGCCCAAGCGGTTTGCAACACGGTGTTGATCGTGCAACCCATCTGGCGGGCGAATTCGGTGCAGCGTGCGGTCAGGGCTACGGACAACCGCCGCTCGCGTTCCCGCATCTGCGCTGCCAGCGTGCGGTCGGTCAGATTGACGCCCGGTTTCTCGATGCCCAGCCGGGAGGCCGCTTCCAAATCGCCGACTTGCTGCCGCCAGAACTGTTCCGCTTCGCCGCGATCCTGCTGGAACAGCCAGTCGATCATCCGTGCAAAGGGCGGTGAGGATTCCAGGCGGGGCGCACGGTGTTCACGCTGGGCCACATAGCGTTCATCCAGCTCGTTAAGGAGCAGGGGCAGGCACCAGCCGTCGGTCAGAATGTGGTGATCGGTCCAGACCAGACGATCACCCTCCGACCGCCGGATCAGGATCACCCGCGTCAGTCCCGGTCGCCGCAGATCGAAGCCCCGGCGGCGATCTTCGTCAAGGAGCGCCTGAAACCGGGTGGAAAATTGATCTTCGGGAACCTCCCGCCAGTCCAGTTCCACCCATTCAAAATCGACGGCGGCATACACGATCTGGATCGGAGCGGGCAGATCTTCCCAGGCGAAGGCGGAACGGAACACCGGATGGCGACGCATCGTCTCGGTCCAGGCCTGGTGCAGTGCCAACCGATCGACCGGCTCCAGGAAGCGCCAATGGGTCTGGGTCAGGTACTCGCCCGCTTCAGGATGCAGGCAGGTATGGAACAGAATCCCTTCCTGCAAAGGTGTCAGCCGGTAAATCTCTTCAATATCCCCGGTGGCGGTGAACAGGTCGAGTTGCGGCTGGCTGAGTCCGGTATGGGGGAAATCGGCGGGCGAGAAGGCGCGGGTGACTGCCGTAGCGAACAGCGCCGACAGGTGTTCCAGACTGGACTGGAAGGCATCGGCCAGGGCGCGGGCGGTCGCCGGATCGAAATGCCTCAGGCTGTAGCGGAGCAAAAAGGTCAGTTCGCCTCCCGCTTCCCAGCCGTCGATTTCCAGCAGATGCGCCAGCGGGGTATCCGGTGCGACCGGCTCACCACTCGTTTCAGCGGTGAACGCCAGGAACGCACGCTGGTCGCTGGACAGATTGCCCAGATAATTGAAACTGACTTCGGGGTCGGGGCCGTGGGCGGTTCCCGAACCCAGGTAGCGCAGGACGCCGTAACCGATGCCGTGGGCCGGAATCCCCCGCAGCGTTTCCTTGACAGCCAGCAGCGCCCGAACCAGGTCGGTTGGACCCGGATCGGAACTGAAGTTGTCCGGCAAGCGCAGCCGTACCGGAAACAGGCTGGTGAACCAGCCAACGGTGCGGGTCACGTCGAGTTGGCCGATCTCCTCCTCGCGGCCATGACCTTCCAGGTCGAGCCGCCAGTCGCGGGTACCACTCCAGCGGAAGATCGCCAGGGTCAACGCAGTCAGGAGGACATCGTTGACACGCGCCCGATACAGGCCAAAGGGTTTTTCCAGCAAGGGCGCAGTTTGCAACGCCGGCAGATGCACGGTCAGCGTTCCGGTATCGCGCAGGACTGGCAATGGCGCTTCCCGATCCCGCTTTAAAGGGGGCGGGTTCTCGCTGATCGGTGCCCAGTACGGTTGAATTTCGGCCAAAGCCGGACTTTGGGCATACCGCTGCAAGGCTGCACCCCATTCGGCATAAGCGGCGGTTCGGGGCGGCAATGCTGGCGACTGCCCCCGCTCAAGGGCGAGATAGGTGCTTTCCAGGTCTTCCAGCAAGATTCGCCAAGAGACCACGTCCACCACCAAATGATGCGCGGCGATCAGGAGGCGTTGCTCGCCAGCGGTCCAGCCATGCGCCAGGATCGCCGCGGCCAGCGGTCCGTGTTGCAGGTCAAACCCGCGTTGTAATTGATCGAGGAGACGGGTTTGCTGGGCGGCGCGCTCGGTCTCGGAAACCGGGCGCAAATCGGCCTCGGTGAACCGGAAGACCGGGGTATCGAGGGCGGCGTAGCGTTGTTCCCAATGGCCATCCGCTGCGGGCTGAAAGCGCAATCGCAGAGCGTCGTGATGACGGCCCACACCGTCCAGCGCGTGCTCAAGGAGCGCTGCATTCAGCGGTTGCCGGGGCTTGAGACAAAAGGCCTGGTTGAAATGGTGCGGTTCCGGGGCGGCGAGTTCAAAAAACCAGTGCTGGATCGGCAACAGCGGCGCCAGACCCTCAGCGGGTCGGTCGCTCCCCGCCGGCGCCAGTGTTTCGGCGATCGCGGCCAGACCGGCAATGGTGGGATGAGCGAAAAAGTGCGTTCCCTTGATCGCCAAGCCCCGACTACGCGCCCGCGAGAGAATCTGGATGCTCATAATGGAGTCGCCGCCCAGATGGAAGAAATTTTCGGTGACGCCCACCTCGTCGAGTTTGAGAACCTCCTGCCAAATGTCCGCAAGGATCTGCTCCTGTTCAGTGCGCGGCGCGACCCGTCCTACCGTGGTTTCAGGCGGCAGGGTCGCCAGTAGCACCTGACGATCGAGCTTGCCGTGGGTGGTCATCGGGATGTGCGGGACGAGACCGAGGCGGGCCGGCACCATGTAATCCGGTAGCCGTTCCGCCAGGAAGCGGCGCAAATCGTCCCGATCGATTACGCGCTCGGGGTCGCGCAACACCGCATAAGCGGCGATGAATGCGATGCCGCCGGCGTTTTGACCGCTGATCACTGCGGCGTCGGCAACGTCCGGGTGCTGGCGCAACGCGGCTTCGATGTCACCCAGTTCCACTCGGAAGCCGCGAATCTTGATCTGAAAATCGCGGCGGCCAATGAATTCGAGATTCCCATCTGAACGCCAGCGCACGATGTCGCCGGTACGGTAGACGCGGGACGCCCTCACCCCCGGCCCCTCTCCCACGAGGCGAGGGGCGTCAAACGGATTGGCGATAAACTTTTCGGCGGTCAGTTCGGGACGGTTCCAGTAGCCCCGCGCCACCTGCGCCCCGCCCAGCCACAGCTCACCGGGGACGCCGATCGGTTGCAACTGGCCGTGGGTATCGACGACATACGCCTGGGTGTTCGCGACGGGCCGACCAATCGGGATGCTGGCGTAGTCGGCTTGGTTAATCGTGAAGCGGGTGGCCGTGACCGTGCATTCGGTCGGGCCATATTCATTGACCACGGTGTAGGACTGGGGCGTGACCCCTTTCAACGTGTCGCCGCCCACGATCAGC
>CAIRMO010000043.1 GCA_903879705.1 uncultured Candidatus Competibacteraceae bacterium | reverse complement strand
TGAAAGCATCTAAGCGGGAAGCCCCCCCCAAGATAAGCGCTCCCGAGTCCTTGAGACTCCTGAAGGTTCGTGGTAGACCACCACGTCGATAGGCGCGGCGGTGGACGCGCAGCGATGCGTGCAGCCGACCCGTACTAATCAGCCGTGCGGCTTGACCCGCTAACACCCAAACCCTGGGTCAGTAATTCTGTCTTTCTCGCCATACCCCAGACTCATTGTATCGCACTGTCTACCCCTTTCTCCCTTGGCGGCTTTCGCGTGCGGGAACCACTCGACCCCTTCCCGAACTCGACCGTGAAACCGCACCGCGCCAATGATCGTGTGAGAGTACTCATGCTAAAGTAGGTCACCGCCAAGGTTTTAATTCCAAACCCAACCTCTGCTTTCGAAGGTTGGGTTTTTTTTACCCAGAAAAAATGCATTGAGTCTGTGATAACGGTGGATCGCGAGGTCAGCCCGACCATCAGGCTTTTTCAACCGATTGATATAGCTAATTCAAGCACCGTGTACTTCCCGGCTTGAGGGTCGGATCACAGAAAAATTTAGAAGAAGGAACAATGGGCGAAAGGTAAGCGTTTAGTTTCCTCTCCCAACAAGTGGGCGAGGGGAGTAAATGGTTACAAAGTGACTTCACTTTCCAATACAAAAGCTGCCAAAGATCCGTTCCAACAAATCCTCGTTGCTAAATTCCCCGGTAATTTCTGAAAGTGCGTTCTGCGCCTCACGCAACTCTTCCGCCACTAATTCTCCGGCGCAGATCGCCAATTGTTCGGCCGCCGCTGCTAATGCCTCCGCTGCCCGCGTTAAAGCATCCAAATGGCGGCGGCGAGCCATAAAAACTCCCCCATCGCCACTGTGATAACCCATGCAGTTTTTCAAATGTTCGCGCAATAACTCCAATCCCGCGCCGGTTTTTGCCGACAGCCACACAGTATGGCTCCCAGCGGCTGTTTTCACCACCGGATCCCGCCCGGTTAAATCAATCTTGTTATGAATTACCGTCACTCCGGTTGTAACAGGCAACTGTTCCCGCAACTCCTGATCCTCGGGCGTCAACCCACCCCGGTCGTCCACCAGCAACAAAATCCGGTCAGCATTGCCAATTTCCACCCAGGCGCGACGTACTCCCTCCCGTTCTATCGGATCAGAGCTGTCATGCAGGCCAGCCGTATCAATGACATGCAGCGGCATTCCATCAATGCTGATATGCTCACGCAAAATGTCACGAGTAGTGCCAGCAATTTCGGTGACAATGGCGGTCTCCCGCCCGGCCAGTTGATTTAGCAAACTCGATTTTCCGGCATTAGGCCGTCCAGCAATTACCACGGTCATCCCATCGCGCAATAACCGGCCTTGGCCGGCGGCTGTTTGTAAAGCAGTCAATTGATCCCGCAACCCTCGCAAACGCGCAGCAATTACGCCATCCGCCAGAAAATCAATTTCTTCTTCCGGGAAATCAATCGCAGCCTCGACATACAGCCTGAGTTCAATCAACGTCTCAACCAGAGCATGAATCCGTTGTGAAAAAACGCCTTGCAGGGAATGCAGGGCAGCGCGAGCGGCTTCCGCCGTGGTACAGGCAATTAAATCCGCGACCGCCTCGGCTTGAGCCAGATCCAGCTTGTCGTTAAGAAAAGCGCGTTCGGAAAATTCACCAGACCGAGCCAGTCGCGCCCCCAGTTCGGCAACCCGCTTGAGCAGTAAATCCATAACGACAGGACTGCCGTGGCCGTGCAATTCCAGCACGTCCTCACCAGTAAAGGAGTAGGGGGCAGAGAAATACAGCACAATCCCTTGATCAAGGATTTCGCCATTGCTAGCACGGAATCGGCGGAATGCCGCTTGACGGGGAGAGGGGAGAACGCCGCAGATCGCTTCGGCAATTGTAGCGCTGAGTGGCCCGGACACTCGCACAATGCCAACTCCACCGCGTCCGGGTGGAGTGGCGATAGCAGCGATAGTATCAGAATCCGTGTCCATCAGAATAAAGAAGCGCGGCTACCCATCAGCTAAATCGACGGACAACCGGTCCTATGCCCTGAATTACTTGCCTTTGCGCCGAGGCGGTGGAGAGAGTTGCTTCTTCACAAAATCCACCAGTTTTCCGACCTGTTTGGCTAAAAAACCGCTGCCGCTTTTGGCGGGAACATCGATACCTGCTTCAACCCGTTTTGTAATAACATACTGCTGGGCAATCGACAGCATGTTATTCACCACCCAATAAAGCACCAGTCCCGCCGGGAACCACAGGAACATAAAGGTGAAGACCACCGGCAGTGCCATCATCACCTTAGCCTGAATCGGATCGGGCGGCGCTGGACTCAGCTTTTGCTGGACAAACATGGTGACACCCATAATCAGCGGCAGCACATAATACGGGTCAGGAATCGCCATATCATAAATCCACAACATGAACGGCGCTTGCCGCAACTGCACACTCTCCACCAGCACCCAATACAATGCGATGAACACTGGAATTTGCACCAGAATCGGCAGACAACCGCCCAGCGGATTGACCTTTTCCTTCTTGTACAGGCCCATCATCGCTTCGTTCATTTTCTGCTTGTCGTCACCGTATATCTCCTTCAGCCGGCTCAATTCCGGAGCCAGCCGCCGCATATTAGCCATCGACCGGTAACTGGTTTCCGACAGCTTGTAGAACGCCAGCTTGATGAGAATAGTCAGAAAAATAATCGCCCAGCCCCAGTTGCCGATAATGGCGTGAATCGCCTTAAGTAACCAGAACAGCGGCTCGGCAATAATGGTTAGCACCCCATAGTCCACCGTCAAATGCAGGTTGGGCGCGACTTTGTCCAACACATCCGCCAGTTTCGGCCCGACGTACAACCCAGTGCGGAAATCACCGCTCGCGCCAGCCGGCACCGTTTGCTCCGCGCCGGTCATGCCCAGCACATAGCGATTCCCACCTACCACCCGGGTGTAAAACTGGTCAGTTTCGCCCGCTCCCGGGATCCACGCGCTGAGAAAATAATGCTGAATCATAGCGATCCAGCCACCCTTGACGGTCTGATCCAGTTCCTTTTTGGCGATGTTATCGAAGGAAATTTTCTCGTAGCGCTGCTCCGGCGTGGAAATCACCCCACCGGTATAAGTCACCACGCCGCCACCAAAATAACTGTTGCTGGTCTTGGGCGGGGTGCGCTGAAACTGTCGATACTGGCTGCCCTGCCAGTCGCCGGCGCTGCCGTTCTCAACCCGCTGGTTTAGTTCCACCAGAAAGCGGCCTCGCCGGAAGGTGTAAATTTTGGCGACCTTCACCCCGGACGGGTCAGACCAGTTCAGCCGCACCTCCAGCGTGTCTTGTCCATCAGCCAGCCGGTACTCGCTCTGTTCCGTGCTGAACAGCGCGTAATGGTTGGGTGCCGGACCCTTATTGCGCTCTAGCAGCCCGGATTGGGCAATGAAAATCTCGGCGCCATGATCCCGCAGCAACTGGAACGGCTGATCGCGCTGCTGAATCGATTCGGGATAGGTCCGCAGGCCGACCTGGCGCAGATCGCCGCCTACCGTGTCAATCTCGACCTCAAACAGGTCGGTGACCACCCGCAGCCGCTGGCCGCCACCCAGGGCTTGCGGACCGGCGCTCACCGCTGGCGCAGCCGTCGGTACATCCTGGCCCGGAATGAGCGCCGGCTGGCTGGGCGTGGAGCCCGTGGGCAAAATCGCTACCGGCGAGGCCAGCGGCGGATATTTTTTAGCCTGAAACTCCAGCCAGTTCTGCCAGAACAGAAACAGCACAAACACCAGAGCAGCGAACAGCAACAAGCGTTGGTTTTCCATCAACGGTCCTTCGGGGGAAGTTCGGGAACAGGGTCGATACCGCCAGGATGCCAGGGATGACAGCACAGCAGGCGGCGGATCGCCAGCCAGACGCCGCGCCAGACGCCATAACGTTCAATGGCCTGGCGGGCGTATTCGGAGCAACTCGGATAAAACCGGCAGTGGTTGCCCAGCCATGGGCTAATCAACCACTGGTAAAGGCGGATCAGCGCGATCAGGACGGTGCGCATGACCGCGCCAGCTTTTGCCAGTGCCGGTGCAGCGCCGCGAACAGCACCGCATTGTCCTGCAAGGCAGTGATGCCTGTCCGTCCCATCACCACGCAATCCAGCCCGCCCAGCCGCGGCTGATGCTGGCGGAAGCTCTCCCGCGCCACCCGCTTGATCCGATTGCGGACAACGGCAGATCGGGAAACCTTGCGAGAAATAGCCAGACCGAGGCGGGGATAGGGCAAAGCGTTGGGGCGGGCCAGCACGGTGAAATAACGGTCGCTGGACTTGATGGGTTGGGCGAACACGTCGGCGAAGGCGTTGCGGCCAGTCAGCCGGACGCGGCGCGGAAACGACGCGCCGCTGATCATGGTTCAGGGCGCGAGCCGGACACGGCCCTTGGCGCGGCGGGCTTTAATCACCAGCCGGCCGCTTTTGGTGGCCATACGGGTGCGAAAGCCGTGGGTGCGCTTACGATGAATGATGCTGGGTTGAAAAGTGCGCTTCATGGCTGATTCCTTAGGGGATGACTCGGAACAAATAGAATGCGGCCGGCAGGCCGTTTTGACGAAAAGGAGAAAACTACTGATTCAGGGCCGGATTTGCAAGCGTCGCGCCGATGGCTACCTGTGGATAAGTGATCGGCGGGTGACTAAACTGCGCCTTTCGCCAACATCATCAGCCGAGGAACGGGTGTGGATCATGCCCTGTGGAAAGCCTGCCAGGTCTGCCTGGAACGCGAATTGTCCGAACCCCAGTTGAGTACCTGGATCCGGCCCCTCCACGCCCAGTTGAGTACCTGGATCCGGCCCCTCCACGCCCAGGAAAAGGCCGGGGTCCTGCATTTGCTCGCCCCTAACCGCTTTGTGCTGAACTGGGTCAAAAAGCACCATCTGGCTCAAATAGAAGCCGCGCTGGCGGAATTACGGCCCGGCCAAGCGCCGCAGGTCATGCTGGAAATCGGCAGCGCCGCCGATCTCGCACTGGACAAAAGCCCGCCCGATCCGGCACCCCACCGTGAATCGGCGTCCGAATCCAAATCTGGCGAACTACTGAAAAGCGGCGCGCTCAATCTCGACTTCACGTTCGCTACCTCCGTTCAAGGCAACTCCAACCAGATTGCCCGCGCCGCCTGCCTGCACGTCGCCCAGAATCCTGGCAAAGCCTACAACCCGCTGTTTATTTATGGCGGCACCGGGCTGGGCAAAACCCATCTGATCCATGCAGTCGGCAACGTCCTGCGCGAGCGCAATCCCGAAGCCCAGGTCGGCTAGATTAAAGATAATTTTCAATGATCCCTGACTTTAGTCGGGATTTGGCCGCCCCGGATCGAAACCGGGGACCTGTAAACCCATCCGGAGATTTTTGATGAAACTGGAAGCCAAGCGCGAGCATCTGCTCAAACCGCTGCAATCGGTGATCGGCGCAGTCGAGCGCCGGCAAACGCTGCCGATCCTGACCAACGTGCTGATAACCGCTACCGAGCAGACGCTGACCCTGACCGCTACCGACCTTGAAGTCGAACTGTGCGCCCGGGCTGAGCTGCCGGCGGAAACTCCCGGTGCCATCACCCTTCCCGCCCGCCGGTTGCACGACATCCTGCGTGCGCTGCCGGAAGAAACCACGGTGACGCTAACGACGGATGGCGATAAAACCACCGTGCGCTGCGGACGGAGCCGCTTCACCCTCGCCACCCTGCCGGCCAGCGACTTTCCCACCTTGGAAAATCTGCCGCTGGAAAGCGAGATTCGTCTGCCACAAGGCGCATTGCGCAGCATGATTGAGCGCACCCACTTTGCGATGGCCCAGCAGGATGTGCGCTATTACCTCAACGGTCTCTTGCTGGAGGTCAGTTCCGGCCTCGTGCGGCTGGTCGCCACTGACGGTCACCGGCTGGCGTTCCAGGAGTTGCCCACCGAAGCCGAGGTTGCCGAATCGCGCCAGGTCATCGTGCCACGCAAGGGGGTGATGGAGCTGATGCGGCTGCTGGCCGACAACGACACCGAGGCAGTGCTGGCGCTCAGCTCGAACCATATCCGGCTGACCCTGGGCGACATCCGCTTCACCTCCAAACTGATTGACGGCAAGTTCCCCGACTATCAGCGGGTCATTCCGCGTGATGGTGGCCGGGTACTCATCGCCGACCGGATGTTGCTGCGGAGCGCCCTGGCTCGCACCGGCATCGTTCTCAACGACAAGAGCCAAGGCGTCCGCCTGCAACTGGAAGACTGGATTCTGCGCACCCAGGCTAAAAACTCCAACCAGGAAGAGGCCGAGGAAGAGATGGAAATCAACTACACGGGTGGGCCGATGGAGATCGGTTTCAACGTGACGTACATGCTCGATGCCCTGGGGGCGCTGGGCGGCGAGATGGCCAAGCTGTCGTTCTCCGATGCTTCCAGCAGTTGCCTGATCGAGGAGGCCGAGGGCGGTGCCAGCAAACACGTCATCATGCCAATGCGGCTGTGAAAGCCGTTATTGGGCGATGAGCGCTTGGAAATCAGGACGCTGAAACCGGAATGCGGGTTACTGCGTTCGACATTGCCGGGTTTCGCGATCTACGGCAAATCAGTCCTGGCCCGTCAAACCCCGGTGTTGCTGCTCAATTCCGACAAGCAACGTCTGCCGGGAAGATAGGCTGCAACTGCGGCGGCGGTTTATGGGTTGGGGATTGTTCCACGCCGATCCAGGCTCCCTTGATGCCTGGTGGCGTTATGGAACCGCGTTGCGAACCGGTTCCGCCCAGCGGGCCGTAGACGCCTGGGACAGCGAACTGGCGGCAGTGGCAACGGTTCTCGACCGGTGGCGCGAAACCTTCTGCAAGGCGCTGGAAGGGGCGGTAGCGCCCGTTAGGGGCAGTGACCTTGGTCCGAAGGTAGGGCGACTGCTGGCGGAAGCGGGAAGACCCTTGTCTGCCGTGGATGGTCGACTGGCTGCCACCGCACGAGTTCATGACTTGACCGTGGTGACGCGCAACGCTGCCGATTTTGCCCTGCCGGGCGTGAACGTGCGGAATCCTTTGAAAATCGGGGAAAGGCGGTGAATTCCTCACCCCCGCCCCCTTGCATCGGTGATCGTCGATTACGCTGCCGCGTCCACTCCCAGTGACGCCATGTCAATCACGAACCGGTATTTCACGTCGCTGCGCAACATTCGTTCGTAGGCCGTGTTGATCTGCTGGATCGGGATCAGCTCAATGTCCGAGACGATGCGGTGTTCAGCACAGAAGTCGAGCATCTCCTGGGTCTCGCGGATGCCGCCGATCAACGAACCGGCCAGCCGTCGGCGCTTGAAAATCAGGTTGAAGACTTCTGGTGCCGGATGCGGCTCCTGCGGCGCTCCCACCAAGCACAACGTGCCATCACGCTTCAGCAGTTGCAGGTAGGCATCCAGGTTGTGCGGTGCAGCGACGGTATCGAGGAT
This sequence comes from uncultured Candidatus Competibacteraceae bacterium, assembly GCA_903879705.1. GTDB lineage: Bacteria > Pseudomonadota > Gammaproteobacteria > Competibacterales > Competibacteraceae > RXIV01. Next base: position 39,158 of record CAIRMO010000043.1, on the reverse strand, counting down.
GAAGTCGAGACGGTTGAGATGTTGATTCATCTCGTCGGGATTCCGGGAGATCACCACCTCATCGGCACCCAGTCGCCGGGCGTCAGTAGCCTTGCCCGGTGAAGTGGTGAACAGCACCACACGAGCGCCAAAGGCATGGGCGAGCTTGACCGCCATGTGCCCCAACCCGCCCAGCCCGACCACTCCGACCGTGTGGCCCGGCCCGACTTTCCACTCCCGCAGCGGCGAGTAGGTGGTGATGCCGGCGCACAGCAGTGGCGCGACGGCAGCCAGGTCGAGCGTCTTGGGCACCCGCAGCACAAACCGCTGATCAACCACGATCTGGTTGGAGTAGCCACCATAGGTCATCTGACCGGTGTGCGGGTCAGGGCTGTTGTAGGTCAGGGTGAAGCTAGGGCAGTACTGTTCCAGACCCTCCTGACAATCGGGGCAAGCGCCGCAGGCATCGACCATGCAGCCGACCCCAGCCAAATCGCCGGTCTGAAACGCGGTGACCGCGCTGCCGACCCGAGTCACCCGGCCAACAATCTCATGGCCGGGTACGACCGGATATGCCGTGTTTTTCCATTCGTTGCGGGCGGTATGCAGGTCGGAGTGGCACACACCGCAGTAAAGAATTTCGATTTGCACGTCGTTCGGCCGCGGATCGCGCCGTTCGAAGGCGAAGGTATCGAGCGGCGCAGTGGCGGTTTGGGCCGCGTATCCAAAAGTTTTGATCATGCTGGCGTCTCCTGAAATGTGGTTTTTCACGGTATTTTTCGCAATGCAGCTCTGCATTATACGAAAAACATTGGCGGTCATCGTTGAGGGGGCTATTTGTTGGATCGTCCGGGACCGGTAGAAAGTTTATTGAAAAGCGCCAAGCGCGTTGGCTCCACTTGCTGATCGTGCCATTGACCCTGTCATTGGCGCGGTGTCCCCGAATTTTGCCCCTGCCCACCTGAATCCCGGCTCCCGGCCAAGCCCGCAAAGTGGTACAATTCTCGGCCTTTTTCGGACTTGAGAAGCGGGATTTATGAACGATTCGTCCTACACCTCATCGAGCATCACGGTTCTGGAAGGACTGGACGCGGTGCGCAAGCGGCCCGGTATGTACATCGGCGACACAGATGACGGTACCGGCCTGCACCACATGGTGTTCGAGGCCGTAGACAACTCGATTGATGAGGCGCTAGCCGGTTACTGCACCGAAATCAGCGTCACCATTCACGCCGATGAGTCGATCACGGTCGTGGATAACGGCCGCGGCATTCCCACCGACGAGCATTCCAAGGGCCGCTCTGCTGCTGAAGTGATCATGACGGTACTCCACGCCGGCGGTAAGTTTGACGATCGCGCCTACAAGGTCTCTGGTGGTCTGCACGGGGTCGGCATTTCCGTGGTCAACGCCCTGTCCGAGTTTCTGCTGCTGACCATTCGCCGCGACGGCAAGATGTATCAACAGGAATATCGGCTGGGTAATCCGCAAGCGCCATTGCGGGTGACGGGCGATACCGATTTGACTGGCACCGAAGTTCGCTTCAAGCCCAGTTCTACCATTTTCACCAACATCGATTTTCATTACGATATCCTCGCCAAACGACTGCGTGAATTATCCTTTCTCAATTCCGGCGTCCGTATTTGTCTGCACGACAAACGCACTGACAAGGAAGATGTTTTTGAATATCAGGGTGGTATTAAAGCCTTCGTTGGGCATCTCAATCGCAATAAAACCCCCTTGCACAATAATGTGTTTTATCTGAATACCACCCGCGATGGTGTTCAGGTTGAGCTGGCGATGCAATGGAATGATTCCTACCAGGAAAACGTGTTCTGTTTTACCAATAACATCCCGCAACGTGATGGCGGCGCGCATTTGGCTGGGCTGCGTGGTGGCTTGACCCGCACCCTGAATCAATATATGGAGGCCGAAGGGATTCTGAAAAAGGCCAAGGTAGAAACCAGTGGCGATGATGCTCGTGAAGGCTTGACCGCGGTATTGTCGGTGAAGCTGCACGATCCGAAGTTTTCCTCGCAGACCAAGGACAAGCTGGTGTCGTCCGAGGTGAAGCCGGTCGTGGAATCGATCGTCGCGGAGAAGCTGCAAGAGTTTCTGCTGGAAAATCCTGGCGAGGCCAAGATTATTACCGGCAAAATCATTGACGCTGCCCGCGCCCGCGACGCCGCCCGCCGTGCCCGGGAAATGACCCGCCGCAAGGGCGCGTTGGACATCGCCGGACTGCCGGGCAAATTGGCGGACTGTCAGGAAAAAGACCCGGCCCTGTCGGAACTGTTTCTCGTCGAAGGCGATTCCGCCGGCGGCTCCGCCAAACAGGGCCGCGACCGGCGTTTTCAGGCGATTCTGCCTCTGAAAGGCAAAATTCTGAATGTCGAAAAGGCCCGGTTTGACAAAATGCTGGCTTCAGTGGAAGTGGGAACGCTGATTACTGCGCTCGGTTGCGGGATTGGCCGGGAGGAGTTTAATCCTGACAAACTGCGCTATTACCGGGTCATTCTGATGACCGACGCCGATGTGGACGGCTCACATATCCGGACTTTGTTGCTGACGTTTTTTTACCGGCAGATGCCGGAATTGATTGAGCGCGGCCATATCTACATTGCCCAGCCACCGTTGTACAAGGTCAAAAAAGGCAAGCAGGAACACTACGTCAAGGATGATGCGGAACTGTCGGAAAATCTGTTGCGGGCGGCGCTGGATGGGGCGGAGCTAATGCCGGGGAACGCGGGTCCGCCGATCACGGGCAAGGCGCTGGAAACTCTGGCCCGCAATCACATGAAGGTGATGGCATTGATTCAGCGGCTCTCCCGCCGTTATGACGGGGCATTGCTGGAGCAACTGATTCATTTGCCCTTGCTGGACGATGACCGGTTGCGTGATGGCGGCTTTCTCGACCAGTGGGCCGAAACCCTGGTTAGCCGGCTGAACGCCCGACCAGGCGAACGTTCAGTTTACCGGGCGATGATCGAACTCCGCGAAGACGGCGCTGGCGGTGACGTGGTCATTGTCCGCCGCACCCACAGCCTGGATCGTCCCATCCGGTTGGCCACCGGGTTTTTCCAGTCGGTCGAATACGCCAGTCTGGCCGGGTTCGGGGCGCAACTGGCGGGCTTATTCGATGCCAGGGCGGAAGTACGGCGCGGCGACCGGGTTCAGGAGGTTCGCACCTTCCGCGAGGTGATGGACTGGTTGTTCGGGGAGGCCAAACGCGGCCAGCACATCCAGCGCTATAAGGGCCTGGGCGAGATGAACCCGGAACAATTGTGGGAAACCACCATGGATCCGGCCACTCGTCGCCTGCTGCAAGTGCGGATCGAAGATGCGATTGGTGCTGACGAAGTGTTTACCACGTTGATGGGCGATCAGGTGGAGCCACGCCGCGAGTTTATTGAACAGAACGCGCTGGATGTCCTGAATCTGGATATTTGACGTTACCGCTACAGCATCTCAGCGACTTGCGCTTTCTGCTCGGCGGTGAGCTGCGCTGCCAGTTCTTGCTGAATCGGCTGAGCGTCGGCGTCGCCTTGCCCGGCGGCGCGGGTGAACCAGACGTAAGCGATCGCCCGATCGGCCGGGATGCCTTGCTGGCCTTCAAGATACATCACCCCCAGATTGAACTGGGCCGGCGCATAGCCGCTGGTGGCCGCCGCCTGATACCAGCGCAAGGCTTCCTGGAAGTTCTGACGCGCGCCCCGACCTTCGGCGTATAACACCCCCAGATTGACCTGGGCCGGGGCATAGCCTTGGTCAGCAGCCTTGCGATACCACTGCAGGGCTTCCTGGAGGTGGATCGTTCCCGGGGTTTGCTCGTAGAGGATGCCGAGGCTGAACTGGGCCGGGGCATGGCTCTGGTCGGCGGCCTTACGATACCAGCGCATGGCCTCCTCGAAGTTGCGGGCGACGCCCTGGCCTTCGACGTACATCGCGCCCAGATTGAATTGCGCGACGGCATCGCCTTGATCAGCGGCCCGGCCATACCAGTACAAGGCTTCCTGGTAGTCCAGTGGCCCGCCCTGCCCGGCCACGCACATCACCCCCAGGTTGACTTGAGCAGAAATGTTGCCTTCCTCGGCGGCCTGGCGATACCACTGGCGAGCTTCTGCATAGTTGCCTTCGGCGTAGTTTTCCTCGCCCCGGTAGAAATCCTGTTGCGCCGGTGTCCGGGTTCGGCTCAGCGGTTCGCCATGTTTATCAGTGCGCTTGAGGCCAGGATGGCGGGCGCCGCCATAGGCGACAATTCGTTGCTTGCGGTGGCGGTAGCGCATTCGGGCCTGATAGACAAACAGGCCAATGACGATCAGCAGGATTCCGCAGACTTTGCCGAAGATCGGTTCGATGCCGACGATCGCCAGCACACCAGCCAGCACATAGCCATAGGGGAGCGTTTCGTAGAGGGGTTTGGGGAGCATGATGGGTTTCTCGTCCTGTTGCTGGTGGATCTGTTCGGAATCGCGGCGCGACCCGGATTCGCCTCACCTGCCAGAAAACCGCGCTGTCGGTGGCCGGCGAAGTCTGATTGGGCGGAACGGCCCTTGGCTAAAAACCGCTCCGACCCACCCAGTCACGGGCGAACTGCCAGGCGGCCCGGCCACTGCGCGATCCTCGCTGCAAGGCCCACTGCAAAGCCGCCGTTCGCACCAGATCTTTCAGCTCGGCGTTCCACCCCAGTTGCTCCAGCCAGTAGCCGACAATCGCCAGATAGTCGTCCTGGTTGAACGGGTGAAAGGCCAGCCATAGCCCGAACCGCTCCGAGAGCGAGATTTTTTCCTCCACCGCCTCCCCGTAATGCAACTCACCCTCGACGAGGCAGGCCTCCTGATTCTCGCGCAGATACTCAGGCAACAAATGGCGGCGGTTGGAGGTCGCACACAACAGTACGTTGTCGGGAGTGGCGCTGATCGAACCGTCCAGCATCGCCTTGAGTGCCTTGTAACGGGGATCGTCGGCTTCAAACGACAGATCGTCGCAATAGATCAGGAAGCGCTCCGGGCGGTCGAACAGCGGATCAACGATGTCCGGCAGATCCAGCAGGTCGTGCTTTTCCACTTCGATCAGCCGCAGTCCCCGGTCGGCGTACTCATTCAGCAGCGCCTTGACCAGCGAAGATTTACCGGTGCCCCGCGTTCCCCACAATAGCGCATGATTGCAGGGTCGACCCGCCAGGAACTGCCGCAGGTTCAAATCCAGCGCTGCTTTCTGACGGTCGATCCGTTGCAAATTGGATAACCACAATTGATGCGGATGCCGCACCGGCTGAAGATAGCCGCGCTGACCGGAGCGCCGCCAACGGAAGGCCCGGTAACGATCCCAATCCGGCGGTTCTGGCGGTTTCGGCAACAGCGCATCGACCCGATCCAGCGTCGCAACCAACCGTACCGCCAGCGCTGGATCCATGCTCAGCGACTCATAACCAAGGCGCTGTCGGAGCCGATCAGCCCGATCAGATCGGCGACGATCCAGGCGCTTTCCTCCAGCGCCGCGTCCGGAATGACGCTGTCCTTGCCTTCGGGGATAGCATCGCCGGGTTTGAGCGGTGCTAGCCCTTTGGCGCCGCGATAGCGGTTTTCGCGCTCGCGCTGCCAAGCTTCAATCTGCTCTCGTTCAGTCCGGCGCCCGCTTTCCAGCAGCGAGACCGTGGTCTTGTCCCGTTGTTGCCGGGTGAACTCGAGATCGCGCAGGAACGCCTGGTAATCAGGATTAATTGCAGCGCGAGTCTGATGCCGCCGCGCCAGTTCCGGAGCCAGCGCCGCCAGTTGCCTATTGTCGCGATAGCGGGTCGCGGCGATCTCGTCCCAGGGCAGCGCGTTCTTCTGGGCGCTCTCGCCGGTTTCCGTGTTGTCCACTGCCGAGGGAATAGCGATGTCGGGCTGTACCCCGCGATGCTGGGTGCTGCTGCCGTTGACCCGGTAGAACTTGGCGATGGTCATTTTCAACTGGCCCTGCGGGTCCTTGGCCTTGGTCTGGCGGTTGAGGTCGACCAAGCTTTGCACCGTGCCCTTACCAAAGGTCGGATCGCCGATCACAATACCGCGTCCGTAGTCCTGAATGGCGCCGGCGAAGATTTCCGAGGCCGAGGCGCTGGCATGATCGACCAGCACTGCCAATGGGCCGGTGTAGACGGCGGTGGGCTCGTTGTCCTTTTCGACCTCAATATCGCCATTGGCCTGCCGAACCTGGACGACCGGCCCATCGCCAATGAACAGGCCGGTTAAATCCACCGCCTCTTGCAGTGAGCCACCGCCGTTTTCGCGCAGGTCCAGCACCAGCCCGTCGATTTTGCCATTGAGATCATTCAGCAACCGCCGGACATCACGGGTAGTGCTGCGGTAGTCGGCCACGCCGCGCCGGGCGGCGTCAAAGTCGCTGTAGAACGCGGGTACGGTGATTACGCCGATCCGCAATTCGCGGCCATCAGCGCTCTTGATCGGTTTAATTTCACTCTTGGCGGCCTGCTTTTCCAGCTTGATGGTGTCACGCACCAGCCGGATGGTTTTTTCTGCCGCCGCCGCGCCGGCCTTGCCAGGCAAGACTTTCAGCCGCACCACCGTGCCGCGCTGACCGCGAATCCGTTCCACCACGTCATCGAGCCGCCAGCCGACCACATCCAGCCAGGTTCCATCATCGCCCTGCGCGACCGCGACGATCTTGTCGCCGGACTTGATCTGCTGGCTGAGATCAGCGGGGCCGCCGGTGACCAGTTCTACCACGGTCACCTGTTCGTCCTCCATCCGCAGCACGCAGCCGATGCCTTCCAGGGACAGGCGCATCTGGATGTTGAAATTCTCGGTGTTGCGCGGGGAAAAGTAGGCGGTATGCGGATCGAACGCTTGGGCGACCGCGTTCATATAGATCTGGAAGACATCATCGCTGCTGGATTGCAGCGTCTGGCGCAACCGGTTGTCATAGCGCTTGCTCAACAACTCGCGGGCGGCGGTCTGATCCTTGCCCGATAGCATCAAGGTCAGCATTTCGTGCTTGAGCCGCTTGCGCCAAAGTTCATCCAGTTCCGCCGGAGTTTTGGCCCAGGGCGCGTCCTTCCGATCGACGATCAGGGACTCGTCAACATCAAAGCGGAAGTTCTGTTTGAGCAGAGCCTGGATGCGGGTCGTGCGATCGGCCAGCCGGCGCAGGTAGAGGTTGAAAATTTCATAAGCGGGTTGCAAATCGCCCTTTTTCAGGGCGTCATCCAATCCGTCGCGGTATTTTTCGAAGCCGGCGATATCACCGGCCAGGAAGTAGGAGCGGCTGAAGTCGAGATCGTCGAGATAGTGAGTCAAAACCAGCGCGGATAACCGGTCGTCCAGTTTGCTTTGCCGGTAATGGTGCTGGGCCAGCAGATTGGCAATGGTCTGATCCAGCAAGGTCAGCCGGGCAGTTGGAGCCAAGGGTTTGACGTCGATGACGTCCATGCCCGGATCAGCCGGTTTGGCGAAGGCGCCCGGCAGGCTCAGGGCCAGCAACAAAGGGAGCAGGAAAAGACGCTTCAAATTTTTCAGGTTAAGCATGTGGTTCTCGACGGGTCTTCGACGGGCCGCCCGGAATGGCCTCAGACCGCTGAAGCCGCTGGTGCCGGTGGAAATGCTGAGGGTGACGACGATGATGATGACGACAATGATGACGACGATGACGACGACGGTGGTGAAGGATGCACCAAGGCGATATCGGTAGCGACGGGTTGCTTGCCGTTCGGTTCGGCCAGGGTGAACTCGAAAATATGATTGCGGGACGGCAGCTTCATGACATTGAAATTGTCGGGTAGGCTCGAATCGTGAAAGAACGCGGTCCGGTACGGCGAATCGGAGTCGCGGGAATCGGTTTTCCACAGATAGGGCGACAGCTTGACCAGAAAGCGCATGAAGCCAAAGCTCTTATTGTCATCGTGGTGATAGCAGTAGCCGCGCACCCGTGATCCCATCGCTCCCCAGATCGGTGAAAAATAGTCATCGCCACGGGTGGGCAGCAGGCCCGGCACCAGGTAGCCAGAAACGTACATGTCGGATTCGCGGCGCAGTTCTTCGGACACGTTGTCAAACGCCAGAGTTTCTACCCGGCAGCCCTTATTTTGCAGGGCGCGGACGACCTGCACGAAATCGCCATCGCCGGTGACCAGCAGCACCCGGTCCAGGTTCTCGGATTGGAGCAGCACATCGACCGCCATGTCGAGATCGGCGTTGGCCTTGCCGTAACGGTTGCCGGCTTCGTCCTGAAACCATTTGACCCGCTTTTCAATGACTTTGTAGCCCAGTTCGCGCAGGGCCGACTGGTAGGCACGGGCCTTGTCGCGGTAGACGGTATTGATTTCGGCGCGTTCTTCATCGTAGGACAGGTAGACGTTCAGGCGCAGCGGTTCGGCGTGGTCGCGGCAGGCGAATTCGCGCAAGATGTCATATTGCATCCGCTGCCCGCCATTGCGGGAAATGTTGGCGGCGTCGACATAAACGCCAACTTTGGCGTGAGATTTGAGTTCGATCGTCATGATATTAGTTCTATACTCAGAAAATGATGTGAGTGAATTCAAGGCGTTGACTTGAATAGGCCGAGACGGTCAGCGTGATGTTTTTATCAGGACTACCGCCAGCCAGGGCATTCTAACAATTTTAACGCGCCGGCGGCGGGAACCGTATCCCCGGCTTGAAGATGAAGATGATGTGTAGGCAAACTTATTTCAGTTTCTGGTGGATATCGATCAGCCGGGCTTCTTCACCCATCACCACCAACACGTCGCCTGCCGCCAGCAGATAATCGGCATTCGGAACAAAAGGCGCGGTTTTTTCCGCCGCCGGCTTGATGGCGATGACCTGCGCCCGGTAGCGGGCGAGCAAGTCCAAATCGGCCACCTTCCGCCCAACGAAACTGGCCGGGGTTTGCACGGTAATGACGAAGCAGCCATGCCCGAGCGCGACCGCATCCAGCAGTTTTGACCGGGAATAATGAATCAGATGGGCGGTCTTGACCGCGATTTCCTGTTCCGGTTGCACTACGTCGCTGGCTCCGATCAAAGTCAGGATTTTGGCTTGATCGGCATTGGCGGCCTTGACCAGCACCCGGGGAATGCCCAGTTCCCGCAGATAGTGGGTCAACAGCACGCTGGTCTCAAAGCGCTCACCCACGTCCACCGCCACCACATCCATCCCGCGAATACCGAGATCCTTGAGCGCCTCGCGGTCGGTCACGTCAGCGACGACCGCCTTGCCGACATGGCGCATGATTTCCTGTACCCGTCCCTCGTCGCGATCCACCGCCATGACCTCGTCGCCCAGATCATTCAGGACGCGGGCCAGATGAAAGCCAAAATCTTCCAGACCCATGACCGCAATACGCATGATCCAGACTCCAAGGCAGGTTGTAAGGCTAAAAAGCTAAGGTTAAAGGTTAACCTGAATTAGCAAGATTCTTCATCATGTAAATTTTCCTCGCCTCTCAATTTTCCTGTGAATGACGAGAAGTTGCGCGTGGGACTGGAGCGTTGCTTTCACCCAACCATTTGATCTTGCTAAAATATACTAATTGCACCTGTCCACCCCAAGGTTCGTATCACAGGAAATTTTAGAGGGGGAACGACTTTGACCAGCCCCTGCCGGTTTCGTCTGCAGTATAAGCCGGCGCTGTCTTTGAAGTCGCCACCGCTGCAATCCCGCCATACCCTGATAAAGTTAAAACGCGGGCGCTCTTTCTCCAACTGCTGGAACGCCGCTCCCGCGCATCATCGAATCGTCGAATCATCGAATGAATCTAACAAGCACCTCTGGAGAAAAAATCATGCAGCGTCGTGATTTCATCAAACAGGCCGGCCTCGGTCTGGCTGCTGCTACCGCTACCCCGCTCATTGTCCAAGCCCAATCGCAGCCGGCGGCTGCGCCACCCCCGCCGGAGTCTCCGCCATCCGTGCCTGCCGGAGGATTGCCGACCATCAAATGGCGGCTGGCATCCAGCTTTCCCAAGAGCCTCGATACCATCTACGGCGCGGCGGAGGTGTTGACCAAGCGGATCGCTGAACTGACCGACGGCAAGTTTGAAATCCGGGTATTCGCCGGCGGCGAGATCGTCCCGCCGTTCGGGGTGCTGGATGCGGCGCAGCAAAATACCGTCGAGTGTTGCCACACCTGCGGTTACTACTACCACGGCAAGAACAAGGCGTTTTCCATCGACACCGCCATTCCATTCGGTCTCAACGCCCGGCAGATGAACGGCTGGTATTACTACGGCGACGGCCTGACCTTGAGTCGCGAGTTCTTCGCCAAATACAGTCTGGTCAATTTCCCCGGCGGCAACACCGGGGCACAAATGGGCGGCTGGTTCCGCAAGGAAGTCAAAACGCTGGATGATCTCAAGGGCCTGAAGATGCGGATTCCCGGGTTTGGCGCGGAGGTGTTTTCAGCGCTGGGCGCGGTGCCGCAAGCCTTGCCCGGCGCTGAGATTTATCCGGCGCTTGAGCGCGGCGCGATCGATGCCGCTGAATGGGTCGGGCCTTATGATGATGAGAAGCTCGGCTTTTACAAGGTCGCCAAATTCTATTATTACCCCGGCTGGTGGGAAACCGGGCCACAAATCAGTTTTTACGTCAACAAGGAACAATGGGAGAAGCTGCCCAAAACCTATCAGTCTGCATTTGAAGTCGCGGCGATAGAAGCCAATCTGCGCATGATGGCGGCCTATGACGCCAAGAATCCGCCGGCCATTCAGCGTCTGGCGCAAAACGGGACGCAACTCAAACGCTATCCTGACGACGTGATGAAAGCGGCTTATGACGCGGCGCAGAAGATTTATGCCGACGAATCGGCTAAAAACCCCGATTTTAAAAAGCTCTACGATTCACTGCACGCTTTTCAGCAAATCTCTGACATCTGGATGAGCTTGCCGGAAGGGGCGCTGGCTACTTTCATGCAGGCGCAGATGCGGGCAAAGAAGTAGTCACCGCGCAGCAACCCGAGTGAGCAGGGAGTAGCGAATGCTCCTTGGTTTTTCTGATTCGGCAGCGGATTGCTGTACAAAAACGCCTTTTACTCTCATCCGCTTCCCCAATCCCTCGCACTCACAGGAAAAATTTAGAGGAGGAGAAAATTTAGGGGAGGGAAATTGCAGGAAGCGGCAGATCAGGCCCGTCGCATGGCGCGGCGTTGCGGGATCGGTATGGATTCACTGACCTGCGCCTGTTCACTGTAGTGGCGGGCGGTGACCGACGGGTAACCGGGATATTCCCGCCACTGTTCAGCCCGCTTGCCAAACCTGCCAACTCGGTTGACGCCTGTGCCCTGAATGCCCAGAATTGCCGGCTTTCCCCGCCGCGCCCTGAACTCATGGACCTGCAAAAACCGACTCATCTTAAACAACTTGAAGCGGAGAGCATTCACATCATCCGCGAAGTCGCCGCCGAATTTGAAAAGCCGGTGATGCTGTACTCGATTGGCAAGGACTCGGCCGTGATGCTGCACCTGGCCCTGAAAGCGTTCCATCCCGGCAAGCCGCCGTTTCCGTTGCTGCATGTCGACACCACCTGGAAATTCCAGGACATGATCCAGTTCCGCGATGAAATCGTACAGCGGTTAGGGCTGGAACTGATCGTTCATGTCAATGAAGAGGGTTTGCGCCAGGGGATCAATCCGTTTAACCACGGCTCGCGGGTTCATACTGACGTGATGAAGACCCAGGGACTCAAACAGGCGCTGGATCGCTACGGATTTGATGCGGCCTTTGGCGGTGCCCGGCGGGACGAAGAGCGGTCGCGGGCCAAGGAGCGGGTTTATTCGTTCCGGGACCGCAACCATGTCTGGGATCCTAAAAACCAGCGGCCCGAACTCTGGAATCTGTACAACGGGCGGGTCCACAAAGGCGAGAGCATCCGGGTTTTTCCGCTCTCCAACTGGACCGAGCTGGATGTCTGGCAGTACATCCACCTGGAAAATATTCCGATTGTGCCGTTGTACCTGGCGGCAGAACGGCCGGTCGTCGAGCGGGAAGGAACGCTGATCATGGTGGATGATGAGCGAATGCCGCTGGAACCGGGCGAAACGCCAAAAATGGAATGGGTGCGTTTCCGCACCCTGGGCTGCTATCCATTGACTGGCGCGATCCGGTCGCGGGCCACCACTCTGCCGGAGATTATCCAGGAAATGCTGCTGACCCGGTTTTCGGAACGACAAGGCCGGCTGATTGACCATGATGCGTCCGGTTCGATGGAAGAAAAGAAGCGCCAAGGGTATTTTTAACATGTCTCACGCCTCCCCCCTGATCGAATCCGACATCCAGGCCTACCTGGATGCGCACGAACACAAGGACCTGTTGCGGCTTATCACCTGCGGCAGCGTTGATGATGGCAAAAGCACCTTGATCGGTCGCCTGCTCTACGACACCCAGTTGATCCATGAGGATCAGTTGGCCGCGGTCCGCCGCGATACCACCAAGTACGGCACGACCGGCGAGGAATTTGATCTGGCGCTGTTGGTGGACGGGTTGCAGGCCGAGCGGGAGCAAGGCATTACCATTGATGTCGCTTACCGTTACTTCTCCACCGAAAAACGCAAATTTATCATCGCCGACACCCCCGGCCATGAGCAGTACACCCGCAATATGGCGACCGGCGCGTCCACGGCGCAACTGGCGATTCTGCTCGTCGATGCTCGCCGGGGAGTGCAGGTGCAGACCCGCCGCCATAGCTTTATTGTGTCCCTGCTCGGCATCCGCCATCTCGTTGTCGCGGTGAACAAGATGGATCTGGTCGACCACGATCCTGCCGTTTTTGAGCGGATCCGCGCTCATTATCTGGATTTCGCCGCCAAATTGGGGGTGCGGGATGTGCATTGCATCCCGGTGTCGGCGTTGCGCGGCGATAACATCGTGCAGCCGTCCGAGGCGATGGCCTGGTATCACGGCCCCACCTTGTTGCACTTGCTGGAAACCGTGGAAGTCGCTGCTGACCGCAATTTGCGCGATTTCCGCTTCCCGGTGCAGTACGTCAATCGGCCTAATCCGGATTTTCGCGGCTTCTGTGGCACCCTCGCCGCTGGCGTCGTCCGGCCCGGCGATGTCGTGGTGGCGCTGCCTTCTGGCCGGCGCAGCCGGGTGGCCAGTATCGTGACCAGCGCAGGCGATCTTGAGCAGGCGTCCGCCGGCGAAGCGGTGACCCTGACCTTGACCGACGAGATCGATGTCAGTCGCGGCGATCTGCTGGTTCATCCTGGCCGATTGCCCGCAGTGGCGGACGCCTTCGACGCCCGGGTAGTGTGGATGGCTGATGCGCCGCTGCTGCCGGGTCGCCAGTACGATCTAAAACTGGCCACCCGCCTGATCCCGGCAACCCCGACCACGATTCATCACCGGATCGATGTCAATACTCTGGGACATCAGCGGGCTGAGGAGCTGGGGTTAAACGAAATCGGTTATTGCCGCTTTGCCCTGAATCAGCCCATTCCCTTCGATCCCTATCACGAGATTCCGGGCACCGGCGGTTTTATCATGATCGACCGGATCACCAATATCACGGTCGGGGCCGGCATGATCGTCCGCCCGGTGACTCAGCCCTTGGTGGACAAAGCCCATAACGTCATTTGGCATGAACACAAGGTCAGCAAAATTCAGCGCGCCAATCAGAAGGCGCAACAGCCTTGCGTGATCTGGCTGACCGGACTGTCCGGTTCGGGGAAGTCCACCTTAGCCAATGCCTTGGAGCAACGCTTAATGCAGCGCGGGTATCACAGCTATCTGCTGGATGGCGATAACGTCCGTCATGGCTTGAACCGGGATTTGGGCTTCTCCAAGGAAGATCGGATCGAGAACATCCGCCGGATCGGCGAAGTTGCGGCTTTGTTCGTTGACGCTGGGTTAATCGTGATCACCGCCTTCATTTCGCCCTTCCGGGCGGATCGGGCGTTGGTGCGGGCGCTGGCTCCGGAAGGGGAGTTTATCGAGGTCTACGTCCACGCTTCACTCGAAGCGTGCGAACAGCGCGATCCCAAGGGCCTGTACGCCAAGGCTCGCGCCGGCGTCATTCGTGATTTCACCGGCATCGACTCGCCCTATGAAGCGCCGGATCAGCCGGAATTAACGCTCGACACTGAAAACAATTCGCTGGAAACCAATCTGGAGCGGTTGCTGGCATATCTCGGCGAACGGCGGATTCTGCGCGGTAATTAGAGAGTAGCGGTTCAGGAAAATAGCCTCCTCTAAATTGTTTCTGTGATACGAATCTGGGGCGGACAATCGCAATCAGCATCTTTTGGCAGGATCAAAGGGTTGGGTGAAGGCCACGCTCCAGTCCTACGCCACAACCCCTGGTTATCACAGGAAAATTTAGAGGAGGGGAATTTCCATGACATTACCGATCCGGGTGGGAGGATCTGTCGTTCAAGATAGCACAGCGCAGGTCTGCCACCCTGCCGCACGGAATGCAACGCCTCTTCTCGAAATCCGCGATCTGTCGGTTTCCTTTGGCACACGGGTGGCGGTCAGGCAGGTTTCGTTCACCCTGCATCGCGGCGAAACCTTGGCGCTGGTCGGAGAAAGCGGCTCCGGCAAATCGGTGTCGGCGCTCTCCATTTTGCAATTGCTGCCCTATCCCCACGCTCACCACCCCGGCGGGAGTATTTGCCTGCACGGCGAGGAATTGCTGAGAGCGGCCCCGGCCCGACTACGCACGATTCGCGGCAACCAGATCGCGATGGTGTTTCAGGAGCCGATGACCTCGCTGAACCCGCTGCATTCGGTTGAAAAACAGATCGGCGAAACCTTGACCCTGCATAAGGGTTTGAGTGGAGCGACGCGGCGGGCGCGGATTCTGGAACTGTTGACTCTGGTCGGTCTGCCCGCCGCTGCCCATCGCCTGAACGCCCTGCCGCATGAACTGTCCGGCGGTCAGCGGCAACGGGTGATGATTGCGATGGCGCTGGCCAATGATCCCGACATTCTGATCGCTGATGAGCCTACTACGGCCCTCGATGTCACCATCCAGGCTCAAATTCTGAAATTACTCAAGGCGTTGCAAGCCCGGTTTGGCATGGCGATCCTGTTCATCACCCACGATCTCGGCATCGTCCGCAAGCTCGCCGACCGGGTTGCCGTGATGCACGCTGGCGAGATTGTGGAAACCGCGATAGTCGCCGAGTTGTTCGCCAACCCGCATCATCCCTACACCCGGGAATTGCTGGCGGCTGAACCCAAGGGCGATCCGCCGCCGGAACAGGCGGATGCGCCGGAAGTCATGGCCGGCGACGATCTGCGAGTCTGGTTCCCCCTCCAACGCGGACTGTTCGGGCGAGTTATCAGTCATGTCAAGGCGGTCGACGGGGTGAGTGTGAGCATCCGCGCCGGGCAAACGCTAGGGGTGGTCGGTGAGAGTGGTTCGGGCAAAACCACGCTCGGTCTGGCGTTGCTGCGACTGCTGTCTAGTTCAGGTGCGATCCGGTTTGAGGGTCAGCGGATTGATGGCTTGCCCAATAACACCCTGCGGCCACTGCGTAAAGCCATGCAGATCGTCTTTCAGGACCCGTTCGGCTCGCTCAGTCCGCGCCTGTCGATAGGTGAAATTGTCGAGGAGGGGTTGCTGGCGCATGGTCTGGCCGGCGACCGCGCCGCCCGTCGCGCCCGCATCACTCAAGCGCTGGAAGAAGTGGGGCTAGACCCGGCGACGCAACACCGCTATCCGCACGAGTTCTCCGGCGGTCAGCGTCAGCGGGTCGCTATCGCCCGCGCCCTGGCCTTGCAACCGCGACTGCTGATTCTCGATGAGCCGACCAGCGCCCTGGATGTGTCGGTGCAGGCGCAAATCGTGGATTTATTGCGTGAATTGCAGCGTCGCCACCGGCTGGCTTATGTGTTCATCAGCCACGATCTGCGGGTGGTGCGGGCGCTGGCCAATCATCTGCTGGTAATGAAAAATGGGCGGGTGGTGGAAACCGGCCCTGCCCGGCAAATCTTCGCCCATCCCCAACATCCCTACACTCAGGCGTTGTTGGCGGCAGCGCTGAATCTGGAAACGGCGAGCGAAACTGTGGTGGCCATCTGAGAAACTTTGGATGCTGTAACGCTTGAGCCGGATTTTACCGCGCACCCGATCGAAGTGCCGGGGTGGTTCGACCGGAGTGCCGCACCCCCGGTCAAGCACGCCATCCCGGCGGCCAAAAAATCGCCGCTGGGGGCAAGCCCCCAGCATTCCTCAAAGGTTACAGATCATGCGGCAAGGCGCTCGGCGGGTTGAACGGGCTGCGCGTCAAAGTCAATGTCGATTTCGCCGCTACCGTGGGCACGGAGTTCGGCATAGGTGTATTGACCAATATCCTCCCCGGGCTGTAGATCAATGTATTCTTCGCCGTAGCTTTCCCGTCACGATACTCAACAACGACCCGACACACGCCATCACGGTAACAAGTAAGGTGCGTCGTTACCATCACACTATCCCCTGTATTCGTTTTCTGAGAACGTCATCGCAGCGATTGAAGACCAATCTTATTTGCCGAGATCGGTCATGAGGGCCACCGCCATAGTACACTGCAAAAAGCTCTGCAAATACTTCTCGGCAGTTTCGGTTATTATCGGATTGCCAAAAATAAGTAAAATAATCAATTAAATCATCAGGAACATCAGTCAAATCTGCTTCATATGCCTGCTGAAACTCCGGTGTTGCCGATATAAGCCCCAAAGCTCGATCCAAAGCATGACCCCGTTCATGCCGAAGCACGGCGGCAGCTATGGTATTTTTAACCAATCCTCGCATCGGCTGAAGTTTGGCCCGGTAGTATTCCGGGACATAAAGAGTTTTTGTTTCTCCGTCAAAAAATCCGCGTAAATTTTCAAAAGTAGTCCCTGGCGATGAGTCAACCGGTGTTTTTCCGCGCAAATCAGGGCGGATCTCAATTACCGTCTCCACAAACGCCAGCGTATATCCGCTTTTGACAACCTGATCCACCAGGTCAGTAGGTATCTGTTGTAAGGCGGTATCCATTTCCGCGACAAAACGATCTGAGACCCGGCCAGAGACTTGATGCTTAACAATATGCTCCCGTCTGGATGGGGGCGCCAAATCAATCAGATCGTTCATGCGCCCATCTTGTCCCACATCCCCCACCCGTTTCCACCTTTATTACGCAAGGCCAGCAGATTAGCTTCCCGATCAATCTCGAACGCCGGCCCGTGGTGAGTGCGGCGCTTGCCACACCGCACCACCCGATCAAGCCCGCCATCCCGGCGACCAAAAAATCGCCGCTGGGGGGCAAGCCCCCCAGCCCATACGCGCCAACTTAAGGGTGGCTTAAGGAATAGATCATTGAAAAAGCAGGTTAGAGGCTGTAATACAGGTCGAACTCAACCGGGTGAGTAGTCATCCGGATCCGGGTCACATCCTGCATCTTGAGGGCAATGTAGGCGTCGATCAGATCATTGGTGAACACCCCGCCCTTAATCAGGAAGTCGCGGTTCTGGTCCAGCTCGTTAAGTGCCTGTTCCAGCGAGAAACAGACCTGCGGGATCAGCTTCTCTTCTTCCGGCGGCAGTTCATAAATGTCCTTGTCGACCGGATCGCCGGGATGAATCCGGTTCTGGATGCCGTCCAGTCCGGCCATCATCATCGCCGCAAAAGCGAGATACGGGTTAGCGGTCGAATCCGGAAACCGCACTTCGATGCGACGTCCCTTGGGATTGCTGACGTATGGAATGCGGATCGAAGCCGAGCGGTTGCGGGCGGAATAGGCCAGATTGATCGGCGCTTCAAAGCCCGGCACTAACCGCTTGTAGGAGTTGGTCGATGGGTTGCAGAAGGCATTCAACGCCTTGGCGTGCTTGATGATCCCGCCGATGTAGTACAGCGCCAGTTCCGACAGGCCGGCGTACAAATCACCGGAGAACAGGTTGACGCCATCCTTGCCAATCGACTGGTGAACGTGCATCCCGCTGCCATTGTCGCCCACCAGCGGCTTGGGCATGAAGGTCGCGGTCTTGCCGTAACTGGCGGCGACGTTCTGCACCACATACTTGAGGCGCTGCACTTCGTCGGCCTTGCACACCAGGGTATTGAATTGCACACCAATTTCGGCTTGGCCGGCGGTAGCGACTTCGTGATGATGTACTTCGGGGATTTGCCCCATCGCTTCCAGGTTCAGGCACATCGCCGAGCGGATGTCCTGCATTGAATCGACCGGCGGCACCGGGAAATAGCCGCCCTTGACGCCCGGACGGTGGCCGAAATTGCCGCCGTCATAGGCTTTTTCGGAATTCCAGCCGGCTTCGGACGAGTCAATTTTGCAGAAGCAGCCGCTGATGTCAGCGCCCCAGCGCACATCGTCGAAAATGAAAAATTCGTTTTCCGGGCCAAAAAAGGCGGTATCACCGATCCCGGTGGACTTCAGATACGCCTCGGCGCGGCGAGCCAGTGAGCGCGGGTCGCGTTCATAACCCTGCATGGTATTGGGTTCGATGACATCGCAGGTCATCACCAGGGTTGGTTCTTCAAAAAACGGGTCCAGGCAAGCGGTGGTCGGATCGGGCATCAAAATCATGTCCGACTCCTGAATGCCTTTCCAGCCGGCAATCGACGAGCCATCGAACATCTTGCCGTCTTCAAAGACATCTTCGTTAATGGCGCTGACCGGTACGGTGACATGCTGTTCCTTGCCCCGGGTATCGGTAAACCGGTAATCCACAAACTTGATCTCTTTTTCCTCGATCAGCTTGATCACAGCAGCAGCATTCATCAGAATTGAGTCCTCGGGTTATGAAACAGGCGGTTGTAATGAGTTGGGTAGCGAAAAACCAGGCTCGCCCGCGTCCGGGTATGAACCATGCCACGACGATTTTTCAACCCGGAGCGCGCTCGGTGACGGCGATGCAGCGGCATGGCTCCGGGCCTTGACTTAATATAGCGCAAGATATTGGCGGCATGCCTTGTTATGGTGCATCGCTGACGTCAGAACAGTTCGATGTCATCTTCGCCACCGCCGCCATTGTCAACGCTTTTCTGCTTGCGGTCTTCAAGCGCCTGAACATAGATCGCCAGCGCCTGCTTGACGGTTTTACCCTGCATGATGGCCTCGAACATCAGCCGCTCTTCTTCCATTGTATAACGGGATTTAATCTTCTCCTGCATCCCCAGCCATTCATAGGGGTTGTACAGCCGGCGCTGATCATTCACTAAATCCGCCAGCGCTCCCAGACTGGTGGTGACATGATTCAGGCGCTGGGTCAACTTGTCGTAGAACTGAAAAGCAATAATGGCGGAATGCATCATCTCGCTCACCGTTGTGCAACTTCCAATGATCGTGGTCTTGGCGTCGGTCATTTCCGTCATGTCCGGCAACGCCGCGACGGTTTTTTCGATCATCTTGACCTGACCGACCATTGAGGTAAACGAGTTGCTTAATACTTCCACTGAGCCATCGCTTTCCCGCATCGACATTTCGATTTGAGAGACAGCCAAGGCCAGCATCAGGAGGGTTTCCCGAACCTGGCTCCAGTCCAGATCGGGATGACGGGCAGTCGAAGCCGGTAACTCCATAACATCACCTCTCATTGGAAATGGCTAATTTATTGGCCCAGCCTAGAGCCTGTAATTGTGCCTGGTTGAATTGTAATAATGACAAGGGCGATAATTCCGCCAGTTCAATGATCAGTTCATCAAACTGATTCTGTTCGGACCGGAGAATGATATTCAGCAACCGGCCCAGTGATCCTTGATGATTCAACAGCGCCGCCCGTACCGAATCAGCCAGATTCAATTCGGCCAGCAATTCTGGCAGTGGCGTTCCAAACAAGGCATCTAACAGCGACAGTACGCCAACCATAAAGGCTTGATCCGCCTGTTCCCGATGATGAGGCGCCAAGTAATTCGCCATTAATTCCATCGACTTGCCGCGCACTGCCGCCAGGGTTGATAACGATTGTCCCGCTACGTCCTCTGCGCCCTGGGTGAATAATAACAATTGCAGCCAGCGTTGCAGTGGCCGCTGGCCCAATACCACCAGCGCCTGCTTCAGCGAATGGATTTTGACGGGTGCGCCCAGCGTGACGGAATTGACCAGCCTCAACAGCTTGTAGGTCAGATTGGGATAATGCTTAAACTCCCGTTCCAGGGTGCTGATTTTCACCTCGCCCAGCGTCAGGTTCATTAATCGAAGGACTCCGGCGCGGGCCGGATCAACCCGACGGCTGCTCAAAATGGTCGGCTTGGCGAAAAAGTAACCTTGGAACAGATCGAATCCCCGTCGAATGCAGTCTTGAAACTGGGCACGGTTGTCAATTTTCTCCGCCAGCAGTTTAAGCGGCCAGCGGCGCAATTGCTGGACGACGGCCGTCAGCTCATCGCCGGTTAACAACGGCAAATCCAGCTTGACAATATCCACCAGCGCCAGCGCCGGAAGGTACTGATCGGCAAAGTGGGTAAAATCATCCAGCGCCAGCTGGAAACCCATCGCCTTGAGTTCACGCAGCCGGGTCAGGATAGTCGGCGTCATTTCCACCGTTTCCAACACTTCCAGCACGACCCGCTCGCGGGGCAACAGCTCGACCAAATCACTGGACAGAAACTGCTCATCGACATTGAGGTAACCCAGGCAATTGCCTAAGACGCTGGCTAAACCGAATTCAGTAAAGGCCCGGATCACCACTTGGCTGGTAGCGGCAAAATCATCAACGACCACGGCCCCGTTGTGGCTGGATGAAGCCCGGAACAGCAATTCGTAAGCAACAATGTTCTGTTCCCGATCCAGAATAGGTTGCCGTCCTAAGCAAAGCGGAGAGTCAGCAGAATCGACAAGGGGAGCAACCATTAGGCCATGTCTTTGGTCAGTTTGATGGTGACATTAAGCCAATTATACCCGTTGCGTTGCGGGATAACGACTTTTAAGATAAAAATCCTATAATTCAATAAGATAATTACCCATTATTGTTCCTCCTCTAAATTTTCCTGTGACAACGAGGGGTTGTGGCGCAGGACCGGATCGTTGGTTTAGAGGAGGAAGTTTATTCCTATAAAATTCAATCTTTTACAAAAAATGAGCGAAACTGCCGTAATCAATACTACCGCCCTGGTTTACGCCGCCCATCCGTTTTAGGCCGCCTTGGCGTTGTCGCTGGTTTATAGGGATTTTCGCCGCTACGAAATTCAATCCGGATTGGCGTTCCCCATAGTTCCAGCCGCTTGCGGTAAAACCCGATTAGATAGCGCCGATAGGCGTCCGGCACATGGTCAATCCGGTTGCCGTGAATAATGATCATCGGTGGATTCTGGCCGCCTTGATGAGCATAACGCAGTTTAATACTGTGGCCGTGAACCAGGGGCGGCTGATGCGCGATCAGTGCGGCTTCGAGCAGGCGGGTCAACTCCGGGGTCGCCAGTTTACGGGTCGCGGCGCTATAGGCTGCCTGCACTGAACCAAGCAACTCGCCAACCCCGGTACCATGCAACGCTGAAATAAAGTGAATTTTAGCAAAGTCGATAAAACTCAACCGACGGTCCAGTTCGCTTTTCACGTTGGCGCGAGTCTCTGGATCGAGGTGATCCCATTTATTAACGGCCAGCACCAGCGCCCGCCCCCGTTCCAGAATCAGCCCTAGTAACGTAGCATCCTGATCGCTGATTCCTTGTCGGGCGTCCAGCACCAGCACCGTAACGTGGGCTTGATCAATCGCTTGCAGCGCCTTAATGACGCTGAATTTTTCCACCGTCTCGTTGACCCGCGACCGGCGTCGCACCCCAGCGGTATCGATCAGCAGATAGCGTTGCCCGTCGCGCTCGAACGGGACAGCCACGCTGTCGCGGGTCGTGCCAGGCATGTCACAAGCCAGCATCCGATCTTCGCCCAGCAACCGGTTGACCAGGGTGGATTTTCCAACATTTGGCCGCCCCACCACGGCGAGCTTGATCAGGTCGTCCGGCCCGGCTGAATCCGTCGTTTCGTCCGCATCAACCGCCTCGTCGGTTGCCGGCAATGTAGCCAAAACCGCCTCCATCAGGGTTTCGACCCCCTGATTATGAGCAGCAGCGACCACATGCAGATGTTCCAGACCCAGGGCGTGAAAGTCGGCGCTGATCAGATCGGGATCGCGGTGTTCAGCCTTATTAACGACCAGATGCAGCGGCTTGCCGGCCCGGCGCAACTGGCTGGCGATCTCTTGGTCCGCCGCCGTCAAGCCCGCCCGGCCATCCACCAGCAGCAAGATGGCGTCGGCTTCTTGAATCGCCCGCCAGACCTGCTGTTCGATCTGACCTTCCAACCCCGCATCGGCACCGGTCAGACCCCCGGTATCGACTACCAGGCAGGGTTGTGAACCACGCTGGCCGAGACCGTACTGCCGATCGCGGGTCAGGCCGGGCATATCCGCCACCAGCGCGTTGCGGGTGCGGGTCAGGGAATTGAACAGGGTGGATTTGCCGACATTGGGTCGGCCAACAATAGCGATAATCGGGAGCATGATGGGCCGGTCATTGCGACGGTGAGAAGATGAAAGCTGGAGTATGGGGGATTTTGATCCTCTGCGCTGAATTCAAACCCCCTTCGCCCCCTTTCACCAAAGAGGGAACCGCTCAAGGTAGCGGTTCTCAGCGTTCGGAATTAACCAGACCGGTGCGAATAGCGAAGCGGGTTAGCCCGGCCACGTCGTAGATGTGCAGCCGCTCAGTGAGTTGGGCGCGGTGGGTTTCCACCGTCTTGATGCTGATCGACAGCCGTTCGGCGATCTGTTTGGTCGAGTGGCCTTCGGCGATCAGTTGCAGCACTTCACGTTGGCGCGGGGTCAGCAGATTCGGACTGGACTCGGCGTCGGGTGCGGCGACCGACGGATGGATGTGACGCAGGTAGTTGTCCATGAGGTAGCCTGAGACCACCGAACTAAGCCAGCGGTCGCCGTTCCGAACGGCGCGCAACGCCCGTTCCAGTTCATGAACCGCAGCATCCTTGGCCACATAACCCACCGCCCCGACCCGCAAGGCCTCCAGTACATAGCTTTCTGCGAGGTGCATGGACAGGATGATCACCCGGGTTTTTAGCATTTCTTTCATGATCAGTGCGGTCGCATCCAACCCGTTCAACCCCGGCATACTGATGTCCATGAGAACAATCTCCGGCGCCAACTGCCGGGTCAGGCGTACCGCCTCGCGCCCATCTCCGACCTCGGCGACCACGCAAAACCCGTCGAGTTTGTCCACCAGCCCGCGCAGACCGGCCCGCACCAACGTATGGTCATCGGCTAACAGCACTCGCGTCGCGTCCATCAGGTTGTCACCCCCACCAACGGCAAAGCGATTTCGATGCGGGTCCCCACCCCCAGTTGGCTGGTTCGCAGCCACTGACCACCGAGTAATTCGGTGCGTTCACGAATACTCATCAGCCGGCTCGGCTCTAGCTCAGCCGGTACCGCCACCGGATCGAAACCGCGGCCATTATCCTCGATCAGGAGCCTCAGCCGATCCTGGTCAACGCCAGTGTTCACGGTAATCTGCTGCGCCGCGCCGTCGTGGATCGCGTGGTAAATAGCGGTCTGCACGATCCGGAACACCGCAATTTCCATTTCCGGCGGCAGCGGTGGAAGATACCCCTGAAGATCAATCGTGCATCCGGTGCGTCTTGTCTGCCGGTGGGCATAAGCATTCAGGGCCGCGGACAGCCCCAGATCGTCGAGGATCGATGGGCGGAGTTTGCTCGCCATCTCCCGAATCTGGCCGATGATGCGATCCACTCGTCCAACACAGGCGCTGACTCCGGCGTGGTCCAACTGGGACAGCTCAAGTTTGATGGCGGCCAGTTCCTGCCCAAAATCCTCGTGGAAGGTGTAAGCCAAGGTGCGGCGTTCCGCTTCCTGAATCGCCACCAGTCGCCGTGACAGCGTTTGGAGTTTCTCAAGTTGCGGGTGCTGGGTGATGTCGGTTGCCGCGATACGGCACTGCCAGCCGGTTCTAGCCGCCACGCCTACGCCCTCCAGATGCAGGTAGCGGGGCGCCGCGGTTTCGCTATCGAGCGTCACTTCGCAGCTTTTCTTGGCCGTCCCCGCCATGAGCATGTCGACAAAAGCGTTGAAGGTGGGGCGGGTTTCCAGCGAAATGAAGAGACCTAACCGTCGCGCGATCAGGTCGCAGCGATTAACTCTCAGCAGGGTCGCCGCGGCGGGGTTGGCTTCCAGGATCGCGCCATGATCGTCCAGCACCAGATAGCCCATCGGCGCAACGTCGAAAAAGTCGGTGTATTTTTCCAGACTCTGTTTCAACCGGTCACGCATCTCCATCAGCGCCTGGTTCTGCAACTCCAGTTCGATTTGGTGAACTTGTAGTTCGTGGATCAGCCGCTGGCTCTCCGCCGGGGTCAGCATGGGTGGGTTGGCTGGAGTGAGTAGCCGCGCCGACAACCGCGCTTCCGCCTGACAACGCAGGTCTTCAACCGCCGAGGCATGGTCGGTCATGGGCTTTCGCTGACCTCTACCGGGATCGTGACTTCGATGCGCGTTCCCATCCCTGGCCGGCTGGTGTGCGTCAACTGGCCGCCCAGCAACCGGGCCCGCTCGCTCATGGTGATCAGCCCCATGCCCGATTCGGGGCGAGCGGATAGCTCGTCCGGATCGAAGCCGCTGCCATTGTCCTGAATGACCAGCCGCAGCACCGATTTATCAAATTGGGCAACAACGGTGATGTGTGGTGCCGCGCCGTGGCGGATGGCATTACTGACCGCTTCCTGCACGATGCGAAACGCCGCAATCTCTACGTCCGGCGACAGTGACGGGATGCAATCCCGAACTTCAATCGTGCAACCGGCCCGCTGCGCCTGACGCTGGGTGTAGCCGTGCAAGGTGGCGGACAACCCCAGATCGTCGAGAATCGAGGGCCGGAGGTGGTGGGCAATCTCCCGAACCCGTCCAATAATGTGGTTGGTAATGTCAATGCAGTCCGCGGTACATCGCTGAACCGCTGTTGCTGAGTTATGGCCGGTGTGCGGAGCAGGATATGGTGGGTAGTTTCGCAAGAGCTGATCCAGCGTGGACAGATTGAGCTTAAGCGCAATCAGTTGCTGCCCAAAATCATCATGGAGTTCGCGGGACAGAGCGCGGCGCTCCTCTTCCTGAACCGATAGCAACCGTCGCGTCAGTTGTTGGAGCTGATCGGTCGACTGGGTTAGGTGGAACTCGTTTTCTGTCATGCTGCGGAAATAACCTTCGTTCTCGCATGGATTCGCTACATCCCGGCAATGTCGTAGTCGTTCACTCCTCCGGCTGGGGCAGAGGAGCGAGGGGCCGGGAACCGACCGGGGTACGGGGCCATGAACTGAGTTTGCGCAGGATCACCCCGTGGCGCAAGGCGCGCTCGGCGTCATCGATGGTCAGTTCCGCCGTGTTCGGGGTCCGCCTCTCGATCATCACTCCGACGGCCAGTGCCACCTTGATTCACCACCGTCTTGTGCAAATCCGGCAGCGCTGTGTTTAGCCCCCGCCCCATTTCCTCTGCCAACTGCCGCACCCCAGCACGGCGCTGTCGCCAGTATTCAACCACGCCGGGAAGGATCGACAGGACGATGATCGCCAGAATGACCAAGGTGAAATTCTGCTTGACGAACGGCAGGTTGCCGAAGAAATAGCCGCCATACAGAAATGCGGCAGTCCAGGCAATGCCACCGGTCACATTATAAATCAAAAAATGGCGATAACTCATGCTGCCGGCTCCGGCCACGAACGGGGCAAAGGTACGAATGATCGGCACAAAACGGGCAATAACAATCGTCTTGCCGCCATGCCGCTCGAAAAATTGATGGGTGCGGTCGAGGTATTCGCGTTTGAGAATCCGGGCGTCAACGTGGAATACCTTTTCGCCGAAATAATGACCAGCGGCGTAATTAACGGTATCGCCGAGAATGGCGGCGATGGTCAACAGCAGAAACAGCGCGTGAATGTCCATTGTGCCAATGGCCGCCAATGTGCCGGCGACAAATAGCAGTGAATCGCCGGGTAGAAACGGCGTCACCACCAGCCCGGTTTCGCAGAACACGATTAAAAATAGAATGGCATAAATCCAGTTGCCATATTGGCTGGCCATAATCGCCAGATGCTGGTCAAGATGCAGAAAAAACGACAGCAAATCAGCAAGAAAAACCATGATATACCCCTCAATCGGCGCAATTGCACCACAAGTCCAGATCAGGCGGAGGAGACCGGAGATAACCGCCGCGCCGCAACACCGATTCCACTTCGGGCGGCCAATGCAGCACCTCCATTTCCAAAGGCGCAAACCTCAATTGGAATTGACTCTACTGCCCAGTTTTCCGTCATTCCCGCGGATGCGGGAATCCAGTAACTCACTGAAAAAACTGGATACCCGCTTTCGCGAGTATGACGGAAAAGGTAGACAACCCAACGTCCTGAATCCTTAACTTAATGACAGTGACTGCCAACCCCCATTGCCAGCGGTTCATGCCGCCTGCCGCAGCCAGCAGGCGGCTTGCCCCGCGAAATAGGTCAAAATGGCATCGGCCCCAGCCCGTTTAATCGCCAGCAGCGACTCCATCACCACCGCTTGCTCATCCAGCCAGCCGTTCTGCGCTGCCGCCAGCAGCATCGCGTACTCGCCGCTCACCTGATAGACGAAGGTCGGTGCAGCAAACTGATCCTTGACTCGCCGGACAATGTCGAGATATGGCATTCCCGGTTTGATCATCACGATATCCGCGCCTTCCTCCAGATCCAGCGCCACTTCACGCAACGCCTCGTCGCTATTGGCCGGGTCCATCTGATAACTGTATTTATTACTCTTACCGAGCGCCCCTGCCGAACCCACCGCATCCCGGAATGGCCCGTAGAAGCTGGACGCATATTTGGCAGAATAGGCCAAAATCCGGGTGTGAATGAAATCATGGGATTCCAGCGCCTCGCGAATCGCGGCAATCCGCCCGTCCATCATGTCTGACGGCGCGACGATGTCGGCCCCGGCCTCGGCGTGGGATAGCGCCTGCCGGACCAGCACCGCCACGGTTTCATCGTTCAGCACAGAGCCGGATTGGTCCACCAGTCCATCCTGGCCGTGGCGGGTAAAAGGGTCCAGCGCCACGTCGGTAATCACGCCCAGCCCGGGAACATGGGCTTTCAGCGCCCGTACCGCCCGCTGCGTCAGACCGTCAGGGTTGTAGGCTTCGGCAGCGTCCAGCGACTTGGCCTCCGGCGGCGTCACCGGAAACAAGGCTACCGCTGGAATGCCCAACCCGGCCAGTTTTTCCGCTTCGCGCAGCAGCTCGTCAATCGTTAGCCGGGCAACGCCGGGCATCGATGCTACCGGTTCGCGGCGGTGTTCGCCTTCGATCACGAACAGCGGTTGAATCAGGTCGGCGGGGGTGAGTACCGTTTCCCGCATCAGCCGGCGGGAAAAGTCATCGCGGCGCATCCGGCGCAGGCGAACGCCAGGAAACTGGCCGGTAACCATTTGGGGTGAGCGGGACATGCAAAATTCTCCAGTGGATGAGTAGGTTAAAGCGAGTTCGGAAAAAGCGCCGCGTGGAGCGTTGTCCGACTTCGCCCAGTATGCTAAACGGATCCAAATTTTGCCTCTTCTAAATTTTCCTGTCATACAAACCACGGGGCGGACAAACGCAATTAGCCTCTTTTAGCAAGGATCAAAGGGTTGGCTGAAAACAACGATCCAGCCCTACACCGCAATCCCTTGTCATCGCAGGAAAATTTAGAAGAGGGAAGAATCCCGGCACCGGAGTCACCATCATGTCCCACATGCAAGAACTCAATGATTATCTTAATCGCCATGTCCCGCTATTTCGGGCCATGCAGGCGCAAATCGAGCGCTGCGACGCCGCTGGACTGGCATTGACCGCGCCACTGGAACCGAATATCAATGACAAAGGCACCGCGTTTGGCGGATCGATGGCCGCCATTGCGGCGTTGACTGGCTGGGCCATGACCACGCTGACCCTGCGCGAACATGGCGAAAGCGCCGAGATCGTGATCATCGACAGCTACCTGAAATTTCTGCGGCCCGTGCGGGAGGAGATTTTGGCGGAATGTGTGCTGCCGGAACCGGCGACAGTGGAACAGTTCATTCACCGCTACCGGGAGCGCGGCAAGGCTCGCTGGACTGTTGAGGTCGTCATTCGCGCCAACGGCGAACCGGCGATGACTTTCAAGGGCCAATATGGCCTGTTTAGAGCGGCATCAGCATGGGTTCATAACGGGTTTTGTTGTTTTAACCATGCGGAGACTGTTAGTATTTGCAACAATAGATTGTGAATAAAACAACAGACTGCGCCAATTTGCAGCAACCACTGTGGATTGTCGGGGCGGCTGAGGGAGAGGTGATGATGAGCGATAAAAGTGTCAAGCCCGTGGCAATAGTGACGGGTGCCAATCGTGGTTTGGGGCTGGAAACGGCCCGACAACTAGCCAAACGCGACATCCGGGTGATCATCGCCAGTCGCAATGTCGGCAAGGGCGAGATGGCGCTGGAAAAATTGTTGACTGAGGGACTGGACGTGCTGCTTCAACCGCTGGACGTGACTTCGGAAACCAGCGTGGCTGAACTCGGGGCATTCATTCACCGCCGGTGCGGGCGGTTGGATATTCTGGTCAATAACGCCGGGGTATTCCTTGACAGCCACGGTTCCGAAGAAGCCGGCAGCGCCAGCGTTTTTACCGCCAGTCTGGAAACCCTGACCATGACGCTAAAAACCAATCTGTACGGGCCACTGCTGCTGGTACAGGAACTGGTTCCGCTGATGAAGCACCAGCATTATGGCCGCATTGTCAATCTGTCCAGCGGCATGGGCCAGTTAAGCGAAATGGAAGGGAGATCGCCCGCCTACCGGATTTCCAAGACCGCGATTAACGCTTTGACCCGGATCCTGGCAGCGGAAACTCAGGGCTTTAACATCCTGGTCAATTCGGTTTGTCCCGGCCGGGTGCGCACCGATATGGGCGGCCCCCACGCGGAGCGGACGGTGGAGCAGGGCGCAGCAGGCATCGTCTGGGCGGCGACCTTGCCGGACGATGGGCCAACCGGCGGGTTCTTCCGGGATGGACAACCGATTCCGTGGTAAGCAAGCCTGTCCACGCAAGGCGCGAAAAGTACAGAACCCTTGAAGGATATATTGCATGACCGCCAAAATCCTGATTCTCCCCGGCGACGGCATCGGCCCGGAAATCATCGCCGAGGCCGCCAAGGTGCTGGAGTGTCTGCGCCAGGAACACGGTCTGGACGTGACCCTGGACTATGGGCTGCTCGGCGGCGGCGCGGTCGATGCGTTGGGCGAACCTTATCCCGATCAGACTCGTCGCCAGGCGCATGAAGCCGATGCAATCCTGCTCGGCGCAGTCGGTGGGCCGAAGTGGGAAGCGCTGGATCGGCCCTTGCGTGCCGAACACGGTTTGCTATTGATCCGCGCTGATCTGGGCGTGTTTGCCAATCTGCGTCCGGCGATTCTCTACCCGCAACTGACCGCCGCCTCGACGCTCAAGCCGGAAGTCGTCGCCGGGCTGGATATTCTGATCGTGCGGGAATTGACCGGCGATATTTACTTCGGCCAGCCTCGCGGGATTCGCACCCTGGACAGTGGCGAGCGGGAAGGCTTTAACACCATGATCTACCGGGAGTCCGAAATCAAACGGATCGCCCGGGTCGGGTTTGAGGCCGCCCGCAAGCGCCAGCGCAAGCTCTGTTCGGTGGACAAGGCCAACGCCCTGGAAGTCTCGGAATTGTGGCGGGACGTGGTGACGCGAGTGGCGAAGGACTATCCCGATGTGGCGCTGTCGCATCTGTATGTGGATAACGCCGCGATGCAACTGGTCCGCGCCCCGAAGCAATTTGATGTGATCGTGACCGGCAGCCTGTTCGGCGACATTCTGTCCGACTGCGCCGCGATGCTGACCGGCTCCATCGGCATGTTGCCTTCGGCCTCGCTGGATGCCAACGGGAAGGGCCTGTACGAGCCGATTCACGGTTCTGCACCCGACATCGCCGGCAAGGGCATGGCGAATCCGCTGGCGACGATTCTGTCGGCGGCGATGCTGTTGCGCTACAGTCTGAAGGCCCCGGAACAGGCCGAGCGGATTGAGCGGGCCGTTGGGCGGGTGCTGGATCAGGGATTGCGAACGCTGGATATTATGGCTAATGGCATGACGCCGGTCGGGACTCAGGCGATGGGCGATGCGGTGGTTGCGGCGCTGTAAAAATTTCAAGTCATTCTGGTTTAACGCAAGCTGATTTAATGCAAGGCGAGGAGTGCAATCATGCGAGTTGGTCTGGTGGGTTGGCGGGGAATGGTGGGTTCAGTGCTGATGGCGCGGATGCAGGCGGAAAATGACTTCGCGCTGATCGATGAGCCGGTGTTTTTCACGACTTCCAACATTGGCGGTCAAGGGCCAGGCATTGGCAAGACCACTGCGCCGCTCAAGGATGCCCACTCGATTGCCGAGTTAAAAACCCTGGACATTATTGTGACCTGTCAGGGCGGCGATTACACTAGCGCGATGTATCCGCAATTGCGGACTGCCGGTTGGCAAGGCTACTGGATTGACGCGGCTTCAACCCTGCGGATGAAAGACGATGCGGTGATCATTCTTGATCCGGTTAATCGCACCGTGATTGAGAAGGCGCTGGATCGGGGAGTGAAGGATTACATCGGTGGCAATTGCACAGTCAGTCTGATGTTGATGGGACTGGGCGGCTTATTCGCGCACGGCTTGGTGGAGTGGATGAGCGCTATGACCTATCAGGCGGCCTCCGGGGCCGGGGCGCAGAACATGCGCGAACTGATTCAGCAGATGGGGATGATTCATGCCGCAGTCGCTGACCGGCTGAATGAACCGGCTTCGGCGATTCTGGAGATTGACCGGATGGTGGCGCAAACCATTCGTTCCAGCGAGTTCCCGACTGCGAATTTTGGAGCGCCACTGGCCGGCAGCCTGATTCCGTGGATCGACAAGCAACTCGATAACGGTCAGAGTCGCGAGGAATGGAAAGGCCAGGCGGAAACCAACAAGATTCTGGGCTATTCCGGTTCTCCACTGCCGATTGATGGTCTCTGCATCCGGATTGGCGCGATGCGTTGCCACAGTCAGGCTTTGACCATCAAACTGACTCGCGCTGCGCCACTGGATGAGATAGTGGAGATCATTGGCGCCGCTAACGACTGGGTGAAAGTAGTGCCAAATGAGCGGGAATTATCAATGCGGGACCTGACCCCCGCCGCCGTGACCGGAACCCTGAGCGTACCTGTGGGCCGGTTGCGGAAGTTGAATATGGGGCCGGAGTATCTGGCCGCGTTCACCTGCGGCGATCAATTATTATGGGGCGCTGCGGAACCATTGCGGCGGATGCTGCGGATGCTGCTGGAGCGGTGATTGTTTCGCACGTCATTGGTGTTTAGTAGTTCAGTCAGTATCGGGGGCAGCGTTGTCCCCGATCCTTGATCGATTGAGGTGGGGCTGGAGCCGATGGCGGAGAAGCCCATCGAAATATGAGGTGCTATTTTTGAGAACCCATTGACGCACCTATGTAATCTATTGTAGGCTTCTTAATTATACGCCTGTCCGGCGTAAGGCAAGACCCCTTTTGGGGGGTCTACTCAACAGTTAGACTATGTTCAAGTATGGAGTAAAACCAATGGGTGAATTTAACATTTGGTATCTTGTTATTGCGTTTGTTCTTGTTGGTACTATTTTACCTCAACTTTTAAATTTGGTGTTTGAAAACTTCATGGGAATACTTGCTTTATTTGTAGTAGCAGTTGTTATTGCATTAGCAATGATATTAATTCCAGCTTATATAGATAATACAATTAGAGAACATGTCTCTTCTGGGATAAGTTTAGCATCTGATGTTAAAAGCAAGGTGGAAAATTATTACTCAAAAAATAGAGAAATACCTAATAGCAATTCACTTATAGACATTGAAAAAATACCTATTTCTAATGAATATGTAAGCAATTTATCCGTAAGCAATGGGAGTACTGTAGAAATTGAATTTGGCAAACAAGCAAAAGAGCAAATTTTAGGGAAAAAAGTTATATTTAAAGCAAACGTTGAAAAAAATTCTTTGATTTGGTCTTGTATTACAAATATTGAAGAGATTAAGTATCTTCCAGAGAATGCAAGAGGAATTTGCCATTTTTCTAAATTATAGCTGGGTAGGTTGACTTGCCGTCTTCTTAGCAACCCAACATCCAATTAACCGTAGCCTAACTGGAGCTTGCACCTGACCCCGCTACGCGGGGCAGGTGAAGCGGGTCGTTAGGCACCGCGCTGCACTGGATAGGCGCACTAGGAAGCCTCGATCCCTTTGAATCAACGATAATCGGTTCATGTTTCTGGATCTGCAGCAGTTCCCGATCTCTTGATTTGTGATTGATTTATAAGAAGTTTTTTATGTATAACCAGAGTTGCATTGAGAAAAATAGCATTACGATTCAATAATCTGCAAAAATAGACTGGGAACTGCTGAAATTCGATTCGAATCATATCCGCACGATTAGCAACGAATGCTGAAAGGCAAATTTATGAAGAAAGTTAAGTTAGAAATGGCAGGCGAGCTTCGCCCTGAATATAAAAGGTCAGACTTCGGCGAAATTGTGCGAGGCAAGTATGCGAACCGCATCAAAGAGGAAAGTAATGTTGTCCTCCTTGAACCAGATATTGCACGAGCTTTCCCGAACGACGAATCTGTGAATAAAGCACTTCGGTATTTGCTGGAAATAGCCGAAGCCTCTAACCGCCTAACTGGGCGTTGCACCTGACCCCGCTACGCGGGGCAGGTGAAGCAGGGCGTTAGTGCCAAAAGGTAGACGAAAATGGCAACAATGTTCTGTACCGTTTGTAAAAAGCCAGTAAAGTCAATTGGTGGTATGGGGTTTCTTGATTTAATTCTCGTATTTTTACGTTTGGTTTATGGTTATTAGTCATCATTTTTAAGAAGAAGAAATGCCCAATGTGTCATAATAGCGGCATGTTACAAAAGCTATAGCCACCTAGATGGGCTACTATCTTTGGTAGCCCAATTTGAAATCGAGTGGCGTGGCCTCTGTTGAAAGCGTTAAACTACAAATGAAAGCTCAATAAATTGAGAAAATATATGCAGCTAAAAATTTACATCGAAACTACTATCCCAAGCTTTTATTACGAAGACAGAACAGACATTGCGGCGATAGCTAGGCGTGAATGGACATGTCGATGGTGGACTGATAAACGCCAAAATTATGATCTTGTTACCAGTATTGCTGTATTAAATGAGTTGGAGAGTGGCGATTATCCAAAGAAAGAAAATTGCTTGAGTTTGCTAAGTTCCTTGTCGGTTGTAACTATTGAACCAGAGATAATTGATATTGTCGAGGTATATATAAAGCATATGCTGATGCCTCGCGATCCGGTTGGAGATGCACTGCATTTAGCATTAGCTTCTTACCATAAATGCGATTTTCTATTAACTTGGAACTGTAAAAACTTAGCAAACGCGAATAAATTTAGACATATTCGCAGAATTAACGGATTATTAGGTTTATACACACCTAATATCGTAACACCCCTTGAGTTATTGGAGGATGAAAATCATGAATGAGAAAATTGAACCAGGTACGCTAGATCGAGTACATAACGCTCGTCATCAAATATCGGAAAAATTTAATCACGAACCAGAAAAATTAATCAGATACTATATGGAACTACAGAAAAATTATAAAAATCGTCTCGCAGACCGGAGCGAAAATTCTGAATGCAAACCACAACTAGCCTAACTGGGCGTTGCACCTGACCGTGCGCCATTGACTGTTGTGGGTGATGCAAACGGCAGCGAGGCGCGGCCCCGATGAGCAAAGACATTAGGCCATCATAAAAAAGTACTTTGTCATGGCCTGACTATGAAAAAACTTGAAGGAGAATATAAATGGCAGCAATGAAATGGAGATGGATTGATGAAATTCGAGAAGTACTCCAAGAGCTAGGTGGTGAAGCGCATATATAAAGATATTGAGTTGAGAATCCGTGAAAGACGCCGAAAGCCATTGAAAATAATAGAACTTTGCAATCAACTATTAGTAGTTATCTCCAATACTATTCATCAGACTTAAGAAACTTATTGGGGGAAAGGTGACTATTTCCGTGTTGTTGAGAAAGGTACAGAGGTTTGGAAACTACGCGATTCTGTTTCTCCACCCATGAAAAATAATGTGGACGAGATTATTGAATAATTCTATAGCAAAATCACGAGAAAATTTATCGCAGGAACGTAAAATTCGCATAGCTAAAGCGCCAAAAATACCTACAAAAATTATTGTTACAACTACAGTATTCCAGCGTAATCCAGACGTTGTGGTAGAAGTTTTTATTTTACAGAAAAGCTATTGAAATTCAATGCATTAGTTTTTAGACAGTCTCTCAGCAACGCACTGTCAAAGCCAGCGGGCGATTTTACGCCGAGGTGATTTGCGGTCGTCGCGCAGCGTTGTTCAAGGCAGATAGATAGCGAACGGACGTAACGACAGAGACTTGAATCAAGTCGGAGCCTGAGGTGTATAATCTGCCCTGTCACAATCCACGCTACCATTGACCCGGTTGGAGAATGAAGACTATGGCTAAGGACATCAGCGAACTGTTCAGCAAGGCGGTTGACAAGTTCCGCACCGACCGTGAACAACGGGATGCAAACCAGGGACGTCCGCTAAACGTGCTGGAGCGGGATTTTGAACAGGTCAAGGATCAGGTGCGGCAATTGAAGCCGCAGATTGAAACCCATCCCAGGTTCAGTCATTTCTGGCTGTTCACCGACAAAATCATCATCGGCTTCCGCGCCGGTCCCAACCAGGCCACCTTTCAGCTCACCGTCCAGGTTTTCCACCCCGGCAATCACCGCTTCAAGAAAGGCCTGTACGGCTACCTACCTGACGGCTATGAACTGGCGTTGGCCGGGGCGGACGAAGCCGTGGAGTTCATCGCTACCCAGTGCGGCAAGTTACTGGCCTGACGGGCTCAACCCAACCACAACCGTCCATTCTCCCGCAGAAACAGCGCGGCGTAAGCCGGCAGCAACAGCACCACGCCAGCGAGCAGGAACTCACGCATAGAGTTGATCAGCCCGGTTTCGCCGCCAGCGCGGCCCGCAATTGCTGATAGCTATCCAGCCGGCGCGGGATAATCTCACCGCGTTCCACCGCAATTCGCACCGCACAATCCGGTTCGGTCTGATGACGGCAATCGGAAAACCGGCAGCGGCCCAGGTAGGGCGCAATGTCCGTAAAACCCCGGTCCAGATCGGCCAGGCGGACTTCCCCCAGTTCAAAACTGCGGACGCCGGGCGAGTCGATCAGATCACCGCCATCCGGCAAGTGATACAGGGTACTGGCGCTCGTCGTATGTGCGCCTTGACCGGTGGCGGCGGACAAAGCCTGAATCCGGATCTCCCGATCCGGCAGCAACGCCTTGATCAGCGAGGATTTGCCGACGCCGGATTGTCCAGCCAGCAGGCTGGTTCGCCCCCGCAGCCCGTTTCGCAAGTCGTCCAGACCGTGCGCAGTGCGGCTGCTCACCAACAGGAGTGGATAGCCGATCCGGACGTAGGGATCCAACCGGTCCCGCAGCGCCGCCAGCGCCGCTTCATCCAGCAAATCCTGCTTGTTCAGCACCAGCACGCCTTGAACGCCAATGGCCGCGATGGCGACCAGATAGCGGTCGATTAACTCCTCGCTCAGTTCGGGTTCTGGAGCCAGCACCACCGCCACCGCATCGAGATTAGCAGCCACCGGGCGCGGTTGACCCCGAAAGTCGGGGCGGGTCAGCAACGACCGGCGCGCAGCGACCGCAGTCACCACGCCCTCGGCCGCGCCGGACATCTGCCAGATCACCCGATCCCCGCAGGCCAGCCGGCCCAGATTCTGCCGCACCGAACACCGCTGCAACCGGCCCGCGCCATCCTCGACGATCAAGGCCCGACCCTGCGGGGTGATCACCAACCCGGTTTGTTTTGGCCCCAGACTGCTGTCATCGATCACCGGCTCGGTCGGCCCGGAGCGGTCGCGGCGGCGATCCTGCAACCGCTGGATGCGCGCCTGTTGTTGCTGAGTCAGTCGCCGGCCCGCCATGACTCAACAGTTCCTGCCGGGCGCCAGCGGTAAAGTCGGGGTAGACTGGCGATCTTTAACGTCCGTCATCCACCCACGGTTCGGGCTTTCCCCTTGGCTGCTCTGCGATGAAATCACCATGTCCCCCAACAACTTGATTTGGATCGATTTGGAAATGACCGGCCTGGAGCCCCAGACCGACCGCATTATTGAAATCGCTACTCTCATTACCGATAGTCAACTGAATCTCCTCGCCGAAGGGCCGGTACTGGTAATTCATCAGCCTGATGCGGCGCTGGCGGCGATGGATGACTGGAACCGGAAACAGCACGGCGAATCCGGGCTGGTGGCGCGGGTACGAGCGAGCGACATCGATGAACGCGCCGCTGAGTTACAAACCCTGGAGTTTTTGCGTCAGCACGTCCCGCCTGGCCAATCGCCAATGTGCGGTAACAGTATTTGCCAGGATCGGCGCTTTCTGGCGCGGGGTATGCCCGAACTGGAGGTGTATTTTCATTATCGCAATCTGGATGTGAGTACGATCAAGGAACTGGCCCGCCGCTGGTACCCGGACGTCAAGAGCTTTGGCAAATCGTCAACTCATCAGGCCTTGCAGGATATCCGCGATTCGATTGATGAGTTGCGTTATTACCGTAGGCGGCTATTCGTCGCTCATCCCACTGCGCCCAATGCCAGCACATAACCACCGGCGACCAGCAACTCGCCCGGTTTGGCGGCGATGGCGGTATTGACTCCGGGAGTCATAACATCCAGCAGATCGCCCGCTGCCGTCAACCGGTAAGCCGGCATGTTCTGGCTTTCCAGTTGCACCCACCAGTCATCGTGGCGCGCCTGCAAACACAAATGCCGACGCGACAGGCCCAGATATTCGGCACTGATGCCCAGCGATTTGGTGCGGTTGCCATCCCAGCGCAGTGAGCGGGGATCAGCCAGCAACCGGGGGGCAATATCCGCCTCCGAACCTCGCCCAAAGCTGACCGCCCGGTCGCACGGGACTGACAACACGAGCGGCATTGGCAACCGCATCCAGCCTAGATAATGGGTGGTCATCGGCCCCTGCGCCGGATACAGCTCCAGTTCCAGTTCCGCAAAGGGCCGCCATACCCCAGGCGGGTCCAGGATCGTAGAGAGTCCCATGATTTCGCCAAACACCCGGTCAGCGCTATCGATCCGCAGCCAGGCGGCGACCTCGGGATGACCATCCGGAGTCAGCTCGCCGGCCCGGTTGAAACTGAGCCGCCAATCGCTGATCCCGGCGGCGGCATAGGCTGACAGCCGTTGCAGGGCGATCCCCACCACCTGTAGCTGCGCCACGCGCCGGCCAGGAATCCAGGTACCCTGCTCCACTTCGGCAACCGTCTGGCTCTCTGGCTCCAGTGATAATGGCGCGGGCGGCACGGAGGGTTCTGGCAACAATGGCGCGGGCGGCACGGAGGGTTCTGGCAACAATGGCGAGGGCGGCACGGAGGGTTCAAGCGACGAAGTCGACCATACCAGCACCGGCAACGGTTGGGTCGCATCGTCGAGATCAGTGGGAATGCCTAACATCGGCTCGCGTCGGCCCCAAGGATCGATCAGCGGATAAGTCTCATCCAGTCCGACATCCAATCCGACATCCAGTCCGACATCCAGTCCAGCATCCGGCGCGGCAGCGGCCAAAATCAGCGGCATTGCCGCCGGGGCCGGGATCACGTCCAGTGTTCGGGCGGCTAGATCGGGCCGAACCAACGCGACCTCCCGTCCGGTCACGGTGGCCACCCGCACCCGGATTCCCCGCCCGCGCCGGTCGCGCAGGGTGAACCCCCCCTCGCCGGTGGGCGTCAGGATCAGGCTTTCCGCGGGTTCAGCGCCGATCTCGACGGTCGGCGGAACGCTGGGCCGCAGCAACAGCAAGGCCGATTCGCCGCTTAGAAACGGCCAGCCGGTGATAGCGATGCTGCTGGCCCGGCGGTCGCCGTTCAGCAGGGTCAGGCGCTGACCGGGATAGAGCAGCCCGATCTCGCGCCAGTCGCCCGGCCCGTCGGTCGCAGCCTGAATCTCGAACAGTGGCGCTTCGCCCTCAGCCGGCAGGTGGATCGCCCGGCCAAACAGGAATTGCGCCTCGCCGGAACGCAGTAGCGGGTCAGGCTCCACCCGGTAACGGATGGTGGCGTCATCGGCCAGATAGCGGCTCAGTTCCTGTTCATGCCGGCGCTGAAGTTCCGGCACCAGCGCTTGCCGGCCAAACCCATCTTCCAGCCGGTCATCCCGGACATAATCGCGTTCGGTAATCCGCACGATGACATGACTGTAGCGGGTCTCCTTGCGCTGGCGGGCGCGAACCGCACGGGGATGGCGTTTGAGCGCTTCCATCAGCGCGATGCCATCCTGGCCGCTCCGCCCGCGCTCCCACAGCAGATCGACGTTGAACACGTCCGCGACCTTGCGCAGGGTAGCGCACACCACATAATCAGAGGCAATCAGTGCATCAGAAGGGGTCGTCATGCAATATTGTTCGGCACATTATATTGGGTAGACAAAATAGTATCTCGATGTTCGTCAGTTACTCGCATCAGTCATAAGTTCTCTCCCTGAAAAGCCTTGACGGCGTTCCTCGAAAGCAGCATGAATTCCCTGAGCAGCCCGTGCCTGAGCAACCGATCGATCGAGGAGAATCCATGCTGACCTACCTGTATCATGCTTTAGCGAGTTTTCGCAATGCCTTTTTTCGTGAACGCAGTGGGTTGCTGTTCTGTGCCGTAGTGTTGAGTTTTTTAGCGGCTCCGGAGATGATCGGGCGTTCCACGGCACCCAGGAGGAGAAACCGGTCGACCCGCCCTCGGTCGTCTGAATCCTTGCTCAAATCACTCGGTTAAATAACGTGTTTCTGGCTGATTAACCCTCAGTCAGAGACTGTCTTGTTCGACAATCAGACCGAGAAGTTACGACTGACGAGGATACAGGTAGGTCAGCATGGAGTCTCCTCGAGCGATCGGGTTGCTCAGGTACGGGCTACTCAGGGAATTCATGCTGCTTTCGAGGAACGGGGACTGGTTCAGTACAATTATTGACTAACAAATTGAATCTTATAAACTATAAGACGATAAACCAAAATCCATACGGAGGTTCACGATGTTAAACTCACTGCATTGCCCCCATTGTTT
>CAIRMO010000042.1 GCA_903879705.1 uncultured Candidatus Competibacteraceae bacterium | reverse complement strand
GCATCGTTTTTCAACCCCAGGAGCGCACCATGAACCTTTCCCATTTTCTGCAAGCCAGCGCCCATCCCGCTATGCCTCTGAAGGATGACGAGGCCGCTGCCTACCGAACCTTGCTCGGCCGCTGGTTGATCGATCTGACCCTGATGCTGGATTGGCAGCATATCTGCAAGGATCGGCAACGGCGACGTGACCCACTGTGGGAAAATGACGATTTTCTGGCCCTCACTGGAATTCATCGAGTCAATGATGATGAGCCGGACGACGAAGAAACGCCCAAGGAAAAAAAAGATCGCTATCTGACACGGGAAAAGCGGTTCACTCAGACCCTCCATCAGCGCCGGTCAGTGTTAGCAGCAATGCCACTGGAACCGAATCTGCCGCTGCTGAACAACTTAGGACTGCTGGCTAAGTTGCTGAATCTGAACCTGACCGAGCAGGCGATCCTGTGTTTCGCCGTGTTACTGGACACTGATCGCTGTTTTAAGCAGGTGATTGCCGAATGTGCCCATAGCACCACCACTACCATGCTGTTCGAGATATTGGCCCAGTTGACGGGCGTCCCACTCAAAGATGTACAGATAGCCCTCGATGCCAATGGCGTCCTGATGTCTACCGACTTAATCTCAATTCGCACCAATGCGGCGGATCTGGAGGATAAAATTGAACCGCGGAAGGATTTGCCGCACATCCTGCTGCTGTCGCACCCGGACGCCGAGGCATTGATGGCGTGTTTTTTCAAGCGCTCGCCCCAACGGACGCTAACTTTAGCCAATTTTCCGCACCTGAATCGGGACACGGCGGCGGTGATTCAATTGTTGCGGGCGGCGTTGCAGAACAAAATCCCTGGGACCAATCTGCTGCTGTACGGACCGCCCGGCGTCGGCAAGACCGAGTATGCAGCCGTGCTGGCCGAGACCGTCAGTGCCAACCTGTATGAAGTGAATTACGCTGACGAAGATGGCGATCCAATCGAAGGCGAGCGGCGGTTGCGGGCGTTCAACCTGTGTCAGCGGATGCTGGCCCAACAGAATAACGCCGTGCTGCTGTTTGATGAGGTTGAGGATGTGTTTGAGCGTGATCCGTTCGCCGACCTGTTCGGCGGCGGGCGGGGCCGGGCGGCGGGAGGCAAAGCCTGGATCAACCGCACGCTGGAAAATAATCCGGCTCCGGCGATCTGGATTACCAATGATGCCGAGTCCATGAACGGCGCGTATCTACGACGCTTCGACTATTCGATCCGGTTTTCGACTCCGCCGCAGTCGGTGCGGCTGGAGATTGCCCGCCACCATCTCGGCGACTGGGCCGGGGAGGACGATTGGCTGGCGCGGATCGCCGCCCAAGAGCATTTAACTCCGGCACAACTGGAGCGGGCGGCGAAATTGGCCCGCCATGCCGACGACAGCGATCCAGACGCCCCCCGGGCGCTGGTGCTGCAAACGCTGGATCGCTCCGTCACGCTGCTCGGGCAAAAGCGCGCGCCGGCCCGCAATATTGTCCCGACCGGCTACAACCTGCGTTATCTCAACACCGATCAGAACCTCCCGAAGCTGGTGGCCGCGCTGCAACGCCGTCCGCAAGGCATCTTCTGTTTCCACGGCCCAGCGGGCACCGGCAAGTCGGAACTGGCTCGCTATCTCGCCGACGAGTTGCAAAAGCCGTTGCTGGTGAAACGGGCGTCCGACCTGCTGGATAAGTACGTTGGCGAGACGGAGCAGCGCATCGCCGCGATGTTTAACGACGCCCGCCAGCGCGATGCGGTGCTGGTGCTGGATGAAGCAGATTCGTTCCTGCGGGATCGGCGCAGCGCTCATCAGTCGTGGGAAGTGACCCAGGTGAATGAACTGCTGACCCAAATGGAGGCATTTGAAGGGATTTTCATCGCCACCACCAACCTGATGGAGAGCCTGGATGCGGCCAGTTTGCGGCGCTTCCCGTGGAAGATTGGTTTTGACTGGCTGAAACCGGCGCAACGCTGGGCCTTGTTTGCCCAGGAACTGGCACGGTTAGGCGGCGATTTAGCCGAGGCAGCGGACTGGAAGGCCGATATTGGGGCGTTGGAGCAACTGACGCCGGGTGATTTCGCTGCGGTAGTTCGCCAATACGAACTGTGGGATGAAACCCCCAGCGCTAGGGAGTTCTATGACCGCCTGTGCGTCGAGGTCGCTGCGAAGCGCAAGGAGCAGAGGGTGACAGCGATGGAGACTAGAACCACCGGTCGGCGGACCACCAACTACGCCTAAACGGGAAACCACCCTCTCCTCTGCCTCTCTCCTGCCATCGGGGGAGGGCACCGTCCACTTTTACCCTTGTTTGTAAACGACCAGGAGGATTCTCTGCAGGGACGCATTGCGTTTTTCAGGGGATAAGCTGATATAGCTCGTCGCGGAGGGGTGAAGGTTGTGGGCGGGGGCATTATGGGGTGCGGCTCTGTACACGACAAAAAAATAAATATTTGAAATAACTGATATAATATACATTCTTGCAAAATGGGAGGCCAGTATGCAACCAATTGCCGAACTCACGAACATGCTGAATCTGTACTTCCAATGGAACAAAGCCGGCTCTTTGGGAGTTCCCGGGATCTTGCATTGGTGAAAATCCATGAAAATTGTTCAAAGTTGGGATGACGGTGTGGTCGATGATGTGCGGCTGACTGA
Organism: uncultured Candidatus Competibacteraceae bacterium; assembly: GCA_903879705.1. Classification (GTDB taxonomy): domain Bacteria; phylum Pseudomonadota; class Gammaproteobacteria; order Competibacterales; family Competibacteraceae; genus RXIV01. The sequence goes on along the minus strand of CAIRMO010000042.1, from coordinate 37,080 downwards.
ATTACTGCGCTGCTACCAAGCCACTGCGACTTTTAATTTGAATCCCGGTCTGCACCAACCCTATCGCTCATTCAGTTGGCGCTATGGCAACAAGGAAGTTTGGCGACTCGGACGCGATGAACTGGCTGCTGTTTACGCCGGCTTTGAAATTGCAAATCATTCATTGACTCACCCTTATCTGCCGGATTTATCGCTAGCGGATTTAACGCGGGAAGTACGGGATAGTCGCTTGATCTTACAGGACTGGTTTCAACAACCGGTGCGGGGATTCTGTTATCCCTTTGGCGGATTTAATGCCGCTGTCAAAGAGGTCATTCGCACCGCTGGACATGTTTATGCCCGCACTGTGACTAAAATTGATCCGGTATTTCCGCCCGCCGATCCGCTGGAGTTTGGTGCAAATTGCTGGTTTGCCGATCCGGAATTCTGGATTTGTTACCAACGGGCTAGAGTAATAAACGGCGTATTCTTATTCTGGGGCCATAGCTACGAGTTGATGAATGAGATCATGTGGGCTGATCTGGAAGCTAAAATAGCCCGGATTAGCGCCGATCCAATAGCAAAATGGGCTAGTCTCGAAACATTATTTACTCAATGAACTTGCTTTCATTTATAGGATTTTCGTTTTTCGTCATGCCCGCATAAGCGGGAATCCAGTGATTCTTTGAAAAGACTGGGCACCCGTATTCACGGGTATGATGGAACAAGGTAAGTGAGCAGAAGCCAGCCCTGATTTAAAACCTTTAATCGACCCCGGAAATCATGAAAAAATTGACCACACCTTATTACCTAATCGACGAAAGCAAACTCGAAATAAACCTGAAAATTATTCAACAGGTGCGCGAAGCATCTGGTGCGAAATCAGTGCTGGCACTGAAATGCTTTTCAACTTGGGGTGTATTTGATTTGATGCGAAAATATCTTGATGGTACCACCAGCAGTTCGTTGTTTGAAGCCCAGTTAGGATATCAAAAATTTGGTAAAGAAGTTCATGCTTACAGCGTCGGTTTTTCAAAAGATGACATTAAAAAAGTCAAGAAATTTGCCAGTAAAGTGATTTTCAACTCTCTATCACAACTGACGGCTTACTCCCAATACGTTCGTGAGATAAAACTCGGATTGAGAGTTAATCCGGGCATCAGTTATTCGCACTTCGACCTGGCTGATCCAGCACGGAGATACTCAAGATTGGGCGTTTCTGATCAAAAGGAGATCAGCAAAGTTTTGTCCTTGTTGAGTGGACTCATGTTCCATTTTAACTGTGAAAATGATGACGCTGATAACATTTGCGCCGCCATTGATATGATCGGAGAACGCTATACCGCCCTACTGGAAAAAATGGAATGGGTCAGTTTTGGCGGTGGCATTTACTTCACTAAGGACGGCTATTCACTCGATCAGTTCTGCCAAAAACTCAAGCAATTCGGCGAAAAATTCAGCGTCCAGATTTATCTGGAACCGGGTGAATCGGCGATCACAAACTGTGCAGAACTGGTGACTACGGTGCTGGATGTGATTCACAATGAAATCGACATTGCTATTATCGACGCATCGGTTGAGGCGCACCTGCTAGATCACTTGATCTACCACACCACCCCCAGGATTGCTGCTCCCCAACCCGGATTACACCACATCATGATCGCTGGACGCACCTGCCTCGCTGGCGATGTCCTTGGCGAATATGACCTGAACGCCCGGTTGGAGATCGGCAGCGAAGTTCGCATCGCTGACGTCGCCGGATACACAATGGTCAAAAAAAACTGGTTTAATGGGATCGCCATGCCAGCCATCGTGGTACGTCGGTTGAACGGAACCGTAGAAATGGTCCGAACTTTCGGCTACCAAGACTTTAAACACAGCCTTTCTTGAACAAAAGGAAATAGCAGTGAAAAAGAATGTACTGATCATTGGCGCAGGCGGAGTTGCCCATGTTGCGGCTCACAAAGCGGCGATGAATAACGACATCTTGGGCGACATCTGCATTGCATCGCGGACCCTGGCAAAGTGCGATGAGATTATCGCCAGCATCAACCGGAAAGGGCATATCAAGGATACTGTTAACCAGATCTGTTCACGACAGATCGACGCACTGGACATTCCAGCGACTATTAAGCTGATTAACGATACTCATTCCGGAATTGTGATTAATCTTGGCAACGCTTTCATCAATATGTCAGTGCTGGAAGCCTGTCTGGAAGCCGGAGCCGCGTATATCGACACCGCTATCCACGAGGAACCCGATAAGGTCTGTGAAACCCCGCCGTGGTATGCCAATTATGAATGGAAGCGCAAAGATCGTTGCGCCGAAAAAGGATTGACGGCTATTCTTGGCGCGGGCTTTGATCCGGGTGTGGTCAATGCTTATTGCGCCTTGGCGGCTAAACGCTATTTCGACAAGATTGATACGATCGACATCCTGGATGTGAATGCTGGAAGCCACGGCAAGTATTTCGCTACCAACTTTGATCCGGAGATTAATTTCCGTGAATTCATTAAAGTCTGGACTTGGATTGACCGCCAGTGGCAAGAATTCCCAACCCATTCTGTCAAGCGTATTTACGATTTTCCGGTGGTTGGTCCTTGTCCGATTTATCTGAATGGACATGACGAGTTGCACTCGCTGTCGAAGAATATCGACGCGAGCAGCATTCGATTCTGGATGGGATTTGGCGACCACTATATTAATGTCTTCACGGTATTGCGGACCTTGGGGTTTCTTTCGCATCTGCCGGTCATGCTAACTACCGGGCAAGCGGTAGTTCCGCTTAAAGTCGTCAAGGCGCTATTGCCCGATCCGCAAATGCTTGCGCCCGATTATACCGGTAAAACCTGTATTGGCAACTTCGTCAAGGGTTGGAAAGACGAACAAGCGCGGGAACTGTTGATTTATCAAGTTTCTGATCACAAAAAGTGCTTTGAAGAAGTCGAGTCACAGGGCATTAGCTATACCGCTGGAGTTCCTCCGGTTGCAGCGGCAATGCTGATTGCTCAAGGCGTTTGGGATCCAAAAACCATGGTGAATGTTGAAGAACTAGATCCGGAGCCATTTATCATTCTGCTCGATCAGATCGGCTTGCCGACTGAGATTAAGGAAATCGAACCTGGCGGTAAAAATTCATTTAATGGTGCAGTCAGGGCGTTAGAGACTGAACTGGTGGAATCGACAGCTACAGTGACAGTTTCAGCGGCCAACCCGATGATTGCCCTAGCGCCTAAGTCGATGGAAGCCAGCCAGTGCAATCATCAGGAGAAGTCGAAAAGATCCGGGAAAGCAGGGCGGAAGAAGCAGTGACGCTATTGCCAGAATAATCCAAAAAAGCTGTCCAGCAGTTTCATGCTGAACAGCTTTTTAATAGCGGTCGTTCAACCGGCTCCTGCTATTTTTAATGCATTAATGAGGAAAAACCCCGATGCACCGTGATTATTATTCCTCCGTAGAATGGGAAAAAATCATAGCTTTTTCTAAAACTAAAGAGACGCCATTTCTGGTTGTAATCCTTGATAAAATTCGGCAAAAATTCTGGGAGTTTCGCACGGGTTTTCCTCAGGCGAAAATCTATTATGCAGTCAAAGCGAATCCCGATTTCGCCGTATTGAGTTTGTTGCGGGATCTCGGCTCCTATTTTGATATTGCTTCGATTTATGAACTGAATGATGTACTTGAACTGGGGGTATCGCCCGAACGGTTGAGTTTCGGCAATACCATCAAAAAAGCGCGGCATGTCCATGAAGCCTATAAAAAAGGCGTCCGGTTGTTTGCCAGCGACAGCGAGGCCGATATTCGCAATCTCGCTAAAGAAGCTCCGGGTTCGCGGGTGTTTTTCCGCATCCTGATGGATGCCATTACCTCTGATGCCGATTGGCCATTGTCGCGTAAGTTCGGTTGCCAACCCCGCATGGTCACTGATTTGGTGTTGCTGGCTACTGAGTTGGGACTGGAGCCGTATGGCCTTTCATTTCACGTTGGATCGCAACAACGCGAAATATCTGCTTGGGATGCAGCAATTGCCCAAGCAAAGTACCTGATCGAGTCGCTGGAAAAAAAGCAGATTCATCTGAAAGCGATGAATATGGGCGGCGGGTTTCCGGCAGATTACCTGGTTAAATCCAATCCGCTGTCGGTGTACGCGGAAGAAATCAACCGTTATCTCGACTTCCATTTTGGCAATGTCATCCCCGAAATTTACCTGGAGCCAGGCCGTGGTCTGGTCGGGGAAGCGGGAGTATTGGTCAGTGAAATCGTCCTGATTTCAAAAAAATCCAAGCCAGATTTAAACCGCTGGGTTTATACCGATGTTGGTATTTTTAATGGCTTGATGGAAACGCTGGGAGAATCGATTAAATACCCGGCCTATACCGATAAGACCGGGGAAACCGGTGATGTCATTTTGGCTGGGCCAACCTGCGACAGCATGGACATTATGTATGAACATTTCAAATATCAACTGCCGTTGTCATTGCAAATTGGCGACCGAATTTATTGGCTTTCCACTGGTGCCTATACCGCTTCTTACAGCGCCATTGAATTCAATGGCTTTCCTCCATTGAAGACGTATTGCTTGTGATGGCCGAGAAGTATTTCAGGAGTTTTGCCGGCAATTTTTACTGAGCCATGATCAACTGCTTGATGCTTTTTCTGTGTGATTTATTTGCAGGACGATGTAATTTTTGTTTTAAACTGCTGAAAATTTCTTATTAAATCCGGTTTGAAGCGTCGGGTGGGTGATGCCGCGTCTGCCGGGCTGGATGAACGGGGTGTTTAGCCGCTTTATTGACCTGAAGCGCTATTGGCTCCGACCGTAGAAAAGCCGGGCGGCTTTTGAGGCCGCTCTGGTGAAAATCCGCAGTCAATGCCTCCCGCGCCGCGAGTTCCCCGACCGCCAGCGCCTCGATCAATCCCCGATAAAGCAGGTCAAACAGCCGATCTAGCGCCAGTTGATGGGTCTGTCCAGTGGCGACAAACAGCCAGTCACTTAGCGTCATGAACCGCCCGAATAGATCGTGACCGATCAGTAGCGGACGGGCATGATGAAATCGCCCGGAATTGCCGATCAAATCCCAGTAGCGGGCGAAGCGATCCAGTCGCCGCAAGGTGGCGAAGTCCAGCAGACTGGAACATAGCAGGTTATAGGGCGGATACGGGTTAAAACGCAGATCGAAGGCGACAGAGTGGCGGGCGATGGGCGCACCGCGCAGCCGCTTCAGAATACCGACCTGAATTTCATGCGGGTCGAGCGCCGCCAGTCGGTTGAAGCCGGCGGCAAAACTGTCCAGCGTTTCGCCCGGCAAACCGACAATCAAATCGGCGTGCAGGTGAGTGTGCGTGTTTTGCCGTAGCCAGATGAGATTCTCCTCGGTTTTGCGGTTGTCCTGTGTGCGGCTAATCAGCACCTGTACGGCTGGATTAAACGTCTGGACGCCGATCTCGAATTGCAGGGTTCCCAGCGGAAATTGGACGATGCGCGTTTTAAGCGATTCCGGCAAATAATCGGGAATCAGCTCAAAGTGTAGAAATAGCCGCTCATCCAGTCGTTCCAGAAAGAACTCCAGAATCCGCACCCCGATTTCACGATTGAGATTGAAGGTGCGATCCACGAACTTGAAATGGCGCACTCCACGCTGATAAAGCTGATCCATTTCATTTAGAAATGGATCTAGTGGAAAAGGCCAGGCAGTTTTATCCAATGCCGACAGGCAAAACTCACAGCGAAATGGACAACCGCGTGAGGCTTCAACATAAATCAGCCGGTGGGCGATGTCTTCTTCGTGGTAGAACGGATAAGGTGATGCCAATGATTCCAGCGGCAGCCGTTCAGCAGCAATGACTTTCTCCGCTGGCGAATTGCCATTCAGGCATTGCCGACATAATTGCGCGAAGGCTAAATCAGCCTGACCGGTGATCAGATAATCAGCCAGCCACACTATCGGCTGATCTTCCCATTCATGGCTCACTTCCGGGCCACCCAGCACAATCAGGATTTCAGGTCGCACCTGTTTAATCAAGGCAACAACTTGGGCAGTTTGCTCCGCATTCCAGATGTAAACGCCGAAGCCGATGAGGCGCGGCTGTTCGGCCAGCAGCAGTTCAGCAATATCCAGTGGGCGTTGGGTGATGATGAATTCGCGGATTGCGGCGCTGGTCTGCAATTCGCCCAGGTTGGCGAACAAATAACGCAGCCCAAGCGAAGAATGGAAATAGCGGGCGTTCAGAGTGGAAAGGATAATGGTGGGCATGGCGGATCGTTAAAAACAGAGTGCGAGTCGTGAAACCCGCACTCCGCTAAAAGTCAAATTTCGTCGGAATGACGCTAAGCGAAATCCTTGTACTGAGCTTTCAGCAATCCACCATGGTTACACCCAAACCACCTGTGCCCATTTCCTTAAACGGCGTAGGCAAGGCTTTGCCAGTTTCCAGCATCGCCAGAATCACTCGATCCAAATCCTCCCAATGCTGCGCAGCAATCTCGTTTTTGGCGAGCAGATGAGCGTTGTAAGCTTTGATTGCGCCAAAAGCGTTGCGCTCAATGCACGGGATCAACACGAAGCCGCCGACCGGATCACAAGACATGCCCAAATGATGTTCCAGGGCCATGGTGGCCGCGATCTCGGTCGCCTCCAGCGGCGCGCCGGTCGCATGGGTCAACATCGCCGCCGCCATGGCCGAAGCGACGCCAATTTCGCCTTGACACCCGACTTCCGCGCCGGCCACGCTTGCGTTGTTTTTGCACAAAAACCCGACCAGCCCCGCCGCCAGCAACCCGTGCCGCAGCGCGTCCTGCGACAGTTTCAACTGATTTTTCATCAAGTAAACCAGCGCCGGCATGGTGCCCGCGGAACCCAGGGTAGGCGCGGTGACCGCCAACCGGCCAGCGGCATTGCCTTCCGATACCGCCAACGCATAGCTGCTCAGTTGCGTCATAAAACCGTCCCCAGCCGGGGCGTTTCGCGCGCTCTCGTAAACCCGTTTGGCCTTGCGGTAGAACGGGAACGGCCCAGGTAACAGCCCTTCCTCGCTCAGACCTTGGGTGACGCCATCCTCCATGGTCTTTAGCACCAAATCGAGGTGGGTGAAAATCTCAGCCTCCCCGGTTTTCATCACCGCCTTTTCATTATCCAGTATGATTTCGGACAGACTCCTGTTGCGGTCCCGCGCCAGTCGCCTGAAATCAGCCATGTTGCCGTAGGGATAAACCGGCTGGCCCCGATCCGGCGCAGGCTGGCCTTTCCACTGGAAAAAACCACCGCCCGGCGAGTAATACTCCCGCTCGAACAATGTTGTTCCATCCACGCTAACCAGTCGCATCACCAGAGTATTGGCAAACGGATATGGGTGATCGATTTTGTCCCAAACAATCGTGTCGTTACCGACCGTGAAGGTCTTGCCCTGAATCGTAGTGACGTACTGCTTGCGGGTATCCGCCAGCGCGTCCATCAACTCGGTATCGCAGGTCTCCGGTTTCTGTCCCAACAACCCGGCCAGAATAGCCCGATCAGTCCGGTGGCCCTTGCCGGTAGCACTCAGACTGCCAAACAGATGCGCCTCAATGGACTGGGCTTTATTCAGCGTTTCTGGCGGCAGCGCAGCAATGGCTTCGCGAAAATTGCTTGAAATCCGCAACGGCGCGATGGTGTGGGAACTGGATGGGCCAGGGCCGATTTTGAATAAATCGGTCAGGGAAGTGAGAATTACGGGATTGGCGGGAGGCGCGTAGCATTGCCCCTGGGTCTTGCCAGGAAACGCCTGGAAGGAAATACCTTTGGCGACAACCTCATGGGTCTGCGTCAACAGGCCCGCGCCAGCGGAAGAAATAGCAGCGATTTTCAGAAAGCAGCGGCGTTCCATAAGACACCTCCGGATTGACGATATAGGGTTGGATCAAAATTTATCGTAGCCACAAGCTTTACAGCACTGGACACCATTCTATTTTCACCTTTCTAGGTTCATTTTAATCCGCTGTTTCCATTGCACCCATCAACAATCACGGGCTTTTAACATCGCCTACTGTGGTATTGGCCCGGATTTCGTGAAAATCATCGCCTTTGCGAATCTGTAATACCAGATTCCAGGCTCCCGGCAACGGCAATTTAACGTCGGTTTCATACCTGCCGGGAGCGCGTTCACTCAGATTAAACTCGACATCCAATTTGCTGCTGGACGAACGCAGAAACTGCCCGACTACCGTCGCCTCGGTCAACGGTTCACCGTCGCGGGTTTGCACCGCCACCCGGAATATCGCCGGCTGATTCACTACTGGATCGGTCATCCAGCCTTTCTGCACTTGCCAACCGCGTCGCCGCTGCCGCTCTACCTGTTGTAGATAGTCGTTATACAGTTCTTCTTTCTGGTGATAATTGTGCGAAATTACTCCCGGAAACATCGAACTGACTGGCCCACGTTCACTATCCGGCAACAACCATCGCCCCCACGACGAGGTGAGGCCACGTTCGGCGATCGTCACGAATATCGCGCCGATGACCACCACGAAGATGAAAAAGCCACTCAGCGCTGCCGGTCCCCAGTGCAGGCCCTTGCCGCTGGAGCGGACGCCTGACAACATTCCGCACACCAGTGCGGCCAGCAAGTAAATTGCTAGATGCATAGCAAAGATATCGCCGCCCGGCCAGCGGATGATGCTGTAAGGAACATACAGGCCAACCGTGATCAGGGCAGTTACGGCGGCGGCCAGTTTGGCGTTGGTGCGGGTGAAGCGGATCAGCGCCAGATTGAGGGCGACGATTAACCCCGCGCCGACGGCCAGGCTTAACAGCAGATCAGGCATTAGTCGTTGTCCGGCTGGTAGAACGGCACTTTGCGACGGATCGGTTCCGCTGTTGCGCCTTCCAGCGCCTCAACGATGAACGTGACCTTGGCGCGTTCCACGTCATTCTTTTCATCTTCATGCTTTTCATGTTGTTCATGCCCGTCGTCACCCTTAATGGCAACTGGCGGAATCTGAATGCGAGCCAGCAGTTTGAGCCGTTCCTGCGGGGCGAGTTGGACGCGCTCCATGCCATCCATGTCCAGCGTCGCACCGGCCAATCCTTCAATGCGAATCCCGACCGTCATTGGTGCTGTCAGCTTGTTGTTTAGCTTGATCTCGTAGACATTACGGATGCTGCCGTCGGATAGCCGGGTGAACAATGGCTGGCGAATCTGCTCCACCATTGCTGTATAGGGCGATCGGGTCACAACGCTCCAAATCAATACGGCAGTTGCAGTGGTCAAAATCACGCCGTAACCAAAAGTCTTGGGTTTCAGCAAGGTCGTTTTTTTGCCATTCAGGGCATTTTCCGAGGTGTAACTAACCAGCCCACGCGGCCACTTCTGATTGTCCATAACCACATCACAGGCATCGATACACAGCGCACAGGAAATGCACTGGTATTGCAGACCGTTGCGAATATCAATTCCGACCGGACAGACCTGGACGCAATAGCCGCAATCAATGCAGTCGCCCACCCCTTGCACTTGCCGATCTTCGCGGATTTTCAGGTCCTTGCCCAGTCTGGCCCGACCTTTCAGCCCTTCGCCGCGCTGCTGATCGTAGGAGATGATCAGCGTGTCATGGTCGAACATCGCGCTTTGAAAGCGGGCGTAGGGGCACATATAAACGCAGACCTGTTCCCGCGCCAGTCCGGCCATGACAAAGGTGGTAGCGGTGAGAAACAGAACGGTGTAATAAGCAGCGGAAGGGGCCCGGCCTAGCAGGAAATCCACTACCAAGGTCGGCGCGTCCACCCAGTACATCACAAAGGTCAGTCCGGTATAGAACGCCACCAGCAGCCAAATCGCGTAGGTGCCGCCAACCTTGGTCAGCTTCTCACGGGTCCACGGCCCTTTGCTCAATCGCAGCCGCGCCGGCCGTTCACCCTGCACCCAATGCTCGATCATCATGTACAGATCAGTCCACAAGGTCTGGAAGCAGAAATAACCGCACCACACCCGTCCGGCCAAACCCGTGACAAAAAACAGCAGAATGGCAAAAATAATCAGGACGCCAGCCAGCCAGAAAATATCCTGCACCTGCACCGTCAGGCTGAAAATGTAGAAATGGCGGCCCGGCAGATCATAAAGTACGGCTTGATCGGGCGCATTGGGCCGATCCCAGCGCAACCACGGCAGTATGAAATAAACGATATACGCTAACGCCAGAATGCTGGTTTTAAGGAGACGAAAGCGGCCCTTGACTGACCGGGGATGGATCGGGATGCGTTTCTGATAAAGTGGGACGATTGGGTCAGACATGGACTCACCTGATGGGTGATTAGAACAGCGGGAGATTTGACCGGGATAGGCATCTAATCTGGATGATAATCCAATCAAATCTTCAATCGTTGGGTTGGGACTACCACTGGGAAACCAATTCTGGAAATCTGGCGTCATCGGCAGCGATTAAGGAAAACAAAATAGCCGAAATCGTATGACCCATAAACAACTCACCCCCCAAACGCGGGGGGTGAGCATGGATTGAAACCGGTGAACTTCAAACCGGGATAAAACGGATCATTGCTTGGCGCCGCTCAACTGATGGACGTAGACCGCCAGCAGTTTGATGTCGGTCGGAGTCAGCCGGTTCTGCCAGGCGGGCATAACGCGGGTATTGTTGACGCCCACCGCGACGAAATTCGTAATTTGCGTCTTTTTGTCTTGCAGGGTTTTCTGCGCGGACACATCGACGATCGTCCAGATCTTGTCGGTCAGATTGGCCGATCCAAGAGCAGCAAGACCCTTACCGTCCGCGCCATGACAGGCGTAGCAACCACCAGCCTGGCCCTGAAAAAGCGCCTTGCCGCGCTCGACCGCTTCGCTGGGCTTGGCTTCATTGGACAGGGTCAGGACATATTCCGCGACATCATCCAGTTGATCAGGCTTGAGGACCGTGCCAAATGCCGGCATGAAGCCCTTGCGGCCCAAGGTCAGCGTCTCCTGAATCCTGGCCGTGCTGCCGCCCCATAGCCAGTCGTTGTCGGTGAGATTTGGGTACAGTCCAACCACGCCCTGCCCACCTTGACCATGACAAGCCGCGCAGTTATCGCCGAATAACCCTTTGCCGACTGAGCGTACAAATTCCATCATCTGCGGATTCTGGACGATTTGCTCGGGAGTAGCCGCCTGCACCTTAGCCAGCATTTCCTTGCGCTTCGGGTCATTGGCGGCCTGGCCTAATTCTTCTTGCAACAGGGCGCGGGTATTCCAGGGCTGATCCTTCTTTTCGAGTTGCTTGCCCGTCGCCTTGTCGGTGATGGTGTAATCAACCGTGCCGTAGCCCTTCAGCCAACCCTTGCCCATCGGCCACGAGGGATAGACGAACCAGTAGAGAATCGAAAACACCACGGTTCCGTAAAAACACCACAGCCACCAACGCGGCAGCGGATTGGTGTATTCCTGAAGATCACCATCCCAGGAATGACCGGTAGTCTGAACCGCGCCGGGTTTTTGTTTTGCATTCAATGTATTGTCACTCATTGTCCATGACCTTGCGGGATTGGGAATGGAGTTGCGCCGGTCGGGGTTCGGATTGGCGCCGATCGTTGTCATCGTCCAGCGGAATGTACTTGTAGGACTCCAGCCGCTGAGCGCGGCGCTTGTCGGCGAACACATAAATCAGAATGCCGCAGAATGCGCCAAAGAACAGGATCAACGCCAAGGGCTTGGAATTGTCCATGCGGGTGAACCACATCAGCCAGTCGAACATCGGGCGAAACCTCCATTCGGACCCCCCGGATATCGGGGGGACGCGGTTCAGGTTTTAGCGGAATTTGGTGAAGTAGCCTTCATCGTACTGGGTGAAATCCACCATCGTTCCCAGCACTTGCAGGTACGCCACCAGCGCGTCCATCTCAGTAAGGCGGACCGGGTTACTGTCAAATTCCCGGTCACGTGCCTGTTTCAGCAGCGTGTCCTGCGCCTGGTTGATGTCCAGCAGGTCCGCGGTAGCTTTGCCGAAGATCTTGACGTTGGCGTCATATTCGGCCTGAGTGACCGAGTACGGAACGCCCGTCCAGCGTAAGGCCCGCATCCGCCCGACGATATCGGAATAATCCAGATCGGTCTGCAACAGCCACGGGTAGTTGGGCATAATCGACTGCGGCACGACTGAGCGCGGCGCGTTCAGATGCTGCACCTGCCACTGATTGGAGTATTTGTTGCCCACCCGCGCCAAATCGGGGCCGGTGCGCTTGGAACCCCACTGGAAGGGATGATCGTATTGCGACTCCGCCGCCAATGAATAATGGCCGTAGCGCAACCACTCGTCACGGAACGGCCGAATCTGCTGGGAATGGCACAGGTAGCAGCCTTCACGGATGTAGATATCGCGTCCGCGCAGTTCCAGCGGTGTGTAGGGCCGCACCGCGCCCTTCACATCCTCAACCGTCTCGTTGATGTAGAACAGCGGGACAATTTCAACCAGCCCGCCGATGCTGATCACGACCAGGATCAACAGCAGCATCAGGCCGGAGTTGGTTTCAATCTGTTCATGTCTCATGGCAATCGCTCTCCCCGCGCCTTAAGCGTGCGCCGGCTGGGCCGACAGTTGGGTTTCAGCCGCCGCTTGGCGCCGGGCGATGGTCATCGCCATGTTATAGACCATGACCAGGGTGCCGGCGACAAAGAATGCTCCGCCCAGCGCCCGCCACACATACGGGGTATGCATGAACTCGACGGTCTCGATGAAGGTGTAAGCGAGATTGCCGTAGTCATCGAAGCTGCGCAGCATCAAACCCTGACCAATGCCGGCGACCCACAGTGAAGTGATGTACAGCACGATGCCGATGGTGGCGAGCCAGAAATGAACGTAAATCAGGGTATCGCTGTACATCTTTCGATCCCACAACCGGGGAATCAAGTGATAAAACGAGCCGAAACTGACCAGCGCCACCCAGCCCAAGGCACCGGAGTGAACGTGGCCGACCGTCCAGTCGGTGTAATGCGACAGGGCGTTGACGCTCTTGAGCGACATCAGCGGCCCCTCAAAGGTGGACATCCCGTAGAACGACAGCGAGGTGATCAGGAACAGCAGAACCGGATCGGAGCGCAATTTATCCCATGCCCCGGACAGGGTCATGATCCCGTTGATCATGCCGCCCCACGAGGGCATCAGCAGAATGACCGAGAACGTGGCCGCCAAAGTCGAAACCCAGTCGGGAAGCGAGGTCCAGTGCAGATGATGCCCGCCTGCCCACATGTACAGGAAGATCAGCGCCCAGAAGTGGATGATCGACAGCCGGTAGGAATAGACCGGCCGACCCGCCTGTTTCGGCACAAAGTAGTACATCATGCCAAGGAAGGCGGCCGTCAGGAAAAAGCCGACCGCATTATGGCCGTACCACCATTGGGTCATCGCATCCTGCACCCCGGCAAACAGGCTGTAGGACTTGGTCAGGCTGACCGGCACCGCCAGATTATTGAAGATGTGCAGCAGGGCTACCGCCACGATGAAGGCCAGATAGAACCAGTTGGCGACGTAGATATGCGGCTGATTGCGGCGACGCAGGGTTTCAACATAGACCGCGAAGTAGGAGACCCAAACCAGCGTGATCGCGATGTCCAGCGGCCATTCAAATTCAGCGTATTCGCGGCCCTGGGTGATGCCGAAGACATAGCTCAACACGCCCAGCGCGACGCCGCCGGTCCAGCCCCAGAAGGTGAACTCGGCCAACCACGGGAAGGCCAGTCGCGCCTGACTGGTGCGCTGCACGATGTAGTACGAGGTGGCGAACAGGGCGCTGCCGCCGAAGCCGAAAATCACCATCGTGGTATGGGTCGGGCGCAGCCGCCCGAAGGTCAGTTGCGGAATATCGAAATTAAGGAACGGCCAAGCCAGTTCGCTGGCGAGGTAGACGCCAACGCACATGCCAAGCACCGCCCACACCATCGCCATAATCGTAAACCGGCGGACGATGCTGTAGTTGTACTGCTCGGCTGGCAACGCTGAGCTTTGGGACATAACCAAGTCTCCTTAGCAAGCCATAAAGTGAGGAGTTTTGTGGTGGTTTCCGACCTGTTCAATGGGGACTGAAAAACAGGTCGGGGTGAGTTCAGACGGGTTGCGGCAAATTGTCACGCCGGTATTCTACTAAAATTTCCAAGGTTTATTCAATTAGCACCGACTTATGCCAGGGAACTTTTCGTGCGGGTTGCAAAACAGTCGGTTATGGCGACCCGCGGCGTAACTGCGACAATGGGAAAAACGCCGGGCCTTCAGCCTGGGCGCGGGACGAATGGGCGAATGGCCCCCAAGCATGGCCGTACACCAGTTCGCAACTGGCTGGCAGCAAGCCGTCGGGACGGCGCAGCCGCTCATAGGCGGCTTGCATCGCCTGCAACCGACCCTTGCCGGTCAGACCGGGGGTGCGGCCAGCGGTGACATTGCCCGCCCCCAGCTTCTTCAAATCGCGCATCAACCCGGCCACCTCCGGGTAAGTCAAGGTCAGCCGCTCCACATCCATCACCGGCTCGGCCAGCCCCGCCCGCAGCAGCGCATCACCAATATCGTGCAGGTCAAAGAAGGCGTTGATGTGGGTGTAGCGGTCGGCGGCGGCCCAACTGCGCCGTAACTCGATCAAGGTGTCCGGCCCCAGGGTGCTGAACAGCAGCACCCCGCCCGGTTTAAGCACCCGGCGAAACTCGGCGAAGACCTGATCCAGATCGGGGTACCAAGGCAAGGTCAGGTTGGAGAAAATCAGGTCGCAACCAGCTTCGGTAATGGGTAATGCGTCGGCGGCGGCGACCGCGCCATGCAGGGTGCGGAACCACGATCCCCGTTGGCCGGCTTTCCTCACCAGCGCCGGGGCCAGCTCCAGCCCGATCATTCGCGCCTTGCGGTACTTCTTCATCAACGCCACGGTAATCTGGCCGGTGCCACAGCCCACGTCGAGAATCACCTCCGGGGTACACTTGAGGCAATCCAGCCGCTCCAGCAGCCGTCCGCCCACTTCGCGGTGCAGAAAAGCAGCCTCATCATAATGGGCCGCTGCCCGGTGCAACGCCTGCTGCCGCAAGGTCAAGTCCAGATCAAACGGCTGGCCTTCGTGGTTATCACGCATCGAGAAACGCCCGCAGTTCGGCCATGAAGTCCGGCAGGTGGGAGAAGAACGGCGCATGACCGGCCCGCTCGAAAATCCGCAACCGGGCGTCAGGCAGTAATTTCAGCATGGCCTCGCCCGCTGCTGCCGGGGTCAGTTGATCGCGCTGACCCATCAACAGCAGAGTCGAACCGGCGATACGGGGCAACTCGGCCCGCAGATCGACGCTTTCCAGCATCGCCAGGCCCTTGCCCAGCGCCACCGGGTCTGGCTCGCCGTGCTGAAACAGCAGCGCCTTGAGTTGGCGATACTGATCGTTGGCATGGTCACTGCCGTGGACTTCCAGGGCAACAAACCGTTTGAGTACGGCCCGGTGGTTCTGGCGCAACTCCTCGGCGAACTGGCGCAGCACCGGCAAAGCGACGGCGTGCGGCCAGTCTGGGCGTTGCACAAAACACGGGGTGCTGCTAACCAGCGCCAGCCGGCTGATTCGCTTCGGCATGGAGACACCCACTTGCTGGGCGATCAGCCCGCCTAGCGACCAACCGATCCAGACTGCCGGCGCAGGAACGACCGCGGCGACCGCCTCAGCCAGTTCCGGGAAGGTCTGGCCGGCATCAATCCCCCGGCTATAACCGTGGCCGGGCAGATCCATGACCGTCACCCGGTAGTCGTCGATCAGCGCCTCGACCACGTCCTCCCAAACGCCGGAGTGCATCCCCCAGCCATGGACCAGCGCCACGTCCGGCCCGGAACCGATGGTGCGAGCATAGAGCGGTGGGAACAATGAACATTGGTTATCAGGTTGTATGCTGGACATGGGCAAGATTTCAAGCCGGCTAGTGGTTTCATTGGTCAGAGAAGTCTGCGCGCAACTGCACCATTGCGCCACGTCCGTCTTTTCAGTTTGGGTTAAGGCGAACAACCTATGATAATGGGCAGCAAGGTCGTCGCAGTGGCAGAAATACCTGTTCACATCGACGGCCCGCCGATTTTTCCCCAAACCCACCCTGAAGAGGCTTACTCGATGATCGTCCGTAAACCGCTATTCGCCGCCATCGCCCTTGTTGCGGTCTTTGCCACGCCTGCCGTCTTTGCTGCCGGCGAGGCACCCGTTGCCGCACCGGCTGCGGTCGCTGCTCCAGCCGCGCCCATGACCATGACCCAGGAACACGCCACGGCTATGGCGCTTAAGGCGCATCCGGGCAAAGTGACCAAGGTCTATGGGGACACCTATAAGGGCAAGAAGACCTGGGAAGTCAGAATCACCGGCGATGATGGCAAGAAGTGGGAGGTGTACTACGAGATTGCCAACGGCGCTCTGGTTGGCGAAAAGAGCGAGTAATCCCTGAGCTACAGCTCCACGCCTTACCCTCCGCCGCTGCGACCTGGCGGCGGAGGCCCTACCGAAAGTGTTAACTCCATGACTGATCGCGCCACGCCCGAAATCACGGTTTGGGATCCGCTGGTCCGCCTGTTTCATTGGACCCTGGTTCTCGCCTTTGTTTTTGCCTTTTGCAGCCAGAGCGGCTGGTTTGAAAAAATCCGCGAGCCGCTCCTGTCTGAGGAATCGCTGCAAACCCTTCATATCTGGGCCGGCTATACGATCGTTGGCCTGTTGCTGTTCCGCTTGATCTGGGGCTTGGTCGGACCGCGTTATGCCCGGTTCAGCGACTTCGTGTATGGACCACGCGCCATCTTTGCTTACACCAAAGCGGTGCTGACCCTGCAAGCGCCGCGTCATCTCGGTCACAACCCCGCCGGCGGCGCCATGATCATCGTTCTGCTACTAAGTCTGGCCATTACAGTCAGCGCCGGCCTGATGCTGTATGGCGCTGACAAAGGCTTGGGGCCGCTGGCCGGTCTGCTGATCGACAGCAGCGACAGTGCCATTGACGCTTTCAAAGAGGTGCATGAGCTTTTCGCCAACTTCACCGTGGTTCTGGTCGTCGGCCATTTGACCGGGGTGGTTTGGGAAAGCCTGCTGCATCGCGAAAATCTGGCCCTCGCCATGATCACCGGCCGCAAACGGGGCTGAAACCCGGGCCGGTCTGCGGAGCCGCATCCATGCGCCTCCTCCTCAAATCCGCCGCCAGAGTGTTGCTGGCGGTCGGCCTGTTCATAGCGGGGCCGGTGGTTGCCGATCGCGATCACGACGAAATTCACCAATTGCGTCAGTTACGCAACGCCGGCCAAATCCTGTCGCTGGAAACCATCCTCGCCAATCATCGTCGCCAGTACCCACACGGCCAGTTGCTGGAAGCGAAACTGGAAGTTGAACAGGGCCGCTATGTCTACGACCTCAAACTGCTGGGTGAAGATGGCGCGGTGCGGGAATTTGAATACGATGCCCGCACCGGTGAGCTACAGCGCCTTGAACAGAAATAACCGGAAAATCCGCCATGCGCCTGCTGCTGGTTGAAGACGATGCCGGGCTGAGCGACCGTCTGCGGCTCGAACTGGAAAAAACCGGCTTTGCGGTGGATGTCGCCGCTGATGGCGTGGATGCCGAATTTATGGGCGGCTCCGAACCCTACGACGTCGCGGTCCTGGATTTGGGCTTGCCGGGCCGGCCCGGACTGGAGGTGCTGCGCCACTGGCGGGCGGCGGGCAACCCGCTGCCGGTATTGATTCTGACTGCCCGCGATGCCTGGCACGAAAAAGTGGACGGTTTCAAGGCCGGTGCCGACGACTACCTCAGCAAACCGTTCCACACCGCCGAATTGATCGCCCGGCTACAAGCCTTGCTGCGGCGCGGCGTTGCCCGGCCACATGGCCCGTTGCGGGTGGCCGGGCTGGAACTGGACGAGGACGCGCAAACCGTGCGGATTCTCGCTACCCGCGAAGCGATTGATCTGACTGGGACCGAATTTCGCTTATTGCGCTACTTCATGCTGCACCCCGGCCGGGTGCTGTCTAAATCCCGACTGGCGGAACATGTCTACGATTTCGACACCGAGCGCGACAGCAATGTGCTGGAGGTTTACATCAACCGGCTGCGGCGCAAACTGGGCCGTGATTTGATCGCCACCCGGCGCGGCCAGGGCTATGTCTTCGGGGACGACGCCGGATGACCTCGCTGCAAACCCGGCTGTCCACCGGCCTGATCGTCGTGTTGGCGATGCTGACGGTGCTGGCGGTCGCCATTGGCGGCTACTCGCTACGGCAACTGGCCGAGGATTTTGTCGCCAGCCGGGTAGAACACGATCTGGAAACACTGCTGGTGGCGCTGGAATTTGACGCTGCTGGCCACCCGCAACTGGCCACCGACCGGATCAGCGCCATTTTTCGCCAACCCTATTCCGGCCACTATTACCGGATCGAGGGCGCTGGGGTCGAGATTTATTCCCGGTCGCTGTGGGATGCTGAGCTGCCGCTGCCGCCCTTCGTCGCCGACCGCTTCACCCGGAGCTTTGCGACTGGACCGCAGAGCCAGGACCTGTTGCTGGTTGGTCGCGCTGTCGCGGTGCAGGGCCAGTCAGTCACCTTGCTGGTCACCGAGGACTTCAGCCCGGTCAGTGCGGGTCTCCGCCGGCTGTTGCTGCAATTTGGCCTGATGGCGCTGATCCTGTTTGGCGGGTTGCTCCTGATCCAGCGGTTGATCGTGCGGCGCGGGCTGGCTCCGCTGGAGCAGATTCGCCGTGAACTGGCCCGGCTGGCGCGAGGGGAAATTCCGCAATTGCCGGTCACTGTGCCGGACGAGGTGCGACCACTGGTAGCGGAACTCAACCGGTTGCTGGAGCTGTTAGGCCACCGGCAGCAACGGGCCAGACACGCACTCGGCAACCTGGCGCATGCGCTAAAAACGCCGTTGACCGCACTCACTCAACTGGCTGAACAACCGCCCCCGTCCGAAGCGGCTGCCGCCTGGTGGCCGGACCTGCGTCAACAGATTCAGCAGATTCGCACACTGACCGAACGCGAAATGAAACGGGCGCGGATCGTCGGCGGGGGCACTCCCGGTCAGCGGGTACTGCTCAATCAGGAGGTCGCCGATCTGATTGCGACCCTGCACCTGATTCATGGCGGCTGGAATTTGCAGATCGAGGCGCAGGTCCCGGCGGACAGCGCCTTTCCCGGCGACCGCGATGATTTGCTGGAACTGCTGGGTAACCTGCTCAACAACGCCTGCGAGTGGGCCACGACCACGGTACGGCTGACGGTTGACGCCGACCGGGAACAGCTTCGACTGGGGGTTGAAGACGACGGGCCGGGCTGTCCCCCGGAACAACTGGAACTGCTCCGGCAACGTGGGACCCGGATCGATGAATCCCGGGCCGGCTACGGACTGGGGCTGGCGATTGTCGGCGATATCGTCAGCCAGTATGGCGGGACGTTGCAACTCGGCCATTCTGCGGAGCTGGGCGGATTTCTGGCTGAGGCGACGATCCCCTGTCCGCGTGAAAATTAGCCCTGCACGCCTGAATCAATAGGCCTCGAAAGTGAATTGCGCCGAGCCCACCGTCAGGGCATCACCCGCTTCCAGCGCCAGCGTTTCATTAGTGGCCAACACATGACAGCCCACCTGAACCGAACCGGGTGCCGCCAGGTTCTGAATCCAGTACATCCCGTCCCGGAACAACAGATCGGCGTGGTGGGGCGCGACCCCCCGGGCATCGATCCGCAAGCCGGCCTGGGCGGAATTACCGATCGGCAGCCACTTGGGCACATAGTAATGGACGATCTGCCGCTGGGCGGCATCATCGCGCTCAAACCGGGCGTAAATCAAAGCGCCCGGATTGCCGATCCCGTTGAGCGCCGCGACCCGATCCTGCATCCGTAATAATTGGGCATAGCGGGTTCCCAGCACTGTCCGCAGTTCCTCATTTTTTGATTGTTGGTCGCGTTGCCGCAACACTTTAATCAAATCCAGCAGATAGTGGCCAAATTTGTCACGCGGCTCGCAGATATCCCAAACCGGCGGTTCGCTCTCGCCCTTGCGATCCCATGCCAGAGTCAGCTTCAGCCGGTACAGATTGCCAATCTCCAGGCTATCGTCCGTCGCCAGTAATTCCCAACGGCCCCGCTCGATCCGCTGACCATTGTGTCCGGTAAACGTCTGCCCCTGGTCACTGGCCGGCATCAGCGCCAACTGGTCGCCCAACGCGCAAATCACACAGTGCAGGCGAGAGATCCGGCCATATTCGGGGACGAAACCCAGCGTAAAATCGCCGAATCCGGCCTGCATCCCGGCGCCATGACGACCGAAGACCATAAAGGGGCGCGACACCAGCTCGATCCGGGCCGGCGTCTGGGCCGGATCGGCGGCCAGCAGTAAGGCGCGGGTCAACAGCGTCCCGCGTTCAATGCCTTCGCCGGGCACAGCGCTGGTCTGTAATTGGCCCGTTCGCTCTGGATCGGTCGTCAACTCCAGCGGCAGGGTACTCGCGAGACCACCAGGGTCCCTCAGATCGGGCGCAGCCCATGATCCAGCGGCATCCGCTTCCGCTGGCGACTCTGGACAGAACTGATCAAAGGCGGGTCCGGCAACGACGGGATCGGTTTCCGTCCGCCCGGAAAAATCCAGCCTGATCCCACTCTGACTATTGAATGCGCGCCATTCGCCCCGGTGATCGCGCAGATCAAGCTCCAGATACAGCGCGGTTGAAGCGCAACTGGCATCAGATGTCTGAAAGTTCAGGTAAACCGGTTGGGCGTCCCGGCCATCCAGCAGCCGTAACGGCGGCAGTTGCCCCTTATTGGCGAACGCCAGATCGGAACCGTGCAGCCGCAAACGGATTTCCCGGCACTGCCACCAGCCCGGGTTGAGCAGCAGGGCGCAAAACAAGCCTTGTCGTCCCGGCGATGGTTGCCAAACCGCCGCCAGATGCACGAGAGCCGGGGCCTGACGTTCGGCCAGCCGCGCCAAACGCTGTTCACATTCCGCCACTTGTCCAGCCGTGCCGCCTTGGGCCAGCCGGGTGTAGCGCTGATGAAAATAGTGCAGCGCTGCCCGATCCCGGGCGTTACGATGCGCCGATTTTTCAATGATTTCCTTGAGTACCTGAATCAATTGACCCAAATGCGGTGATTCAGGGGGTAGCGGTGAAGCGGGGGAGAGGGGCGCGGCTTTGGGGACTGCAGCCGCATGCGCCAGCACTTCGTCGAATGCGGTGGCCTCCAAATCAAAATCGAAATCGAACGCGAAGTCAAACTTGTCCAGCGCTGTTTCATCCTCGGCAACGCCTGTTTCGCTGTAGCCCGGATCGAAATCGGGGCTGACCACATGCGGCGTTGTCGGGGTTTCCATCGCACTGATCCCGGTTGAGGTCTTGTTAGCATCGGTTTTGGCTGCGCCGGTCCGGTCGCCAAGAAAACAGTTCAGGGCGGCTTCATCCACCAGATCCGGAGTGATCAGTTGTTCGGCATACAGGCTGGCCAGCATCAGGATCGCATCAACCAGCAGGGCGATGGAACGCAGCGCTCCCCGGGTGTGATGGGCAATCCGCTCGATAGCGGCAGGCGATAGCAGGTCGTGGTGGCAACCGGCGACTTTAAATTGATGGGCGATATACAGCCCGATCTCGTTATCGCTCAATCGGTCGAGACGGCAGCGGGTCCGAATGCCGGCATGTAGCGGTTGGAGTCCGGGCTGGCGCAGCTTGCCCTCGATGTCTGGCAACCCCGCCAGCACGATCTGCAGGCGCTGGCGGGGAAGCGTTGGGGTTTGTGCAAATTCCCATAACTGGCCGAGGACGTCGGTGCGCAAATGATGGGCATCATCGATGAGCAGGGCGATGATCTGCCGGTGTCGCGTCGGTGCGGTCAGCGTTTTCAGCACCTGTTGTTGCTGCTGCTCAGGGTTGAGCGATTCAGCCGGCAGTTGCAGGTTGACGCACAATGACTTCAGGATGCCGGGAAAATCGAGGCCGGCGCCGGGGAGCAGAATCAACCGGAGATCGCTTGCCTCGGCCATGCAGCGGCGCAGGAGGCAGGTCTTGCCAACCCCGGTTTCACCCGTGAGCAGCGCAAAACCGCGCTGTTCCCGAATCGCATCCCGGAGATCAGCGCAAGCGGTGTCAAAATTAGCGTTGCGATAAAAGTCTTTCGGATCTTTCGGCTTGAAAGGTTTGCGCTCAAACCCGAAAAAGGCAGCGTACATTCCTTACTCCTTCCTGATCGCCGGCGAACCCCCGCATTTTAAGGCATGACGCACCATTCGGTCATTTCTGCCTCGAAACCGGCGATCAGTTCCCACGGATCGGCAACAACCCCGCTGTCGGTGGCAATCCCTACGGTGATCGATCCAGCGTAACTCAGGATGCAAACGCCGATGCCGATGCCGGCAATTTGCGGTACCCAGGCCAGCACCCGATCCACCGGCACCCCGGCCAGATAAAGCGGGTATTCCGGCCCCGGCACGTTGGTCATCACCAGGCTGGCTCTCATCCCGTAGAGCCGGAGTACCCACCGTTCCAGCCCGGTGGGCAGCCGGCCAATGAAATCGATCAGCGCCAGATTCGCTACCGCTTCCGGGGAGGCTTTAACCCGATCGGTTTGCGCGCGCACTGCCGTCAGCCGTTCGGCGGGATCGGCGATGCCCAGTGGCGCTTTGAGGAAAATCACGGCGAATTCGTTGCCAAGGCGGATTTCTTCCTGATAGGGGCGCAGATTGACCGCCTCGACCAGCCGCACCGTCAGGTGGGGCCGCAGTTCGCCATGCGCCCGCAGATAGCGTCCCAGCGCCCCGGCGAGGGCGGTCAGCAGCACATCGTTGACACGTCCACCCAAACGCTGACGAAGCGCCGCAATGTCAGCCAGCGGGATTGGCGCCGCCCAGGCGACCCGTTTGTGCCCGGTCAGTCGCCCGCGCAGCGCGGTGCGCCGATCCGGTCCCATGACGGCTTGCCGCAGCAACGCCCCAGCGAAGGCGGCGCTCCAGTGCAGGCGTTGTCGCCAGCCGGTGGGTAAAACCAGGGCTTTGGTCGTCTTGGCCGCCAAGCGGGCTTGTTCCCGCTGCTGTTCCAGCGTTTCCGCTGGCGAAGCCGGTTCCGGCCCCCGGTCGGCCAGGGTCAGGAACACCCGCAGCAGGGCCACGCCATCGGCGATGCAGTGGTGAATCCGGAACACCAGCGCCCCGCCCGCACCGTAATTTTCCAATACGACGCACCGCCACAGCGGCCGACTGAAATCCAGCGGTTCGCTGGATAACTCGCCCACCCGTTCCTCTAAAGCCCGTTGATCGGCAGGTTCCGGCAGGCGCAACCAATGCAGATGAGCATCCAGATTGAACGCCGGGTCTTCGATCCAGAGATAGCGGTTGCCATGCGGGACCAGCCGTTGCCGGAACCGGGCGAAGCGCAGCAGTCGGTCGCGCAGCAGTGCGGTGAACCGTTCCCGATCCACCGGCGCGGTCAGCAGCAGGACCAGGTTGACGACCATTGGCTGTTCCGGGGTATCCATTCGCGCCCAGGTCACATCGCGATAGTTCACCCATTCCCGCGACTCGCTGCTGATCGGCAATGCCGCTCGGACCGTATTCGATTGCGCCGTCATGTTTGCGCCTCCCTGGTTGCTATACTGCCAACCACGGTCAAATTTCGTGTTGATCCCAACTTCCTAAACGCCCACCTGCCGTAGTTGCCCACCGCATGGCCGATGATCGTCCGCCCACCGCCACGCCCGTCGTTCCGCTGTTTCAGCCGCTGGCGTCCGGGCGGCGGTTATGGCAGCGCTGGCTGACGGTCAACGGCCAATTACTCGGGCTGCTGGCGGGCGGCGCGATTGCGTATTTGCGCAGTCTGCCGCCGGAGCAACAACGCGGGCACCGCCTGCTGAACATCGCCGCCACTCTGGCAGAACGCCGGCTGGATCCGGCGCTGGCTCACTTGCCGTTTGCCGCGCAATTGCGCCGCCGGCTCGAGCGGTTGGGTCCGACCTATATAAAGTTAGGCCAAATTATGGCGGTGCGCGAGGATCTGTTACCGCGTCCGGTCACGGATGAGTTGAAAAATCTGTTCGATCAGGCTCCCGCCGTGGCTTTTCCGATCCTTCGGGGTTTGATCGAAGCGGAACTGGGGCGGCCCCTGACGGAGTTATTCAGCGCCGTTCAGGAGCAGCCGCTCGGTTCGGCTTCGCTGGCGCAGGTGCATCGGGCCACGACTCACGCTGGTCAGGCGGTGGTGATCAAGGTGCTGAAGCCGGGGGTGCGCGAGACGGTGCTGGCCGATCTGAAATTGCTGCGTGGCTTGGGCGCGGTATTGAACTGGCTGCTGCCGCATTATCAGCCGGTGGCCATCATCGAGGAATTTCGCAGTTACACGGTGCGGGAACTGGATTTGACCACCGAGGCCGATAACGGCGAGATTTTTACCGCCTGTTTTCACGCCACCCCGGCGATTGTGTTTCCGCGCATGTACCGGGAATTGAGCAGCGTCAGCGTGTTGACGATGGAGTTTCTGGACGGCTTCAAGCCCGGCGCGCCGGCGACTTTCGACCTCAGCGCGCTGGATCGGGCGCAGGTAGTCAACTTGGGGGCGCAGGCGATTTTGCGGATGCTGTATCAATACGGGTTTTTTCACGCCGATCTGCATGCCGGTAACCTGCTGATTCTGCCCGGCCCGTCGGTGCGGATCGGCTTTGTGGACCTAGGGATGGTCGGGCGGTTTGAGGACGAGACCCGGCGGCGGTTGCTGTATTACTACCATGCGCTGGTCAGCGGTGATGTCGAAAAGGCGGCGCAGCATCTTGGCGGGATGGCCCGGGTTGGGCCGGGCGGTCATCCGGACGAGTTTCGGCGGGCGGTGGTGGAACTGTCGCGGCGGTTCCTGCTCCGCGCCCATCGCGGTGATTTCAGTATCGCCCGGCTGATTCTGGAATCGATGCAACTGGGTGGGCGCTACCGGATATATTTCCGGGTGGAGCTGGTGCTGATGGTCAAGGCGCTGGTGACGTTTGAGGGCGTCGGGCGGATGGTCGATCCGGAGCTGGACGTGGTGGCGCTATCGCGGACCCATATCGTGGCCATTTTCCGCGCCCAGTTCAAAGTGGGACGGCTGACCCGCGAACTGTGGCGCAATGGCCCGGAATTGCTGGATTTTGTCAGCCGGTTGCCGGAATGGCTGGCGCAATCAGCCCGGTTGCTGGAGCGTCCGGCTCCGGCGACCGTGAATCCGCTGGCCGGGTTGCGCAGCGCGATTGTTGCTGCCGCTTGCCTCGTGGGTGGGGTGCTGATCTTGGCGCAAACTGATGCCTGGCTGACCGGGAACGGGTTGTTGCTGGTCGCGGTCTGGTTATACCGGCGTGGGGCGGGTTGACGCCGCTCCCCTTACTTCAACCTGTTTCAACCTGAAGGCAAAGTCCGATGAAAAGATATATCTGTCTGATTTGCGCGTTGATCTACAACGAGGAAAAGGGCTGGCCCGAAGACGGCATTGCGCCGGGCACCCGCTGGGAGGAGGTGCCGTCGACCTGGGTTTGTCCCGAGTGCGGCGCGTCCAAGAGCGATTTTGATTTGATCGAGATTTGAGATGAGCGCGAATTCCGACCGAATCCAGCTCACTTCGGGGGACATCGCCGCATTGGCGGTGGACGCCATTGTGAATGCCGCCAACCGTTCGCTGTTAGGCGGCGGGGGAGTAGACGGGGCCATTCATCGCGCTGCGGGGCCGGAATTACTGGCCGAATGCCGCACCTTGGGCGGTTGTGACACCGGACAGGCCAAAATCACCCGCGGCTATCGTTTGCCAGCCCGATATGTGATCCATACGGTCGGTCCGATTTGGCAGGGCGGCGACCGGGGCGAGCCGGAATGGCTGGCGGCCTGCTATCGCAACAGCCTGCAACTGGCGGTGGCGCATAAAGTCCGCCGCATCGCCTTTCCTGCCATCAGTTGCGGGGTGTACCGCTACCCGTTGCCGGATGCGGCGCGGATTGCAGTGCGGGAGGTGCGCCGCTTTCTGGCGACTGATGAGCAGATTGAAACGGTTTATCTGGTTTGCTTTGATGATAAGGTGCGCCAGGCCTGTGAACAGGCGCTGGCTGGAAAGTGAGATCAGGAACGCTGTTTCTCGTCGGTGGCAGGCGAACGGTCCCGCATCAGTTGCTCGTATTCAGCCTTGAATTCGCCCATCAGGTCAGCCAGGGTCTTGGCGTCGTCGCTGAATTTGTGTTGCAGGCTTGAAGCGGTTTCAGCCTGACTGGCCAGGAACGTCTGGTAAGAAGCCATATCGTTGATATCAGCGGCGGCTTTCGCCAAGGTCATATAGGATTGCAGACGCGATACCGATGCATTCATCTGAAACTTGATCAAGGCTTCCATGTTAGCGACGGACAATTGATTAGCCTTGATTGCCGATTCCAGGAAGTTTTGATACTGCTCCACCAGTTTAGCCAGCACGTTGTTGCTCATAGCGAGTTTCTCCAAAAATATTGAGGGGCTTAAAATCGGGATTCCACTACACCCTATAGAACACTTTGATGCAAGCCTAACAGATATTCGGTATAAAAACGACCGTGGTCGTTACCCGTTTTTGCAACCCAGCGTTGTACAAGGTTTCAGCCGGCAAGCCGGGGCGATACCCGGCCCGTGGCTGGTCAATCAACCTTCCTGCTGTTTCTTGTACGCACTTTGCAGTTTCTGCTGGATGTCGCTGGGCACCGGATCGTAATGACTCAACTCAAGGCTGTATGAACCGTGGCCGCCGGTCATCGATTTCAACTGCGACTCATAGCCATCCAGTTCGGCCAGTGGGACTTGCGCCTTGATGATGCTCATCCCGCGCGGCCCGGCGTCGGTCCCGGCAATCCGCCCGCGCCGACTGGACAGGTCGCCAGTAATCGCGCCCACGCAATCCGCCGGAGTCCGTACTTCCAGATTGATGATCGGTTCCAGCACCAGTGGCCGGGCCTTGGCTACCGCATCAAAGAACGCCTCCCGCCCGGCCGTGATGAAGGCGATTTCCTTGGAATCGACCGGGTGATATTTGCCATCAGTGGCAATAGCCCGCACGTCCTGCACCGGATAGCCGGCGATCACGCCTTCCTGTAAGGCCTCACGGACGCCCTTTTCCACCGCCGGCAGAAACGAGGTTGGAATGGTGCCGCCGACCACTGCGCTGACGAACTCAAAGCCGGCGTTGCGCGGCAACGGTTCAACCCGCAGATAGACCTCGCCGAACTGCCCCGCCCCGCCGGTTTGCTTTTTGTGCCGATGGTGGCCTTCTGCCATCTGGCCGATGGTTTCCTTGTAGGCAATCTTAGGCGGCTTGGTTTCCACCTGAATGTTATAGCGTTGCTGCATCTTTTCCAGAGTCAGGCGCAGGTGCAGATCGCTCAGGCCGCGCAGCACGGTTTCCTTGGTGTGAGCGTTGTGTTCCAGCGCCAGACAGGGGTCTTCCTCCAGCAACTTGTGGACGGTGTCGGACAGCTTTTGCTCGTCGCCCCGGGTGGCCGCACGAATCGCCAGCCCAAACAACGGGGTTGGGAAGTGCGACGGGCGCAGGTGAAGCTCATCTTCATCATGGGATTCGTGCAGCACCACGTCACGATGAATCTCGTCGATCTTGGCGACCGCGCAAATATCGCCGGGAATGCCAATAGTGACTTCGGGATGCTCCTTGCCGTATAGATGAAAAAGATGATTGACCTTGAATGGTTTGCGTCCATCACCGATCAACAGTGGGCTGTCCTTGGTGATACTGCCCTGGTGAATGCGGAAAATGCCCAGCTTGCCGATGAAGGGGTCAATCACCACCTTGAACACATGCGCGACCGCGTGTTGCCTGGAATCGGGAATCACCCGCAATGCTTCCACCCCTGCGCCTTCGCCCTTGACCAAGGGTTCAGGATTGCCTTCGAGCGGATTGGGCAACAACTTGATGAAGACCTCCAGCAGTTCCTTCACCCCGGTCCCGGTGCGGGCCGAGACGAAGCAAATCGGGATCAGGTGGCCTTCGCGCAACGCCTTCTCGAACGGCGCATGAAGCTGGTCCGGCTGCAATTCATCGCCCTGTTCCAGATACAGCGCCATTAACGCCTCGTCCATTTCGACCACCTGGTCAATCAGAGCCGAGTGGGCGGCGGCAACGCTGGAAAAATCGCTGTCACCAGCGGGGTTGAAAAAGCAGTCCACCACGCTGGCGCCACCGTTGGCGGGCAGGTTAATCGGCAGGCATTCTTTGCCAAAGCTGTCCTGGATCTGCTCCAGCAGGCCGGGCAAATCGACATTTTCGGCGTCGATCTTGTTGACGATGATGAGTCGACACTGCCGGCGCTCGGCGGCGCGTTCCATCATTCGCTGGGTCATCACCTCGATACCGGTCTGGGCGTTGATCACGACCGCTACCGTTTCCACGGCAGGTAAAACCGCAATCGCCTGGCCGATGAAGTCGGTAAAACCAGGGGTATCGATCAGATTGATATGCGCGCCCTGATAGTCGAGATGGACCAGCGCGGAGTCCAGCGAATGCTGATGCGCCTTCTCTTGCGGGTCGAAATCGCAGACCGTGTTGCCCTTTTCCACCGCGCCGGGGGCTGCGAGCTTGCCGGCGTGGTACAGAATTGATTCCACCAGCGTGGTTTTACCGGCCGCGCCATGCCCGGCCAAGGCGATATTGCGGATGGATTCGGTAGTGTAGCTGACCATCATGGCCTCCTGTTCGGATGCGTTTTTTTGGTGTCGCTTTGGGGGAAAACAAAAAGTCTACAGGAACAGGCGGGGTTTCTCAGCCCGCCCGTCATCTTTTTCTTCACTTTTCCCATTGTCATGGGCGAGGCGGGCGGGAGTATTTGAGCGCAGGGATCAGCCGCGCTGGAGCAGATACACGTCAAAGCGGGTATTGGGGGCGATGATGTGCAGGGTGGGCGGTGGACCGATCAGGGTGGGCGCCCGCCGGGGTCGTTTGACCACAACGCGCCGCCGGGCGCAGGTCAGCGCCGCGTCCAGCAATGCTGGCGCATCCGGATCAGCGCCGGCGACCTGGCGCAACAGCCGCATTTCTTTGCCGGCCAGCGCGGTTTTCCGCCGGGGTGGGTACATCGGATCAAGGTAGACGACCTCGGGACGCTGAGTTTCGTCCAGCCGCTGGAGAAAATCCCGGCTGTCGGCGATGCACAGGCTCAGGTGTTCCTTGACCAGCGGACCGATGACCGGATCCTGCATGGCGCGGCGCAAGCCGTCGCGCAGCAGTGCGGCGATGATCGGCGAGCGTTCGACCAGGCGCACGGTACAGCCCAGACCAACGAGGACGAAGGCATCTCCGCCCAATCCGGCTGTGGCGTCGATCACCGACAGCGTGGCGTTGCCTTTCAAACCGACTGCCCGGGCTAGCGGCTGCTGGCGGCCACCGCCAAACCGGCGTCGGTGCGCTGCTGTTCCGCTGAGAAAATCAACATAGACCGGGCCTGGCGCGTCAGGAGCGAGTTCCCGCAATTCCAGCCGGTCGTTGGTCAGCACCAGCCAGTGGGTAAAACCGGGCACGGTGGGATCGGTCAGCAGGGGGAGTTGTAATTCCGCCGCCAGCAGGGGATCGGCAACGGCAACGGAGATAACGGGTAGCGGAGCCGGAGAATCAGGCATCGAAACGACAACCGCCCCGGCAGGCGGGGCGGCGGTGAAGACGGGAATCCATTCAGGCGGCTTTGAGCAGCACGTCGTCAAGGGTGGCCTTGGTCAGACCGCCCATTGCACCCTTGAAGCGACTCGCCAACGCGGTCATGGCCTTGGCATCGCCCATCATTTTATGCTGCACGGTCTGGGCAATCGCGGCTTGGCGCTGGTAGAAATCCTGAAGACTTCTGGCATCGTTAATTTCAGCGGCGGCTTTCATCTGGTTAAAGCCGATGTCCAGATAGGATTTGAGGGCGTTCATCTGGAACAGCATCATTTTTTCCAGGTTCTCGACGAACAGCTTATTAACTTTGACGACCGATGCGGGCAAGGTTTGCGGAGTTTCGAGGGCTTTACTGAACAGGTTGATGACCATGACGGATTCCTTTGAGTCGAGCGTTGATGAATTTTGTTGCAGCGCAATATAGCGGGATTTATGTTGCGATGCAACATTAAGACGAAAGTTTTTGGTGGCGGGGCGCTGGCCCGGTGGCAACATTCACCGTGCGAAATTCATCCTGTGAAACTGGCCGGCTGGACTATGCTTCGAGGGTGGCTTCGTGATTCAAACAACGATGCAAATGGCGGGAGTGGATCTTGATCAATAACCAGTTCTCCAAACCGGCGGCGCAGATACCAGACCAAAATGTGCTGCGCTGTTGCGACCTCGGTCCAGGCGGGCGCACGCCAAGATTAGCCTTGGTCACCAATCTCGATGGTAACGAACTGAACGGGATGTTCGTGCTGACGCGCTTGGCCGCGTTCCTGCAAAGCATCGAGTCCGGCGAACAGGACGGTCTGCGCCTGCGGGAACGGGTCGTGATCATTCCCGCGATGCCGGATGCCCATTCAGCGATAGCTACAATCCCGCGTCAAAAACAGTTGGGAGTCGTTGCCCGTCGTCGCAGTCTGGACGGGGCGATGGCCGATACGGTCGCGGCGCTGATTCGGGCCGCGTATTACCGGGTGGATCTTCACTCGTCCGCCCCGGCGATCGAAGAAATGCCGCAGGTGCGGTTGTATGCGCCCAGCGATGATGAACGGGCCAGCGCCTGTCTGTTTGGCTTGCCGGCGGTGATCGAACGGCCAGCGATCGATGATGCCGCCTCCGGGCTGGTGCGGGCCTGGCGGGCGCATGGCGGCGAGAATTTCGTGATTCACGCCGGCCAGGCGGGCCGTTTGCAAACCGGCCATTGCGAAACCCTGTTTCGTGCCCTGGCGGCGTTTCTGGATCGCACCGGCACCGTCAGTGGCCTGCGGCCAGTGGATGATGACGAGGATTTGCGCTATTTCGGTTTGCAACAAGTGGTGACCGTCGTGGCGGAACAGTCCGGTCTGTTGGCCTCGCGCCTGGAGGTAGGCCGCTGGATACAGGCCGGCGAGGTTCTGGGGCTAATTTACGACAGCTTCACCGGCGGGATCCAAAAGCAGGTCTTGGCGCCGGTTGCGGGTTTACTGGCCAGCCTGCGCCGGCAGCCATTCTTGCGACGGGGCGATCTGGTGGCCCGGATTTTGACGCCGGCAGTGGCGGTTCAGCGCCGGCCAGCGCGATTAGGAGAACGTCATGGTCGATGGTTTAGCCGCCGGGCTTGAAGCCGCGTGGCAGACGCTATTAAACCGGGTCGCGGCGGAAATCCGCGAAACCGGCGCGGTCACCGGCTGTCCGGCTTTGAGTGCGCCGGTACGCCAAGCGTTGGCGACGGTTCCCCGGCACCGGTTCGTGGCGGACGAACAGCGGGGCTGGGCTTATGCCGATATGCCGTTGCCGATTGGCCGCGGCCAGACCATTTCCCAACCGTTTATCGTGGCGCTGATGACCGAATTGCTGGCCCTTGATCCGGCAATGACGATTCTGGAGATCGGCGCGGGGTCGGGCTATCAGACCGCAGTGCTGGCACAACTGGCGCGGCAGGTCTATTCCGTCGAGCGGATTCCCGAACTGGCCGAGGCGGCAGCGCAACGCTGGCGGGAGATGGGCATTGAGAATGTGGCAATCCGGGTTGGCGATGGCGGTCAAGGTTGGGAAGAGTACGCGCCGTTCGATGGGATCATGGTGACGGCGGCGGCGACGGACGTTCCGCCAGCCTTGGTGCGACAACTGAAACCAGGCGGGCGACTGGTGATTCCGGTGGGGGAGCCGGGGTACACCCAGGATTTGCGGGTGATCCACAAGGACCCGCAAGGTGTTGTATTCAGCCGCAGCGCGTTGCCGGTGGTGTTCGTGCCGTTGATCCAGGATCGGGACTGATCAACCGGTCGAGAGGGAAATCCCGGTCAGTTTCTTGAACAGCGTCACCGCATAGGAATCGGTCATCCCGGAAACGAAGTCGGTGATCGCCAGCACACGCCGGTACAGGTCGGCAACCGGGCGGCGACCGGGGCCAATAAACGATTCCGGGATCAGGTGAACCAGCATCCGGCTCTTGGATGAAGCATTGGGGCCGTGATCAGCGAGGTCGTTGACCGTGGTGATCAAGGCTTCCAGCAAGCCGCCCAGCACCTCAAACCCCGCCGCTTCGACTTCCACCACCGGCCGCGAAACGTAAACCTGAGTCTCGCCGCAGTCCTTGAGCGCCTGCATGGCCGCCGCGGCGGGAATCTCCTCCAGCAGTTCCCCACGAAAAGCGCCAGCCAGAATCGCGTCTTCATTGTCCATAAAGCACTGCTGCGCCTGATCAATGATCGCGCCAATCGCTTTGGCCCGCAGGTACTCGATTTTCTCGCGGGACCGGGTGAGATGCGCCATTTTCTGTTCCGCCCGTTCAGCTTCGCCGGTCAGCGGCAGCAGCAGATCGCGCACCTCCTCGAAGCGCAGTTGTTGCAGCCGGAAAGCGTCCTCGACATCAATAATCCGGTAACAAATATCGTCAGCGGCCTCGACCAGATACGCCAGCGGATGCCGGCTCCAGGCTCCGGGCAACACCTCGTCCAGTCCCAGTTGGCCAGCCACTTCGGCGAACAGCGCACGATCATCCTGATAAAAGCCGAATTTGCGGAAGGCGACGCCCGGCGGCGGGGCGGTGGGCAGCCAGGCGGCGCGGGGGTATTTGGTGAATGCGCCGAGCAGGGCGCAGGTCAGTTGCATCCCGCCCGGATTATCCGGACTTTGCAAGCGGGTGATGATGCGGAACCCTTGGGCGTTACCCTCGAACCGCTGGAAATCCTGCCGTTGCGCTTCGGGCAACGCCTCCAGCACGGTCTGGCCGGTGCTGGATGTGGTGAACCACAGCCGGATCGCGTCTTCCCCCGCGTGACCGAACGGGGGATTGCCGATGTCATGGGCCAGGCAGGCGGCGGCGACCACCGCGCCGAAATCCTGGGGATAGACGCCCTTCAGGTCATGACGGCGGATGACGCTGTCGCCGACCATGGTGCCGAGCGAGCGCCCGACGCTGGACACTTCCAGGCTGTGGGTCAGGCGGGTGCGGACGTAGTCGCTTTTGGAAAGCGGGAAAACCTGGGTTTTATCCTGCAAGCGCCGGAACGCCGAGGAAAACACGATACGGTCAAAATCGCGCTGAAAATCGGTGCGGGCTTCGCTGTCGGGATGCGGGCGGGACAAGCCCGGACGGGCGCGGGAGAGCAGACGGTTCCAGTCCATTTAACGCAGCCGGTGGGAGGGAGGTTGCGATCAAGCATAGCGGATTCCGCTTCAACACAAACCGCCGCCTTAGCCAGAGTGATTCTCAGTGGAATGGGCACCTTGCTTGTTTCAACAGGGGCTGGAAGCGCGTGCTACGCTGGGTCGCCTTGGCCTTCAGCCCGATTGCACAGAATCGTGAATGCCTCCAGGTCGTAGTCGTAGGCCCACCGCGCCAAGGCGGCGGGGAGCGCAACATCAGGGTCGCCAAGCTGCTCTACGAGTTCGGTGATCCGGTCAAAATCACCCAGCCTCACGGCATCCTTCAAGTGGGTGCGCCATTCATCAGGGCAGGCCGCCAACTGGGTAGCCAGCGCACCGAGAGACAACCGATCCTCGTTGACCGGTAATGCAGCGGCCCGGATGAACCGGAGGCCAGCGCGCTGTTCCAGAATGGCGAACAGTTCCTCGGCCACAAACGGTTTGCGGGCAAATTCATCGCAGCCGCAGGCCAGAAAACGGTCGCGGTTGATGGCGAAGGCGCTGGCGGTGAGCGCCACGATGACGCTCCTGACTGCCGCAGGCTGGGCCACCATGCGCGCCTTGATCTGGCGGGTCGCCTCCTCGCCCGACAGTACCGGCATCCGCATGTCCATGAAGATGACCTGGGGTTGCCACTCTTCCCAGATCGCGACCGCCTCCTGACCATCAGCCGCCTCCCGGAAGTCCAGCACCGGTGGTTGTGGATTCAA
Organism: uncultured Candidatus Competibacteraceae bacterium; assembly: GCA_903879705.1. Taxonomy (GTDB): domain Bacteria; phylum Pseudomonadota; class Gammaproteobacteria; order Competibacterales; family Competibacteraceae; genus RXIV01. Next base: position 3,173 of record CAIRMO010000042.1, on the reverse strand, counting down.
CCCCTTCAGCAATGCGAGGAGCGGTGCCCGGTTGTCCGGCAGGTCATCCACGATCAGAATCCGGCAAACCGGCTGATTCGGCACCAGGCCGATCACGGGGACTGCGCTGCGGCGGGAGGTCGGTTCTTTCACGGTCTCCACCGCCCGAAGCGGCACGGAGAAGGAGAAGCAACTGCCCCGACCGATTGTGCTTTCCGCGGTCAATTCCCCCCGCATCATCCGGACAAACTGGCTGCTCAGGGCCAGACCGAGTCCGGTTCCGCCTTGTACCGACCGACCGGATTCCGTCTGGGTGAAGGGTACAAAGAGGCGTGGCAATTCCTGCGGAGTGATCCCGATCCCGGTATCGGTGATGCTGAAGCGGATCCTGTCAGTACCGACGGCTTCGACCCGCAGGGTTACGCTCCCGGCATGGGTAAACTTGACGGCATTGCCGATCAGGTTGATGAGGACCTGGCGCAACTTCATCTCGTCCCCGTCCACCCTGTGGGGGAGTCCTGACGCTTCGACGGTCAGGATCAATCCGCGGTCATGGGCGCGGTGCTGGAAAAGCCCCTCAGTCTCCGTCAGCAGCTTTGCGAGGTCGAAGGGGGCGGTCTGGAGAGTCATCCGGCCAGCCTCGATCTTGGCCATATCGAGAATGTCATTGATGAGGGTCAGCAGATGTTCGCCGCTGCGCTGGATGGTGGTCAGGCTGTCCCGTTGAGTCTTATTCATGCCCGGGTCTCGTCCCAGCACTTGAGCAAAGCCGAGAATGGCGTTCAGCGGGGTACGGATTTCATGGCTCATGTTGGCCAGAAAGACTGACTTGGCGCGGTTGGCCGCTTTAGCCTGCTCCGTGGTGGCCTTCAATTGGTATTGCGTGGCGTCCAGCTTCAACGCGCTCTGGCGGAATACTTCAACGGCGGCGGCCATCGCTCCTACTTCGTCCTGATGGTCCAGCGCCGGCACCTGGATCATGAGATTGCCGGCGGCGAGTTTGCGCATGGCGGAGGTCATGCGCCGTACCGGTCGCGAAATCGACCCGCCAATCAGCCAGGTCAGCGCGACCGCCAGCAGGATGGCCGCGGTCGCCGCCAGCAAGAACAGGTGCTTGAGTCCCTTGATCTTGAGCAACTGGGCGTTCGTCGTCTGGATACGCAACGTGGTAAACGCCTCTTTGACAGCGCCCATCACCTCCTCCATGCGCTGGGTGGCCTGAATCACTTCCCCCCCGGCCTTGAGCCTGGATTGAATGGCCGTAAAAATCCCGTGGGCAGCGGCAGTGTAAGGGGGGGTTTTGGCGGCAGCGGCGGCAAACAGTTGATCGACGTGTGCCGGGCCGGACGGCTGATACCCTGCCAGGGCGATGATGAAACGATCCAGCTCCTGGTGCGCGCTTTCCAGGTCGTTCGGTTGCAGGGTCATGGCAAAACGGGCCACCGCCGCCCGGCTTTCGTAGTACTTGGTACTCAAATCGACGAGGACGCTGGCGTCTTCCTTCGTCCCCAGATTAATCGCGGCATCGCTCAGGGCGCGAAAGAGATTGGCCAATGGCGAAGCTGTAGCAAGAAATTCATCGAAAAATCGGCTTTGATATTCCGTTACCCGAGCGGCCCATTCAAGCGCCAGGAACTGCGCCGCCAGACGTTTGCGGATCAGCGGTCCCTGCTGACGCACAATAGCCACCGCCGCGAACCGGTCAATCGCCTGATCCAGCGCCGCCCGCATCTCTGCGCTGGCAGCTCGGGCCGCGGCCATGTCGGCCACATTGCGCGAGCGCAGGAAGCGCCGGGACGAATCGCTCAAGTCTGCCAGTCCCATGCTGATTTCGTTCAAGGCAACCTCGGCCTGCATGGTGGTCTCCGCCTCGACAATCCCGGCTTCAATCGCCATCAATTGCCACCAGGAGGCCAGGGCGAGCGCGGTCATCAGCACCACCACCACCGAAAATCCGCCCAGGGTACGGCGGGCAATGTCCAACCGCGACAAAGCCCGATCGATACGATTCAACATGGTTGGCTAGGAGCTATTGGGTTTCACGGATGCGCTGGAGCAGGTTGGCACCGAAGCGCTTTTCCCATTCCGGCCACAGGGATTCCACCGCTTTGACAAAAGCGGGGCGATCCACGCTCTCCACCACGGCGACGCCTTTTTCGCGGAGTTCGGCGACAATCGCTTGATCTCTGGCCACCAGGATCGGTCGGGTCTCCACGCCTGCCGTATGCGCGGCGTCGCGCAACGCCAGGCGCTCATCAGGCAGCATCTTGTGGTAGATCCCGGCATTGACCACGATGACCAGGCCGGAATAAATATGCCCGGTCAGGGTAAGATGCTTTTGCACCCGCTCAAAGTGACTCCCGGAGAAGGTCAGCAGGGGGTTTTCCTGACCATCAATCCGTCCGTCGTCGAGTGCGCCGTACACCGTCGGCCAGGCCATGGGCACGACCTCGGCACCCAGCGCCTTAAAAGTCATCTCATAGATCGGGTTGGGGATGACGCGAATTCTCAGTCCAGCGATGTCTTCGGGGCGCTGCACCGGACGCCTGGAATTACTGAGGTGGCGAAAGCCATGCTCGGCAAAGCCAAGAAAAATGACGCCGTGCGGCTCCAGGCTGACGCCCAGTTCCTGGCCAATCGGCCCGTTCAGCACCTGGCCGGCATGGTCAGCGTCGCGAAACAGGAAGGGTACGCTCAGGACGCCCAAGGGTGGCACGCTGGGGGTGATAGCGCCCGTGGTCAGGATCGCCAGATCCACCGTGCCCAGTTTCATGCCTTCCCAAATATCAACCTCGCCCCCCAAGGTGCTGCCGCCCTTGTTCTCGATCTTGAACCGGCCCGGCAGCCGGCGTTCGATCTGGGTAATGACCGTGGTGGCTGCCAGTTCGTGGGCGCTGTCTCTGACGCCAACGTGTCCCAAAATCAGCTTCTGCGCGGCCTGTGCCGGGGAAACGGCGGTGAGCAGGGCGGTCAGGGTGATTAAGGTGATTAGGGTGATCAGAACTTTTCTGAACATACTTCGATCTCCGGTGAGCATTTGAGGTGAATCGACAAGAAGGCTCTTTGGGAGTTCCCGGTATTCATAAGACATTGATTTATATTGGCATATAAGGATCGAGAGAAACTCGGATCGACCAATAAAATCACTCCTCCTTAAATTCAACATATTGATTTTAAATTTGTTTGTGTTTTCT